>JH611155.1 GCA_000252485.1 Prochloron didemni P4-Papua_New_Guinea | reverse complement strand
ACGAGGTATTGCTCTGGGCGAAGAGCGAGGTATCGCTCTTGGCGAACAACGAGGTATTGCTCTGGGGGAACAACGAGGTATTGCTCTGGGGGAACAGCGAGGTAAGCAAGAAGGTAAGCAAGAAGGTAAGCAGGAAGTGGCTCTGAATATGCTTCGTAGCGGCATGAGTATAGAGCAAATCGCTCAGTTGACTGGACTGGACTTACAGCAAATCCAAGATTTGAGTCTCTAATTGACAAATGAGGCTCTGAGGCAGTATTGAGCTTACTGCACTGGGAGCTGATACTATAGCGCGAAGCGAGTAAAGTGTGGTGACAACTAAATAAAGAGCCTTTGATACATTTGAGGTCTGAGAAAAATCTGTTGGGAGGCGCTCGCTTCGTGCTATATATGTATATGTAGTTGTTGTAAAAGTTTTGCTCCTTGTCCAGTCAACCGTTTGATTCCCTCTCCAAGCAACTGTACGACCACCTCCTTGATAAGATTTTTGGTCGCGTAGAGATTTCTGTAGAAGTCCCTGGAGAGTCTTTGTTTATCGACGTTATCTTTACTCCCAGCCCTAAGCCTACAGGAGATTACAGTAGTTTAGGATTGCTAGGCAGAATAATCCAGCGTCGGTGCATTTTTGAAACCTATCGTAACGCTCCGAACCTATTCGCCACCAATATTTGTTTGCTTAAACGAACTTGGTATGCCGCGGAATTACGCCGTCGAGCGAAAAGAGCAAAACAAGCTTTCCTTCTAGAAGA
>JH611154.1 GCA_000252485.1 Prochloron didemni P4-Papua_New_Guinea | reverse complement strand
GCGAGGTATCGCTCTGGGGGAGCAACGAGGTATTGCTCTGGGGGAACAACGAGGTAAGCAAGAAGGTAAGCAAGAAGGTAAGCAGGAAGTGGCTCTGAATCTGCTTCGTAGCGGCATGAGTATAGAGCAAATCGCTCAGTTGACTGGACTGGACTTACAGCAAATCCAAGATTTGAGTCTCTAATTGACAAATGAGGCTCTGAGGCAGTATTGAGCTTACTGCACTGTCCGCTGATACTATAGCGCGAAGCGAGTAAAGTGTGGTGACAACTAAATAAAGAGCCTTTGATACATTTGAGGTCTTCCAAAAATCTGTTGGGAGGCGCTCGCTTCGTGCTATATATGTATATGTAGTTGTTGTAAAAGTTTTGCTCCTTGTCCACTCAACCGTTTGATTCCCTCTCCAAGCAACTGTACGACCACCTCCTTGATGAGAGTTTTGGTCGCGTAGAGACTTCCGTAGAAGTCCCTGGAGAGTCTTTGTTTATCGACGTTATCTTTAGTCCCAGCCCGAACCCTACAGGAGATTACAGTAGTTTAGGATTGCTAGGCATCATCATCCAGCGTCGGTGCGTTTTTGAAACCTATCGTAACGCTCCGAACCTATTCGCCACCAATATTTGTTTGCTTAAACGAACTTGGTATGCCGCGGAATTACGCCGTCGAGCGAAAAGAGCAAAACAAGCTAAGGCTGTAGAGGACTCCCCACAACTGTGGATCGTAACTCCCACCGCCAGTGATAACTATCTAGAGGCATTTGCGGCCAAGACTAAAGAAGACTGGCCGCCAGGAGTTTATTGGCTGCCCAGGGGACACAATAGCGCAATAATCGTCATTCACCATCTCCCGGTTGAACCAGACACTCTCTGGTTCAGACTTCAGGGAAAAGGTCGAGTTCAGACTAAGGCAGTAGAAGAAGTACTTGCCTTACCCCAGGGTGATTCCCAGCGAAACGATGCGCTAAAATTACTGTCAACTTGGAAAATCGTAGAAAGAATTCATCCAAATCTCGAACAGACAGATAGGGAGTTTACTATGGCACTGTCACAAGCTTATTTAGAATGGGAAAAGGAAGTCCAAGAGCGAGGTATTGCTTTGGGGGAACAGAGAGGTATTGCTCTGGGGGAACAACGAGGTATCGCTCTGGGGGAACAACGAGGTATTGCTCTGGGGGAACAACGAGGTAAGCAAGAAGGTAAGCAGGAAGTGGCTCTGAATCTGCTTCGTAGCGGCATGAGTATAGAGCAAATCGCTCAGTTGACTGGACTGGACTTACAGCAAATCCAAGATTTGAGTCTCTAAGAAATATGAGAAGAGGTGGTCCAGAACAAGTTTTTTTCAGCGATCGCAAATGTCCAAAATTAGAAGCAATATATTTGATCGAGTATTGATTGCCAATCTCCAAAATAACAAATTTTGTTAAAAAATAAGTTCTTGGCGATAATCCCTGGGAGAGAATAAGCCTACGATGTCAAGGTAAATTTACCCATTTTGCTTATTATGCGAGCTTTTAATCGCCAACCGGACTCAGTAGCGCTTACGGGAAATCGAACAGGGGATAATACCCGCAATCGCATTTTACAAGCTGCCCTGCGTTTGTTTGCTCGTCAAGGCTATGAAGGTACGACGACGAAGGATTTAGCTGCTGCAGCCCAGGTGGCGGAAGGAACTATCTTTCGCCACTTTACCAACAAAAAGGCCATTTTAATTGAAGTGGCTACTGCCGGCTGGGTAGAAATTTTGACGGATTTACTCACGGAACTGAGCGAAATGAGCAGTTATAAGGCTGTGGATCGGGTGATGCGACGGCGGATGTTGCGGTTGCAGGAAAGTCACGATTTGATGCGAGTTTGTTTTATGGAGGCTCAGTTTCATCCTGAGTTACGGGAAAAAATTCAATCTGAGGCGATCGAGAAAATGACCGACGTGGCAGAAGCTTTCTTTGAAACAGCCATGGCCCGTGGTATTTATCGCCCCATGAATCCTAAAATTGTGGCTCAGGTCTTTTTGGGTATGTTTGCCATCGCTGGTTTCTCTGATCGCACCATTATCGATCCGGAAGCTTCTCCCCAAGCACTGCAGGAAATGGCAGAAGGAATCGCAGACATTTTTCTTAATGGCGTGTTGGTTCGTGAATAAGAGAAAATTGTTAATTATCCTTTTAACTCTTTATTCTCCATCATGAGCGCATTGAAAAGAAAATCTGCTAAACGTCCGCTGATTCTCTTAATTGAAAGAGGAATGGCTCTCCTAGCATTGCTAAATCTGCTGTTAGTAATCTTTGATTTGAGTTACATTCCCCTGCGAGATTTTTGGCTTCAGGGTAGAGTGCAGCTCTTGGTTAAAATCGGTACTTTCGAGCAAGAGTTTCCCCAACAACCCCTGAAAGTTCTTCCAGTGCGGGTAACAGACTGGTATGACTGGGTTAAAGGAATTGAACCTAACCGTAGTACCAAGCACTATTTGGAAAGAGTACAAGACCTGGATAATAACATTGGCCAATCAGCACTGAAAATTACCGAAGAATCAGACTTGCAAGTTATTGATCAGATTCTGACAGATTTGCAGTCTCGCAGTATCTCCATGATAGAGGACAATCCTTTTCAGATTGCCAATAAAACAGGAACTTTAGAAAGAATTAAGAATAAGATGCGCTTGCATGTATTTAACAGTAAAGATGCATCATCCAAAGAAGCATTTCAGATGTTTTGGAGTAGAGAATACTTGAACAAAAATGGTTTACGAGAACAATTAAATTTTTTCGATCGCCAGATTAAGCCTTTAATAGAAACTAACTATTTCCGTCCTGTGGGAGAGAATGGGGAATTTGTCAATAATTTTGGCTTGATAGACTTCCCATTTTTTCTGATCTTTCTCTGTGATTTCTTAATTCGCACCTGGTTTATCAGTCGTCGTCATGCTGGGTTGAGTTGGTTTGATGCCATGCTTTGGCGCTGGTACGACATTTTTCTACTAATTCCTCTCTTTCGTTGGTTGCGGGTAATTCCGGTGACGATTCGCTTAAGTGAGGCAGGTTTAATAGACCTGCACCGGATACAAAAGCAAGCAAGTCAAGGATTTGTTGCGAGTATTGCGGAAGATTTAACAGAAGTAGTAGTTATCCGAGTAGTAAATCAAGTTCAAGATTCCATTCGTCAAGGACAATTAAGCGATTTTCTCGCCCAACAAAATCAGCGGGAATATATCGATTTAAACGATATTAATGAAACAGCAGAACTGTTTAAGTTAATGTCAAATCTCATTGTTAATGACGTGATGCCGAAAATACGCCCGGATGTAGAAGCTTTATTAAAGCATTCTCTTGGTAAAGTTGTAGACGAGTCTACCGCTTATCAAGGACTGCAAAATTTACCGGGAGTGAAGGAGTTTAAAGCGAATTTAACTGAGCAATTAGTCAAGCAAATCTATCAAGTGCTGCAGGATACTTTGAAAGCACTAATTGAAGAAGATAAGGTGTTTGATGAATTGCTAGAAACATTAGGGACTAATTTCAGCAAATCTATTACTTCGGAAATGCAAGGCAAACAAAGTATTGAGAAAATGGAATCTTTATTAGTTGCGTTGCTGGAAGAAGTAAAAGTTAATTATGTGGAAAGTTTAACTGAGGAAGATATCGAGCAGATTTTAGAACAAAAAAGATTGTTGCAGGCAACTAGATCTTCTGCCTCAGTTGAAGTACTGCCCACTTCTAAACTGTAATAGTGGAGAGTTAAATAGTTTTTTAGTAGGGTGCGGCACTGCCCACCACAGCTTGCAGTGCCCTTCGACTACGCGGCCCCAGAGGGTCGCCGAAGGGCAGGGACCGCGGAGTCGAACTGTATCTATCGCTGTAGTCAAAGTCTCCTGACGGACTGCAGTTACAATATTCTGATTTACCTGTGCTAAACCACTATATTGTAATAATCCAAAAAATCTAATAATTGTTAATTGCTCGTTGTTGGCGATCGCCATATCATAGATAGTAGGAAAGATAAATTGTAGGTTGGGTTGAGGATACGAAACCCAACAAGAGCTGATGGAAATTAAAAATCTAGAATTCGCTGCAAAGAAACCGGGTTTCTTTTCAAAAATTTAGCATTAATCTCAGATCTGAGTATAAGTTAGTTTGGGAAGAGAGTAAAAGTTTCTGATTTTACTGTAAAATAAAATCAGAAACAAACAACTAAACAAAGAAAAACCATGACTTACGATAACACATGTAAATACCTGGCGGAAACCTACGCAGAGAGTTTTATTCGCTGGCTCTTGAAGGAAGAACCAAAAAATGTCTCTATTCTAAAAACAGAAATAATCCCGGAACCGATCCGAGCGGATGCCCTGCTCCTGCTACAAACAGATAAGAAAATCACTCAGATAGAATTTCAAACTTTACCCTATTCTAAACCACCCCTGGATTATCGCATGCTGAAATATTGGACTTTATTATACGGACAATATTGGTGCGAAATCGAACAAATTGTTATTTTCTTACAAGAGACTAGCTCGGAGCAGGTATTGAAAAATAAGTTTTCTGAGCAAAATACCAGCCATTCTTATCGGGTGATTCGTCTCTGGGAAGAAGATCCGGCTCCCTTCCTGGCTGATCCAGCATTGCTACCTTTAGCAACTTTAACTCGCAGTGAAGAACCGAGAACTTTGTTGGAGCAAGTAGCAGAGGAAGTAGCTAAACTAGAAGATACACAAGAGAAAACAAGCATATCAGCTGCCGCAGAAGTGTTGGCAGGTTTGCGATTTGATAAAGATGTAATTCGTCAATTATTTCGGGAGGAACTAATGGAAGGTTCGGTGATTTATCAAGATATTCTGCAAAAGGGGATTGCTAAGGGAGAGCAAAGGGGTTTCCAGCAAGGTAAACAAGAAGGTAAACAAGAAGGTAAACAAGAAGGAGAAGCAGCAGTGTTAATTCGTTTATTGTCTCGACGTTTTGGTACTATCTCTCCTACTGTAGAGCAACAAATTTTTTCTTTGTCTATTCCTGAGTTAGAAGAGTTAACGGATGCGCAATTTGATTTTACTACTAGTGAAGATTTAATTGCTTGGTTGGATAGTAAATAGAGAAGATCTACCATTATCCCCCAAGTCATTGGGGGACTTGGAGCTATTAAAATCTTTAGTATTAGCAAGATAATCCAGTTTTAGAGGTTTTTAATGTAATTAACCACAGAGACGCAGAGGAAGCAGAGGAAAAAAGAAGAGAGACGTAATTCGTCAATTATTTCGGGAGGAACTAATGGAAGGTTCGGTGATTTATCAAGATATTCTGCAAAAGGGGATTGCTAAAGGAGAACAAAGGGGTTTCCAGCAAGGTAAACAAGAAGGTAAACAAGAAGGAGAACAATTTGGAAAGGCTTCTGTATTAATTCGTTTATTATCTCGACGTTTTGGTACTATCTCTCCTACTGTAGAGCAACAAATTTGTTCTTTGTCTATTCCTGAGTTAGAAGAGTTAACGGATGCGCAATTTGATTTTACTACTAGTGAAGATTTAATTGCTTGGTTGGATAGGAAATAGAGAAGATCTACCATTTAGTGTGGTGCGTTACGAACGCACCCTACTAATAGCTTTAGTCTTAGCTACATGATTGTTGGATAGGAGATAAATTAATTGGTGGTAAGATGAAAGGTTTGAAATTAAAAAATAACAAACAACAAAATAACAAAGGACTAACAATCATTATATTTTTGACTCTTGGCCTACTACTTCCTGTAAAAACAGGGGCAATAGATTTCAATCCTCTAGCACAAAAGCAAAACCCAACCGAAATAGAAGCCAAACGCTTCTTTCAACAAGGAAATTTAGAATATCAAAATCGCCAATTTGAAGCGGCTATTGCTTCTTTTCAACAAGCGTTACAACTTTATCGTCAGAGCAATAACTTAAAGAAAGAATTAGTGGCCTTAGGTCAAATTGGAGCGAGTTACCAAGGGCTGAAAAACTATTCCACAGCAATTAATTATTTCCAACAAGCTCTAACAATCGCTGAAGCAATAAATCATAGTGAATACCAAGCTCTCTCTCAGGGATTTATGGGGTATAATGAAGAAAAATTGGGTAATTATGCAAGGGCGATCCCGAAGGGATCCGCAAAGAGTGCGCCTCTTACGAACAATCTTTATCTATCTGGGAGAAAATAGGGAATAAAAAGAGAGAAGCAGAAGTATTGCAAGGGTTAGGTAATGTCCAATTAAGATTGGGAAACTACGAAATAGCCCTAGAATTACAACTCAAAAGTCTGGAGATTGCCCAATCCATGGAAGATATCCCAGGATTAATAGAAGCAACTAACAGTATCGGTGCTATTTATTCCAATCAAGGGAACTATTCCCAAGCTACTCTCTACTATAAGGAAAGTCTTGAATTAGCTAAACAAATCAACAACAGTGCTGCCAAAGCACAAGCGTTAAATAATTTAGGATCGGTAGCTCACGCCCAAAGAAACTTTGCTGCAGCAAAAGCATATTATCAACAAGCTCAAGCAATAGCTACTGCAACAGGAGATTTGCTTGTAGAAGCTAACGCTTTAGCAGGTATAGGTCTGGTAGAAGCTAATTTAAAGCATTATTCTTCAGCCATTAAATACCAACAGCAAAGTAGAGAAATCGCTGAACAAATAGAGGATCGCCCTCTTCAAGCCAGAATCCTCAACAACCTGGGCTATACTTTATGGCAAGCAAACAACTTAGAAGCTGCTGTTACCCATTTACAAGAAGCTATCGACCTCAGAGCATCTTTACACGAAGAATTAACAGAGGATTTGGACCGGGTTTCCCTCTTCGATACTCAAGTACGCACTTACAACTTACTGCAACAAATCTTAGTGCAGCAACAGCAATATCCTGCTGCTCTAGCTGCAGCAGAAGCAGGTAGAGCGAGACCTTTTATTACCCTATTACAAGGAGATAGCAAACCGCCTACTATTGCAGAACTACAACAAATCGCTGGGGAACAAGAAGCCACTTTGGTGGAATACTCCCTCATCCCCGACCCTGAATTTATCGGTCAGGGCAAGTTAAAAGGAACACACCACAAACTCTATATCTGGGTGGTTCAACCTAAGGGAGCCATCGCCTTTCGCCAAGTTGACCTAACCTCATTAGAATCCTCTCTAGGTGAAATTGTTGCCCGCAGTCGCTATGCAATGGGTATTGGGGGTAGAAGTCTGACCGTGCAATTTGCCCCACCAGAAGAACAAGGAACAACCCTTCAAGAACTGCACAGCATCTTAATTGAACCCATTGCCGATTTATTACCAGCTAACCCCCAACAAAGAGTTATCTTCATCCCCCACAACGAACTTTTCCTGGTTCCCTTCCCTGCTCTTCAAAATAGTTCTGGGGAGTATTTAATTGCCCAACACCCTATTGTCACCGCTCCCGCAATCCAAGTATTGGGCAACACCCGCCAACAGAGACAAGCGGCTTCTGGTAAAGGGATCTTAATCGTGGGCAACCCCACTATGCCGGAAATCCAGCTCCAAATCGGCCAACCGCCCCAGCAACTAGATCCCCTGCCAGGTGCAGAAGCTGAAGCAAAGGCGTGCTGCGAAGCAGATCGCTTCGCGAGCGCCCGCATCTTAAATGGAGATGCTTTAATCGGCAGTAGAGCAACTAAAAATACTGTTCTCAAGCTATTACCCCAAGCTAGAATAATCCATCTGGCCACCCACGGCTTATTAGATGAAATCCAAGGCTTGAAAATTCCTGGGGCGATCGCCCTCACCCCGGAAGGAGATGATGACGGCATCCTCACCGCTGCAGAAATCCTCGAACTGGAACTATCCCCAGAACTTGTAGTTCTCAGCGCCTGCAATACTGGAAAAGGGGAAATAGTTGGGGATGGAGTTCTGGGGCTATCCCGTTCCTTGATTGCTGCAGGCACACCTAGCGCTATAGTTTCCTTGTGGGCAGTTCCCGACGCTCCTACCGCCCAATTAATGACTGCATTCTACCGCAATTGGCAGTCAGAGCCAGATAAAGCCCAAGCGTTGCGTCAGGCAATGCTAACTACGATGAAAACCCATCCCAATCCGAGAGATTGGGCTGCATTTACTCTTATTGGGGAAGCCAATTAAAGTGATGTCTTACCTATGTAAAATTTTTACTACAAATAGTTGATTATATCGTAGGTTGGGTTGAGGTCACGAAACCCAACAAGCGGATTTGGTGTTGGGTTTCGCTTAAGAGAAATAAGCCTATGGCTGCAGCCAAAATTACGAGACTAAAAATAATTGATAACATGAACAGCTTCCATTTAGCTTTAGAACAGTTTCTTTAATGGGAACAAGGACAGAGAAATTACCACTAATTTAAAGTTTGCTTTTTTGATATTTGTGAGATAATGAAATCGAAAATTATAGGGTTTCTTGGACTCATGAGGTACATTATATACGGGCCTATGAACGTGTTAAGTATTGAGTGAGAGCAACCGCAGGTTGCAGTTCGACGACCCGGTCCCTGCACTTCGACGACCCTCAGGGGCCGCGTAGTCGAAGGGTATAACTATCAACTGTCCACTATCAACTGTCAACTGCTATAAACTCATGGTTTATTGCCAACTACCTCGTTAGCTGGAATCCCTTTTATTTTCCCAGACTCAAACGCTTGTAGCCTTCGTTCTGCCTCATCATACCAAATATTATCCATTGCCTCGTCAGGTTTTTCCAGACTGATATAAATAACGTTCACAAGTCTCATTCGCTCTGCGGGACTAAGCTCTAAAACACTGTCAACCAATGACTGATTCATCGCTTTATATCTGTAACTCAGATATTAACTATTAGACATCTTTAAAGATTATAGGCTAAAATATAGCAATCAGGAATGAGTTATAAGTTGGGAGTGAGACTGTATTGTTCTTCATAGCGTTAACTGATTCTCACATCTGATTACTGATTGCTATATCTCAATTGCCACGGCCTATCCTGAAAGTTAGGCAGCCTCCAGGGCTACCCCACGATTCATAAATAGATATTTAGCCCCAAGCAACTACTTTCGACCACACCCCTTAATTGTTAATTGTTCATTGTTCATTGTTCATTGCTATAGCTTGAGTCAAGTGGACAGAAAAATTAAAAACTATATCCCTGGTAAATCGTCTTGTCTTGTTTTATGGAGATTATTCATTATCACTTGATGTGCTTCTTCCATGGGCATATCCGCAGGAAATAAAATTGAATTGGCAGGATAAGGGCGATCTAGCAATTCTCCCAATGCTTCTTCGTCGTCTCGATGAGTCAGAATGTATTGCTTGAGTTCTTCTCTGGTCATGGTTTTAAATTTTGATTCGTTCATCCTAAAAACCTCCAATTCTCATCTTCAAAGATAATAAATTCAATACTAAAGGATTGTACTGGATATTTACACCTAGCGAGGAAGGAGATCCCTTAGGGATCTCCTTCACAGCAAGCTCAGTTAGGTTGCTTGCCGTTCCTTATTCTCCTCCATATAACGGCGTAAAACTGAATTTATTAGAGCTTTGTAATCATTTTTTTGAGATTTAAACCAGGCTATTAAATCTGGCTCAAGCTGGATTAAATTGCTAGCTTGAGTTGCGGGAAGACGCAATGTAGCTCTGGCAAAAAAATTCTCGGTTAGAGGGGGAATGTCGGAATAATCAATTTCTTCATCAGTCATTGCTTCTAACGCTTCCCAGTTAGTACGTGAGGTATTTTTGCAATCTTTTTCGTTCATGTTTATTTGCCTTTCTTGCTGAAATAATTCGGATAATATCACCTTGACGTTCTGTCCAAACAACAACTGCTACGCCGTTTCCTAAAAATCCAATTCCAACCCAGCGTTCTTCGCCGTAATCGAACCGCTCATCAAGCTCAATTAACATTGGAGCTTGAAACATCTCAGGAACGTCAGCAAAGTCAATTTGATGTTCGCGAATATTTTTGAGATTTTTCGCTTTGTCCCACTGGAACTGCATCAAGATTTCAATATATGGTTTGTTGCCAATATTATATCGATTAATTGTTAAAATCTTAATCTTGTCATTCTGAACGTAAGCTGTTAATCTCCAGGATTCTTCGCTGCCCTTCGACTTCGCTCTCAAATGGATATTGTAGAATAAAGGACCATTTAGACATTCAGAGCTACGCTTCCTATGACAAAAAAGCCTTCAATCGTTTATTTAGTAACTATCATCCTACTGGTCTGGAGCTTGCTCTCAGTACCTGCAAGAGCGGATACAGGAATCGATACTGCCCAGTCCCAGTCCATTCAACCCTATTTAGACCGAGTTATCCAGCGGATAAAGGAGTTTCGTCTGGATAACGGCATGAAGTTTATTGTGCTGGAGGATCATCAAGCTCCTGTTATCTCTTTCGTCACCTATGCGGATGTGGGAGGGGCGGACGAACCGGATGGCCAAACTGGGGTGGCTCACTTTCTGGAACATTTGGCTTTTAAAGGAACCCCTCGCATCGGCACTACCAACTATGAAGCGGAAAAAAAATTGCTAGATGAGTTGGATATACTCTTTGATAAGATTCAAATAGCGAAGGCAGTGGGAACACAAGAACAACTGGCCCGATTGGAAGGGGAATTCGAGCGCAAACTAGTAGAAGCGAGCCAATATGTAAAGCAAAACGAGTTGGGACGCATCGTGGAAACTGCTGGAGGAGTGGGTTTAAATGCTGCTACTTCTAGTGATTACACTGCCTACTTCTATTCCTTTCCCGCTAACAAATTAGAACTGTGGATGTCTTTGGAGTCAGAGCGATTTCTGGACCCAGTATTTAGGGAATTTTATAAGGAAAAAGAGGTTATTTTAGAAGAGCGAAGACTGCGAACGGATAACTCTCCCATTGGCAAGATGATTGAGAAGTTTTTGGGGACTGCTTTTAGCAAACATCCTTACAAACGTCCCACTATTGGCTATGAAGAAGATATTCGCAACTTGACTCGGCAGGACGTGCGAGATTTTTTTGCTGCTTATTACGTTCCCAGTAAATTAACTATCGCTATAGTAGGGGATGCAGATCCTGCTGAAGTGGAAAGGCTGGCTAAAATTTACTTCGGTCGTTATCCCCAGAAACCGGAACCCAAGAACTACATTCCTGCAGAACCTCCACAACAAGAAACCAAGGAAATAACTTTAAACCTCAATACCCAACCTTGGTATTTAGAAGGATACCATCGCCCGGACCTGGAACATCCGGACAACGCGGTGTATCAAATAATTTCCGGAATACTCAGTGACGGTCGTACTTCTCGTCTCTATCAGTCTTTGGTAGAGGAACAGCAAATCGCGCTAGCTGCGGAAGGTTTTAGCGGTTTTCCCGGAGAAAAACATCCCAATTTAGTTCTTTTCTATGCTCTGACGGCCCCCGGTCATACGGTAGATGAGGTAGAAGTAGCCTTGGTTCGTGAAATAGAGCGCTTGAAAACGGAATTGGTGGCTGAAGAAGAATTAGAACGGGTTAAAACTCAAGCCAGGGCTAGTTTATTGCGAACTCTCGATTCTAATATGGGGATGGCGCGACTGTTGGCGGAGTACGAAGCTAAAACTGGCAGTTGGCGCAATTTGTTTAAGGAACTGGAGAAGATAGCTGCTGTCACTGCGGAAGATGTACAGCGAGTTGCCAAAGCTACCTTCGTTCCCGAAAATCGTACTGTTGGCCGTTTGCTGCCAAAGGAATAGGGAAGAGGGAGGAATAAATAACAACAACTCCCACAATAAAACAACAAAATATCTTTCTTTATCTGCGTTCATCTGTGTTCATCTGCGGTTAATATCAAATCTGAAAATATTTGCTACAAATACAATAGTATTTATCAGTGATTGGCAAATGCTTGAAGGTTGGATCCCCCCCAGCCCCCCCTTCAAAAGGGGGGAGCCTAAAAAAAGTCCCCAAACTAACAACAAAATATCTTTCTTGCCTCTCTGTGTCCTCTGCGTCCTCTGCGGTTAAAACAACAAACAACAAACAACAAACAACCAACAACCAACAACAAATGACCAACAACAAACATTCAAAAACCTGGAAAAGGATTGCTTTAATTTGTCTAACTATACTGTTAGTAATCAACTTCCGTCCTCTAACAGCGGCAGAAACACCCAAACATTACACTGACCTAGAATTTCCCCCTCTCAGAGAAGTAGAATTACCCGAATACCATCGCTACCAACTAGATAACGGCATGGTGGTGTATTTGATGCCAGACCACAAACTACCTCTCATCAGCGGTAGGGCGATCGTTCGCACCGGTTCCCGCTGGGAACCTGGAGAAAAAGCAGGTTTAGCTGATTTAGTAGGCATAGTAATGCGCAGCGGTGGTACGGAACAACACACCCCGGACCAACTGAACGAGATGTTGGAACGGCGAGCAGCTACGGTGGAAACCAGCTTAAGTACTACCTTTGGCGCAGCTAATTTTAGCGCTCTCAGCGAAGACTTAGAAACAGTTTTTAAATTGTTTGCAGAAGTACTGCGCTTCCCAGCATTTGACCCGGAGCAACTGGAATTAGCTAAAACCCAATTAGAAGGAAATATTGCTCGTCGCAATGACGATCCAGGGGATATAGCAGGTCGGGAATTTCAGAAGTTAATCTATGGGGCTGAAAGTCCCTATGCAAGAACCATTGAATACCAGTCTTTAGCCAATATTTCTCGTGAAGATCTAATCAATTTCTACCGCCAGTATTTTCACCCGGAACGGATAATTTTGGGAATTGTGGGGGATTTTGAAACGGAAGAAATGAAAGAGCTAATTGAAGCTGAATTTGGGGACTGGGAGCGAGGTTCTAATCCAGAAAAAAATATCTTGCCCACTGTATCGAAACAACAACAGGAATCTGGCATCTTTTTCGTAGACCAACCTCAGTTAACTCAAAGTAATATTCTCTTGGGACATTTGGGGGATAAATTAGATAATCCCGACTATCCTGCCCTGAGTGTTTTAAATGGAGTGTTAAATGGCTTTGGCGGTCGGTTGTTTAATGAAGTGCGATCGCGCCAAGGTTTAGCTTATTCGGTCTATGGAGTTTGGAGTCCCCGCTACGACTATCCGGGAGTATTTATAGCGGGAGGACAAACTCGTTCCGATGCCACGGTAGCTTTTATCAAAGCAGTTTTAGGAGAAATCAAGAAACTACAAACAACTCCTATTTCTGAAGAAGAATTAGCTGACGCAAAGGAATCCATTCTCAACTCTTTTGTGTTTAATTTCCAAAAGCAAAGTCAAAGTTTGGGGCGACTGATGCGTTACGAATATTACGGCTATCCTGCAGACTTTCTCTATCGATATCAGCGAGGAGTAAAAGAGACTACCATTGAAGACGTGCAGCGAGTTGCTAATGAGTATTTGCAACCGGATGACATTGTCACTTTAGTGGTAGGAAATAAGCAGGAAATCCAACCTCCTTTGAGGGATTTGGGATGGGAAGTGACAACGGTAGATGTTTCTATTCCGGAACCGAAGAATAGTTAGAATATCTAACAATTAAACATCTGGAGAAGACAGTAGGGTGGGCATTGCCCACCAAAACATCTATAGCTGGGAGCAAAATTAGTTGATAGAGTTATGATTTTTTAAATGTGGGTAACGATTTGAACTATTTTTTTCTTTATTAGGGTTGTTATATCAAATACGAAAATGTTTGCTACAAATGGGGACTATCCCCCTAAATCCCCCTTATCAAAGGGGGACTTTCCAGATAGAAGTATCATCGTAGGTTGGGTTGAGGTAACGAAACCCTTCGGCGACCCTCAGGGCAACGCCCAACAAGCCACAAAATTGGTGTTGGGTTTCGCTCGCGCTCAACCCAACCTACAATTACTATTAATATCAAATCTGAAAATGTTGGCTACAGATACAAAAATGTTCTAGTGGATTGGATTTCAGCCACAAAATTGGTGTTGGGTTTCGCTCGCGCTCAACCCAACCTACAATTACTATTTTTTTCTTTATTAGGGTTGTTATATCAAATACGAAAATGTTTGCTACAAATGGGGACTATCCCCCTAAATCCCCCTTATCAAAGGGGGACTTTCCAGATAGAAGTGTTGTCTCATCTAGAAATAATTGCTCGCTGTCATTATATTTGTAGCATTCTTTTTCGGATTTCATATTAAAGTGAATTATCGCAATAGCACAAAAAATAAAATTAATTTTATTTTTTTGAGATGTCTAATATTTTCTTAATCATTTTTCTTCTTGCAAGAGTGCCAGCTTGATTTCAATCAGAATAGTTTCCTCCCGTGTTAACTCCAAAAAATCTGAAACTGTGCCAACTTTCCAACCTTTAGATTCCAAACGCTCTCTTTTAGCTTGTTCCATTGACACTTTATCCACAAAGATGTATAGTTATAATTATAACTCTATCAATCTCAAAATAGAATTATTCATGAATGGTCAATTTACAGCAATTATCAAAAAAGACGGCGATTGGTGGATTGGATGGATCGAAGAGGTGAAAGGTGTAAACGCTCAGGAATCCACCAAAGAAGAACTAATCCAGAGTTTACAAGAGGCTCTCAGAGATATTTTGGAGCTAAATCGCGAGGAAGCTCGCCGAGAAGCAGCCGACAACTACGAAGAAGTTTTAATTACTCCATGAAACGAAGCGATTTGATTCGACACCTTCGGCAGCATGGATGTGAGTTACTTCGTGAAGGAGGACGACACTCAGTCTGGTG
Organism: Prochloron didemni P4-Papua_New_Guinea; assembly: GCA_000252485.1. Classification (GTDB taxonomy): domain Bacteria; phylum Cyanobacteriota; class Cyanobacteriia; order Cyanobacteriales; family Prochloraceae; genus Prochloron; species Prochloron didemni. Next base: position 2,203 of record JH611154.1, on the reverse strand, counting down.
GAATCCAATAACAAAAACAAAGACTGCAGTTCCCCGTCATAGAGAGATAAAAGAGTTTTTAGGGAAAAAAATCTGTAAAGATCTCAATATTCCATCACTATGACTGGGGTAAATAAAAAGTAAATATTCCATGAATATAATCGAAGTAGATGGTTACAAGGCGAAAATTGAATACGATCGCGAACTGGATTTATTTCGAGGAGAAATCCTCGGACTAAATGGAAGCGCTGATTTTTACGGTAACAACCCGGCTAGTCTTCGAGAAGAATTTAAGAACTCATTAAAAGTGTTTCTAGAAGTTTGCCAAGAAAAAGGAATTAGTCCAACGAAATAGTATTTATCTAATCCAATCCCTAGAAAAATGATAACCCTCCCATCCACTTCAACTACATTAGTAGAATTTCTAGAACAAGAAGAAACGGAACCAGCTTCAGAATACATCTACAACCAAATCCAACAAAAACCCATGGCACAAGGAAGACACTGCTTAATCCAGTTTGAGCTATGTAACGCCATTAATAAGTCCTTGAAGCCATTAAAAATTGCCTGTGCTTTGCCAGAAATTCGCTGTACTTTTGCGGGAGTTTCCTTAGTGCCAGATATAGGAGTATTCCAGTGGGAAAGATTACCTCGCCAGGAGAATGGAGAAATTGCCGATAGATTCAATATCTATCCAGACTGGACTATAGAGATTCTTTCTCCTCAACAAAGCTCCACTAAAGTCATGGGCAAAATTTTTTATTGCTTGAAAAATGGAACTCAATTGGGTTGGTTAATAGATCCCCAGGAAAAGTCGGTTCTGGTGTTAACTCCAAAGCAAACTTTTCAGATTTGCGATACCCCGGAATTAGAACTTCCTTTGCCTCAGTTTATCCAGCAACTGGATATAGAGTTTAGGTTAACAGTCAAGGATTTATTTGATTTCCTAACTCTTTAAGATATCAGGAATAGATGATTTATTTAGATGAAAAATGTGGAAGATACTCGAGATAGTGCGGTGCGTTGCGAACGCACCCTACGAGGAAACTCTATTCCCGGACAGTGCCCTTCGGCTACGCGGTCACTGAGCGAAGTCGAAGTGCAGGGACCGGGTCGTCGAACTGCTTCCCTTTTCCCTTTAAGTCGGTAATGCTTGAATATCTTCATTGGCCCCAATTACTACTATAGATAAACCTTTATATAACCTTTCTTCTGGACCTGGATTAATTTTAAATTTATCATCATTCCCAATAGCCAGAACGTTCAAACCGTAGTTAAGACGAAGTCCTACTTCTTTCAGGGTTTTACCCTCAAATTCCTCGGGAACCAATATTTCCACAATGCTATTATTTTGGTCTAAATCGAATCGGTCTAGAATTGAAGGTTTGGTGAGAGTATAGGCTAAATGATAACCAGCTTCGTACTCGGGGAAAACTACTCGATTGGCTCCTACTTTTTCTAAGAGTTTGCGGTGAATTTCTGATGAAGCTTTGGCTACTACATGTTTTACTCCTGCTTCTTTCAGGTTTAAGGCGGTAACAACGCTTTCTTCTACGTAGTTGCCAATGGCCACAATAACTGTATCGAACTCGAAAATTCCCGCTTGTTTTAAGGCGGTGGGATTGGTAGAATCTAATTGAACGGCATGGTTGGCTATTTTCTCAGTTAAGACTTTTGCTACTAGTTTTTCATCGCGATCGGCTCCGATAACTTCATAGCCCATGCGGTGTAAGGAGCTGCATACTGCCCGTCCAAACCGTCCCAAACCAATGACGGCAAATTGACGATTTGCTGTGCGGAGACTGAGCAAAAATTTCAGGTATTTGAGTTCCATTATCTATCTCTTTGTTCCTGATGTGGATTGTAACAAATTTTGTTTTTTGTTTGATTTGATTCTATTTTATCTTGCTGTTGGCTTGAGGAAGGAAACCTAATCTATAAGATGGGCGATCGCACTATCAATAGGGTTTATCCCCCTAAATCCCCCTTAATAAGGGGGACTTTTAACATAGAAGTATTGCCAAATAAGCTAGAAGAAATACTTATCTACAAAGTCTTGACAACTATTTGGTCAAAAAGTTAGATTGTATCTGGTGAAGTTTTTATTTAATTCTATTTTACCTTGTTGTTGGGTTTCGTTGCTCAAACCCAACCTACAATCTATTTCGGAGCCACAGCCCCAGGAGCTTATAGCCCCTCTCCCGGACAGCCTCCCGAGTCCAAA
>JH611153.1 GCA_000252485.1 Prochloron didemni P4-Papua_New_Guinea | reverse complement strand
TCCCCCTAAATCCCCCTTAATAAGGGGGACTTTCCAGTCCAGGCTGGGGGATCCAACTTTAAAGCTTGTAGTAGTTATTTATAAATACAATAGTATTTGTAGAAAAAATTTTTAGATTTGATGTTAGATATCATTCAAATGCTCTCTCCTTGAGGGCACCAATAAGGCTTTGTTATTGGTTGTTGGTTGCTTGCACTGAGCGTAGTCGAAGTGTTGGTTGTTTGTGATTTAGATTATCCCGTGGTTTGAAAAACCGGGTTTCTTACCAAAATTTCAGCATTAATCCCTAAAATAATAGGAGAAACCCGGTTTCTTGGCTGAAATCTATTTTTTTTGTTCTTTGTTGTTTGTTGTTTGTTATTTGTTGTTTGATTTTACAGTGATAGGGTGGCACACTTCAACATGTGGAATAAATCGTAGGTTGGGTCTGGGCACGAAACCCGAAGTGCAGGGCAGGCCCAACAAGCCCAGGAAACTTGTGTTGGGTTTCGCTATGGGGAAACCCAACCTACAATTGCTTATAACACTATTGTATCTGTAGCAAACATTTTTAGATTTGATATAGGATGGGCGATCACACTATCAATAGGGTTTATCCCCCTAAGTACCCCAAATTATCGGAGGACTTTTAACATAGAAGTATTGCCAAATAAGCTAGAAGAAATACTTATCTACAAAGTCTTGACAACTATTTGGTCAAAAAGTTAGATTGTATCTGGTGAAGTTTTTATTTAATTCTATTTTACCTTGTTGTTGGGTTTCGTTGCTCAAACCTAATCTATAAGATGGGCGATCGCACTATCAATAGGGTTTATCCCCCTAAATCCCCCTTAATAAGGGGGACTTTTAACACTATCAGTTCTGTGGCTAAATCTTCCAGTATCCGAGTTACTTCTGCTGGTAGCATGGGTTCCGTTAATTCTACTGGTTCCGTTTGATTGGTCATTTTTGCCGGTTTTTTTCTGCTCTACTTTCTTTGTATAGTATAGCTTTCAGTATTGACGTTTGTCAATTTTTGCCGGTTTTTTTGCCTATGTCTGATTTTGTTGTTTGTTGTTTGTTGTTTGTTCTTTGTTATTTGTTGTTGGTTGTTTGTTGTTTGATTTTGCAGTAGTAGTGTAGCACACTTAAACATGTGGAATAAATCGTAGGTTGGGTTGAGGTCACGAAACCCAACAACACCAAAACAGGATATAAATCTATCCCGTGGGTTTCCAAACCGGGAATAGGCAAAAATTTTGGCATTAATTCCTAAAATCATAGTCCAAACCCGGTTTCTGGACTGAAATCTAGTTTCTTTGTTATTTGTTATTTGTTGTTTGTTGTTGGTTGTTTGTTGATTGATTTTGCAGTAGTAGTGTGGCACACTTAAACATGTGGAATAAATCGTAGGTTGGGTTGAGGCCACGAAACCCAACAACACCAAAACAGGATATAAATCTATCCCGTGGGTTGAGAAACTGGGTTTCTTTGCTGAAATCTATTTTGTTTGTTATTTGTTATTTGTTGTTTGTTGTTGGTTATTTGATTTTACAGTGATAGGGTGGCACACTTCAACATGTGGAATAAATCGTAAGTTGGGTTGAGGCCACGAAACCCTTCGGCGACCCTCTGGGCAGGCCCAACACAACTTAGCGCTGTTGGGTTTCGCTATCGTAATCGCCAACCTACAACTACAATAAGCTAAGATTAAACCAAACCAGGATATTGACTATGAGCATTTTAATCCCCGACGATATTCTCCGAGCAACAAAAATGACCGAGGAGCAATTAAAATTAGAAATTGCCATTATGCTCTATAAACAAGAAAGAATTAGTAGTGGCAAAGTTCGTGCTTGGACTGGATTGACAGTCATGGAATTTCAAGCTGAACTTGCCAAGCGACAACTTACTATTAACTATGATGTAGAAGATTTTCAGGCCGATATTAAAACTTTAGAATTTATGAGGTTATTGTGATTGTTGTCAGCGATACATCTCCTATTACTAATTTGGCAGATACTTTGATATTATTTTGTTAAATTTTAATTATATCAAATACGAAAAAAAACGCTACAGATAATA
>JH611152.1 GCA_000252485.1 Prochloron didemni P4-Papua_New_Guinea | reverse complement strand
GGCCTTGGGCTTGATTCTCTAACTCTAACTGGTGTTGATTCTGGTTTGTTGACAGAGTCCGACTTTATTTCTTTGATTTAGAACCATTTGGCCCAAGTAGTGGATTACTCTGCCTCTACTTGGGCCAATTTTATTTTTTATTGGGAGGTAAGAACAATGAGCAAGTATATGGGATTTAGGAGGAAGGAATGGCTTTTTCTACTGAGATGGACGGTAGCAACTGCTGTGGGTTTTACCGTAGGAAGTCCGTTTATTCTGGGAGTTCTGGTTGTTGTTGGCTTAGCAATAGGGGATGGTGGTTCATTTGGTAATTTAGCTACTCTGATATCATTTACCCTAGTAAATTTTATAATTGGAACTTCAATTGGTTTTGGCCAAACACTTGCTTTGATTGGGCAAGTTAAACAACCGGTTTTGTGGCTACCAGTCAGCAGCGTAGGTGGAACTTTAGGCGGTTTCCTAGTTGCTTTGGTAAGCCTAACAAGCTTTCAGCTTGCTTTTCTTTTGAGTCTAGCTATGCCAGGAATTTTTCTTGGTATAGCCCAAAAGGTTGTTTTAATCAAGTTCTTGAAAAAAGCTACTGGCTGGGTAATTGCCAATATAATTAGTTGGACCTTCGCACAGGTTTTGCTTTTTGCTAACCTTGCAAATATAGACATCTATGGAATATTAAAGATAAGCACCTATGGGTTATCATTCGACCTATTTATTGACCTAATTATAATTTTCGCTAGTGGAGCTGTAATCGGGTTGATTACGGGTATTAATCTTACCTGGTTGTTGAAAAACTTCAAGAAAGAATAGTAGTGGATAGTGGATAGTTGATAGTGGATAGTTGATAGTGGATAGTTGATAGTGGATAGTTGATAGTGGATAGTTGATAGTGGATAGTTGATAGTGGATAGTTGATAGTGGATAGTTGATAGTGGATAGTTGATAGTGGATAGTTGATAGTGGATAGTTGATAGCAATTGTAGGTTGGGTTAAGCGATAGCGAAACCCAACACCAAATCTTTTGGCTTTGGCCAATTTTATAAGGAGGTAAGAACATGAGCAAGTATATGGGATTTAGGAGAAAGGAATGGCTTTTTCTACTGAGATGGACAGTAGCAACTGCTATCGGTTTTACCGTAGGAAGTCCGTTTATTCTGGGAGTTTTGTTTCTTGTTGGCTTAGCAGCATCGAATGGTGGTTCACTTGGTAATTTAACTACTCTGATATCATTTACCCTAGTAAATTTTATAATTGCAACTTCAATTGGTTTTGGCCAAACACTTGCTTTGATTGGGCAAGTTAAACAACCGGTTTTGTGGCTACCAGTCAGCAGCGTAGGTGGAACTTTAGGCGGTTTCCTAGTTGGTTTGGTAAGCCTAACAAGCTTGCAGCTTGCTTTTCTTTTGAGTCTAGCTATACCAGGAATTTTTCTTGGTATTGCCCAAAAGGTTGTTTTAATCAAGTTCTTGAAAAAAGCTACTGGCTGGGTAATTGCCAATATAATTAGTTGGACCTTCGCACAGGTTGTGCTTGTTGCTGGTCGTGCAAATATAGACATCTATGGAATATTCAACATAAGCAACTATGGGTTATCATTCGACCTATTTATTGACCTAATTATAATTTTCGCTAGTGGAGCTGTAATCGGGTTGATTACGGGTATTAATCTTACCTGGTTGTTGAAAAACTTCAAGAAAGAATAGTTTTTTCGTAGGGTGGGCATTGCCCACCACAACATCTATCTTTGGTGCCAATTTTATTGGGAGGTACAAAAATGAGCAAGAAAGGAAACAATATATTGAACAATCCACCAGGAAACAATTATTCTTTCAACAGTTTCTTGCCTCCCAATCTACCAACAGGCAATAACAACAACAACAACAATAATAACAACTGGTCAATTCCCATTATCACCTCCAGTGACCCCAACGACATTGTGGGACCAGGGGGATTTGGAGAAGAAAACTGGGTCAGCGCAGCCGCAACCCTCCCCTATACCATTCGCTTCGAGAATCAAGAAACTGCCACCGCACCAGCTCAAGAGGTTTTCATCACCCATCCCTTAGATGGGGATTTAGACTGGCGCACCTTCCGTCTAGGAAGCTTTGGTTGGGGGGACTTAGTGTTTGAAGTACCGGAAAATCGCTCTTTCTACAGCTCCAGGCTGGACCTCACTGAGTCCGACGGTTTCTTCGTGGACGTATTCGCAGGCATTGACATCGCCAAGGGGGAAGCTTTCTGGACTCTAACTACCATCTCTCCTGAAACCGGAGAAATAGTAGAAGACCCCTTCGGAGGTTTCCTGCCTCCTAATAACGAAAATGGCGTGGGGGATGGCTTTGTTTCTTATACTATTCAGGGTGACCGGGATGCTCGAACGGGGGATGTAGTAGATGCAGAAGCCACCATTATCTTCGATACAGAAGAGCCCATTGACACGCCTCCTATTTTCCATACTCTAGATGCGGTAGCGCCAACCAGTACCGTGGCCGTATTACCGGAAACGATGGAAACAGAAGAATTTCTAGTCAGTTGGTCCGGTAACGACGATGAAGGAGGTTCAGCCATTGCCAGTTATACTGTCTATGTCTCAGAAGACGGCAGCGCTTTTGCTCCCTGGTTAGAAGCTACCAACCTCACTGAAGCTACCTTTGTGGGGGAACCAGGAGGTCGCTATGAGTTCTATAGTGTTGCCAGGGACAATGCTGGTAATATAGAAGCAATACCAGCCGTACCGCAGGCTCACACCCAAATAGCAGGAGGTAACACTCCACCAGAGTT
>JH611151.1 GCA_000252485.1 Prochloron didemni P4-Papua_New_Guinea | reverse complement strand
TATGATTAAAAACAGCAGCCCAAATTCATAAACCACCAACAACAAACAACCAACAACCAACAACCAACAACTTAAAAACGAGCTAATAAATCTTGGAGGGATAATTGGAATAGTAAAGGAGTAAATTCTTCTGGGGTTAATGCTGTTAATGGCTCAATAATCCTTTCCAGTTCTTCATCAATGGAACCAAAACGTATAATTAGCAGATTTCGGATTGTGGCGCGGCGTTCTCTTCGGGTTCCTTGCTCAAGACCTTGTTCCATACCTTGTTCCATGCCTCGCTCAAGACCTTGTTCCATGCCTCGTTGAATCCCTTGTTCAGACCTCGCTCAAGACCTTGTTCCATGCCTCGTTGAATACCTTGTTCCATGCCTCGCTCAAGACCTTGTTCCATGCCTCGCTCAAGACCTTGTTCCATGCCTTGTTCAAGACCCCGTTGAATACCTTGCTCAAGACCTTGTTCCATGCCTCGTTGAATCCCTTGTTGGATACCTTGCTCAATACCCTGTTGAATCCCTTGTTCAATTCCTTGGGCGGTAGCATTTTCTAATCTTTCCAGATAAATAGTAGATAACTGCATGACCAACTCCTTATCTTCTCGATTTAATTCCTGTTTTTCCCTTGCTTCTAAAAGGGATAGCATTTCGTAAACCAATTCTAGTGCATTATCTCGAATGCCATTATCGGAGGATAAAGATTTTAGTTCTTGAATAGCTTGTTGTTGAACTTTGCCCCGACCGAGAATTCTCAACCAAAGGGTTTCTGGTGTTTTAGGGAGTTTATGAACGGCAATAATTCTCGTTTTGAGAATATTTGGCAGCACGTAGACTCCTTTGGGATAGTTTTCTGGCTCCTCAACTGCGTCGCAACTTTCCAGCAATGACTGAGAAACTGTAGGAGAGATAATCCACAAAATTGGTAATTCTTTTGCTGAGATTTTGCGTTTTTCTCGTTTGGCATCTCTTTTCATCTTAGCTTTTAAGTCAATTAATTTGCTTAAACAACTAAGAATCTCGTCTTCGGTAACTGGGTTGCGGAATGGTTCAAATAGAGCGGATTGGGCTGCCAGTTTTTCCACCAAGGTGATGTTGGTGGTTTTGGTTGGAGTGTTTGGATCTCGAACGAATAAGAGATCTGCTTGTTTTAGTTCTGGGGCAATATCAACGCTGGTTTGTACTTGTCCAAAGGAGTTTAAGAGTTCGGTCAGGTATTTCTTGGCGAATTGGTCATGAATGAAGCGGGTCATTTTTTTTGTTGTTGGTTGTTGGTTGTTGGTTGTTGGTTGTTGGTTTATCAACAATTAATTCATTAATGTTAATCTATCATAGATCTAAAATCTGGACGCAGATAAAATGTAAACCCCC
>JH611150.1 GCA_000252485.1 Prochloron didemni P4-Papua_New_Guinea | reverse complement strand
AAAAACTCTATCAACTTATAGGTTTGGTCCGCAATCAGATATTACTAATAAACTTTATAGTCAAATATCCTTGAGTCAAAAGTTCGGTTTTCCCTACTGGTGAAAACTTTACTGCTTCTAGTACCTTCGTTTTATAGAAGCTTTTTTACCAGTAATCCCATAGCTTGGCATAGAACCTATTGAGGTTCATCAATTAAGGAAATCAAAATGAGTAACTCGATATACGAAATATTTGAAGATGTGGAAGCTAGAGCCAAACTTTTGGCTAAGTATTGGAATAATTTCTATGCAGAAGTATCTCAGCACCTGCCCGAGACATAGTACGTTTACAACAACACAAATTTATTCCGTTGAACAGGATTCTCAGCAGAGGCTAGAAGTTCAACCGAAAACAGAGGAACAATTTAATCAGCTTTTGCATGAACTAGAGTTAGAATCTAGAAGTGATTCTAAACACAGTGACGGAGCCAAACGAGATTTAGAGACAATCCGAAAATACGAAGACACGTTGAGACAAGTTCGTTCCGAAGGTCGGCAAAATATTCCGTTTACTCGCCTGGAAGATATTCACCAACCTCTGAACAAATATGTTGCTAATGAGCAATATGCTCATGGGGTGTTAGAAGCAAGACTCTATACCAATAAGCTAGCACAGGCTGAAGGCGTTGTTTTCTATGATGTTCCTGGATTAGACTCAGGTTTGGCCAAGCATGTAGATGAATCTAGAGAAATGCTCTCAGATTGCGATGCTGTAATTGTGGTGCAGCAATTTTCTAATATTCGAGGTGCAGAACTTCAAATTGTGGAGTTTACTGAGCAAGGGGACAAAAATGTCAAAGTGGCAGATAAACTGTTTGTTTTCTTGAGTCAGATAGATCGATTTAAGACTCCAGAAGATTTGCAAGAACACCTGAAAGTAGCATCTGCAGATTGGGATCGACGAGGGAAATTACCTCCAAAGCGAATTGTTCACGGTTCCGCTGGAGCTTATTTAGTTTTAAATGGTAGGGCAAACGAACAAACATCCAAAGCAGTTGGGGATTCAAAATCCGTTTTAAGTCAGCTCAAGTCTCTGACTGGCATAGAAGATGAGGAAACCTTAGGACAGAAAGCCACTGGTATTCAGGAAATCAAGGAGCGAATCAATGACTATATTAATAATGAGCGGGTTACGGTTTTAGAGAAGCGTTGTAACGCTATGCTCAAAACTATCTTAACCACCTCAAAAGAGATTTTCGACACCGTTAGTAAGCGTTATCCAGAAAATCCAGAGGAAGCCAAGCGACTGGAAGAAAATCAACGTCGCATTGAATTTTCTCAGTGGTGGAAGAAAAAATGGGCAGAGATTCAAAGGGATTTCACCAGGTATTACAGTAAAAATATTCGTCCACTTACTCTAGATGAACAGGATTTTACTCCCTCAGATTTAATTAAACAATTTCACGCCCGATATCTCCAGGATGTTGATAGGAAGATGAAGGAGTTGGAGTCCAAGACCAGTAAACGAAAAGCAGAAATTTTTGCGGAAACCACTGGCAAGGAACCCGATCCAACCATAACTGACTATGAGTGGCGCGAACAACTTTCTGGGGATATCAGCAAGCTTTTAGCAGAAATTGCTCATCAACTGGCTCTTGAAATTAAAAAGGAGGCTTTAGAGTTAGTCAATTATTTAACAACTTTACTCTGGGAAAGTCCAGAAGTGAAGGAGCGACTAATTGGTGATACGGAGCAGTTTTTGGAAATCTTACGTCGAAGTTTAACCGCGTTATTTCTTCGCTTTGCACGTCCAGTGGCAGACTCCTTAATCCCTGGCCCTTTAGATAGTGAAACTCGTAAGCGTATTGTCAAAAGACTGGGAGTAGATATCGAAATAGTTGATAATTACTACAGTGGGGAGGAGGCGGCTTTCGGTGTACTAAAGCGATATGTAAATCGGGGTTCCAAGTTGCTCTATGACCCAAATCTACGGTATGAAGTATTAGGTGTTCGTGAAGTTTCTGAGGATGTGCCGCAACAACCTAATAATTCCGCAGAAGAAGTAAGCTTAGAAATTGAAACCGATATCAAAGCACTGGGAATCTATTTACGGTCCGCTATTTTTGAGGCGGCGGGTTTGGAGCAGTTTTGTCTCCAAGAACTGGATGATTTACGCGATCGCTTTATTCGATATAAAGCTGTTTGGGGAGGAGTCGCCCAGAATGAATGGTTAGAAGAAAATCCTTTACTTCTGGCTGAAATCCCCGAGAATTTAAAGGCTCACGAAGTCAACTTAGAAGTGAGCGATCGCTTACGCAATTTATCTACCGCTTTGAACAAGATTCAAGTTTATAACTAGCAAAAGTCGTAGGTTGGGTTTCCGGCAACGAAACCCTTCGACTACCGCCCAACAGCACCAAGGTCTAGAAATAAACTGGTATTAGTCTAAAACAATGTAAAGTTTCGTAAACTTTTATAAAAAAAACCCCGAAAACGGGGTTCATGATGTACACTACGGATACACAAAAACTAATAGAGATTTACATTATATCATGGCAATTCAACGTTGGACAGATGAAATGCTCGACAACTTGGCATCCAGTGTATAACAATTAACAATCAACAATCAACAATTAACAATAGCGCGATGAAGTTACCAATAATTGTAGGTTGGGTTGAGGTAACGAAACCCAACAGCACCAAGGTCTAGTCTCTTCGTAGGGTGCGGCACTGCCCACCACAGCGCTATATGGTATCTTCTTCCTAGGTTGGGTTAAGGGCGATCAAAACCCTTCGACTACCGCCCAACAGCACCAAGGTCTAGAAATAAACTGGTATTAGTCTAAAACAATGTAAAGTTTCGTAAACTTTTATAAAAAGAACCCCGAAAACGGGGTTCATCATGTATACTATGGATACACAAAAACTAATGGAGATTTACATTGTATCATGGCAATTCAGCGTTGGACAGATGAAATGCTGGACAATTTGGCATCCAGTGTATAACAATTAACAATTAACAATTAACAATTAACAATTAACAATAGCGCGATGAAGTTATCAATAATTGTAGGTTGGGTTGAGCGATAGCGAAACCCTTCGACTACCGCGGTCCCTGAGGGTCGCCGAAGGGCAGGGACCTCCCAACAGCGCCGGTTGTTGTGTTGGGAGCGTTGCTGAATCAAGATCTGAAATAATAATAAACCGTAGAGGAAGTCACAGGCAAGATGCCTGTAGAGGAAGTCACAGGCAAGATGCCTGTAGAGGAAGTCACAGGCAAGATGCCTGTAGAGGAAGTCACAGGCAAGATGCCTGTGCCACGAGGAAAAAGAGAGAGCTAGTTTTTATTTATTCATGTCTCAATTATGCAACGCCACAATTACTGGAGTTGAGAAAATAAATTAAATAAATAACGTTGTGGTGGGCAGTGCCGCACCCTACAATTCTAGCTTTATTCTTAAACAGTGGGTTTGTCCAGCTCCATTGCTTCAGAAATGGCCTGTCCTAGCTGATGCAAGGTTCGTTCCTTGGCAAAGTCAGCGGCGGCTCTAGCTGCTTCAGCAAGGATGACCCCAGTGGTAGGTAAAAGCTTCGGAGCGCTAACTAAATAGCCCAGAGACCGACAGTAATGGTCCTCTAGGTGGGTGGCAGCCAGCAGTCGGATTTTGTCAGCATCACCCTGCTGGAATGCCTTTAAGGCTTCCTCATGAAGGGGAGTTTCTGGCGTGCCTAAGGACTCAAGAATGGAATCTATACAACTTTGGACGGCTTCGGCGGTAAAGGTCATTGGTTTCTCCTATTGAACAATTAATTTGCAGCGGCACTCTACTTCGCAGACCGCTTTGCGGTGCGCCCGAAATTTTTTTCTCCAGTATTGGGGGTTAGGGGGCTAAATGCCCTAGAATAGATATACCCGAATTCGATCTCACTCTGGAATAAGCTATGGATTTTGCAGACGAGTTAAAGGCGCTAACTAGTAGTATTGCTGACAAACTAAAACATATACAAACAGAGGAAGCAGCAAAAACATCTCTAGTTATGCCATTCATCAAAATAATGGGCTATAACATCTTCGATATTACCGAGGTAGTGCCGGAGTTTGATGCCAATGTTGGAGCAGCAAAGAAGTACAAGCTGGACTATGCAATTTTACAAGATGGTAAGCCCATAATTCTCATCGAATGCAAAAAACCTGGTGACAAACTAGATGATTCCTTTTCCCAACTTTTCCATTATTTCTCTGCAACTGAAGCAAGAATTGGTATTCTCACTGATGGGGTCAAGTATTTATTCTTTGCCGATTTAGAAAAGACCCATAAGATGGATAATTGTCCGTTTTTGGAAATAGACTTTTTAAACTTGTCTGATGCAATAATACCGGAACTGAAAAAATTAACGAAGTCAGGATTCAACCTAGAAGATGCCATCAGTACTGCAAAAGTTCTCAAATATACCGGAGGAATTAAAACTATACTCAAGGAACAGCTAACCAACCCTAATGAGGATTTTGTCAAGTTTTTCTTTAAGCAGTTATGTCCCAACAAGACTTTTACGGGAAAGCTTAAAGAATCATTTGTTGAGTTCACCAAAAAGTCTTTTGAAGAATTTATCAGAGAAGAAATTGTCAACTCCATCGATGAGGTTCGCAAGCCGAAACCAGTTGTTAACCCAGAGGTCGAAGAAGAGCAAACGCCTTCCAGTTCTTCTGAAGAAAATAAAGACAACCCCCAGGCAATAGTAACGACGAAGGAAGAATTGGAAGGTTTTTACATTATTAAAGCGATTCTTGGCGACAAGATTGAAACCAATAGAATTTCTTATAAAGATACTATTAATTATCGTAACGTCCTCTTTGATAATAAGACATCCAAGCCTATTTGCAGGCTTTACTTAAATACATCTAAATGGAAAGTTGGAGTATTTACTGTTGTGGAAGGAAAAAAACAAGAAGAGAAAATCTCCATTGAGAAGCTTGATGATTTGTATCAATATTCAGACAAGTTTGAACAGATAGTCAAGTTCTACGATAAGAATTGAATAATTTTTCAAAGTATCAAAACTCATGCAATAACAGCAATGGTAGTGTCGAAACACATTTGATTTGGTAGAATTGATTTGTTATCTCGTAGGTGAGAAACCGGGTTTCTTGCCAAAATTTTGATATTAATAGCAAAATAATAATAGAAACCCGGTTTCTGCGTTCAAGTCTATTTTATAAATAGAAGAAGAAGTAGAAATAGATTGTAGGTTGGGTTGAGGTTAATTTGCAGCGGCACTCTACTTCGCAGACCGCTTTGCGGTGCAAAATCTTTTGAAGACTTTAAAAGTCTACTTTATAAAGTGGAAGAAAAGCCAATAGTAGTAAAATATTTCCTAGTAGAAATAGATTGTAGGTTGGGTTTCCGGCAACGAAACCCAACGGGTGCGGTCACAAACAGTTGAATTTTATATTCTCAATAGTCACGGCTTACCCGCGATTGTTAGGCAGGCAGCCCAGAGGGCTACCCCACGATTGATTAATAGATATTCAGCCCCAAACAACTACTTTTGACCACACCCAAACCCAACAGCCCAGAACGTTTAGGTTGGGTTTCCCTATCGCTCTACCCAACCTACAATCGCTGATAACACTATCGACTATCAACTATCCACTATCAACTCTCCACTAAATAACCTTCAATTAACAAGTCACCGCCGATGGATTCCCACTTAATGGAATCCAAAGTTACTGCTGCCAGCATATCTGTTAAACCCAGATCTCCTATGGGAGAGGGAGCAGTTTGACCACCAATAATTTTCGGCGCAATAAAAGCCATGATTTTTTGCACTGTTTGAGAGGCGATCGCCTCTCCAGCCAAAACTCCACCACATTCCCACAAAACAGTGTTTATTCCCCGTTGCGACAAATATTCCATTGCTTTCATTGGAGTTAAATGATTAAATTCCACCATTTCTACTCCCCGAGCCACTAAATATTGTGGTAGACTTCCACGACCCTCCGTCTGTAACTTTGAATTAGTGTTTGTTTCCGTTAAGACTATAGTAGGAGCAATATCTGTTTGCCAAAGATTCAAACCTTCTGGTAAAGCCAAACTGCGACTCATCACCACTCGCAAAGGATTGGGTCCCGGCACTTCATGAGTAGTAAGACGGGGATTATCTCGCCGCACCGTATTACCCCCAACAATAACAGCATCGCAAGCTGCACGCAACTGATGAACCCTAGTGCGAGCCAATTTACTAGTAATCCATTTACTATGTCCCGTAGTAGTAGCAATTTTGCCATCTAAAGTCATGGCATATTTCAAAATGCCAAAAGGTCTTCCGTAGTTAATGCGATGAATAAAACCTTCGTTAAGTTGGCCACAAGCTTCTTCTTCTACTCCGACTATTACTTCAATTCCTGCATCCCGCAACTTTTGGATTCCCTTTCCGGAAACCCGAGGGTCTGGATCTACTATTCCCACCACCACTTTAGCTATTCCAGCAGCAATAATGGCTTCCGTACAGGGAGGTGTTCGTCCGTAGTGGTTGCAGGGTTCCAGATTCACGTATAGCGTACCTCCCCGAGCTAGTTCTCCCGCTTCTTTGAGAGCAAATACTTCTGCATGGGGTTGACCTGGACCGGGGTGAAAACCAACTCCCACAATTTTTCCTTGAGCAACAATGGCGGAACCCACCAGGGGATTGGGTGCAGTTTGTCCCTTGCCACGGCTGGCAAGTTGGATGCACTTTTGCATCATTTCTCTGTCGAAAGTAGTAGAGACTGAAGGGTTGGGAATGGACATTAATGTTTTTTTTGTAAAGTATCTAATATTAGGGGCAGATTCTTGAGTTAGAATAGCTTTGAAGTGTTACAGTAAAGAAAAGTAAATAAACGTAAATAAACGTTGCATTTGGCTAATACCACCGCCCATGGGCAATAAGCAATCTATTGCTAGAGTATCAAACTCTATATTGTAACTGCAGTCCGTCAGGAGACCAACCTAGAAACCGGGTTTCTCGCCAGGATAAAACAGCAAAATCCAGATTTTTAGTTCAGAAACCCGGTTTCTGCGTAAGTCCTATCTATATTGTAACTGCCGTCCGTCAGGAGACTATTGATACTGCTTTTGACGGAGGCGATAGATACAGTTCGACGACCCTCTCTGCAAGCTGTGGTGGGCAGTGCCGCACCCTACTCAAAAACTCTATAACTCTCCACTATCCACTGTCAACTATCAACTATCCACTATCAAATGATTCTATCTGTTGCTTCTAACTCCCAATCTTCTCAATTGAATGCTGATAAGAATTTAGCTGGCTGCTCTCAGTTAACTTTATTTTGCGATTTCGATGGTCCTATAGTTGATGTTTCCAATCGTTATTATAGCACCTACCAAATATCTCTAGAGACAACCAAAAAATTTTACCAAGGAAAAGGGGAATTTATAGCTATTCAGCCATTGAACAAAAAGGAATTTTGGCAAATGAAGCAGGAGCGGGTGGGCGATCGCGAAATTGCCATGCGATCGGGACTGAGAAATAAGCAAATTGATTTCTTCTTAGATAACGTCTGCAAAATTGTCAATCAGCCAGAATTATTATCCCAAGATAAAATGCAACCGGGAGTAAATTGGGCTTTAGCTTTGCTCCATTCTCGGGGTGTTCAACTCATTTTAGTCACTTTGCGCTGTAAGTTTCAAGTCAATGAGATTTTAGCCAATTACGGACTTAAACGGTTATTTACTGCTATTTATGGCTGTCAAGATGCTTATCTAGCCTATGAAAATAACACGAGAATTAAAACTCAGTTATTGAAGAAAGCCATCCGGGAAAATGCAATTGCTACCGCTTGTATGGTGGGAGATACGGAAGCGGATTTATTGGCTGCCAAAGAAGTGGGAATTCCGGCGATCGCCCTTACCTGTGGCATTCGCTGTCAACCATATCTCCAACAATTCAAACCTGATCGCCTCATGTCTGACTTGCTCTGTACTGCTAATTATCTCTTATCAATTAACAATTAGCAATTAACAATTAGCAATTAGCAATTAGCAATTAACAATTAACAATTAACAATTAGCAATTAACAATTAGCAATTAACAATTAACAATTAACAATTAGCAATTAATTTTTTTCAACCCTCGAATAACCAACAACCAACAACCAACAACCAACAACAAACAACAAAATTGTGTTATACTAGAACTTAGAAGCAGTATAGCAGTACATTTGTACTATCAAAGCAGTTAAACAAAGCTCATGAATCTAAACGTAGTTCACCTTGTCGGTCGTGCCGGTATAGATCCAGAAATTAGATTTTTCGATTCTGGCGCTAAGGTGTGTAGAGTTACCTTAGCAGTAAATCGTCGTAGTAAAAATAGTGAACCTGATTGGTTTGAATTGAAAATCTGGGACAGAACCGCAGAAATTGCTTACGATTACGTCCGTAAGGGTAGTTTAATTGGAATTCAAGGTTCGTTAAAGTTGGAGACCTGGAACGATCGCAGTACTGGCGCTCCTCGTTCAAAACCAGTCATCATGGTAGAACGCCTCGATTTACTAGGCTCGAAGCGAGATAACGACCCCAGTATGGTGAGTGGCTATCAACAACAAAACAACGAATTCTGATTTTATTGTCAATTAAAGATGGGTGAGGGGCTAATTTAAAGATGTCCATCGCTCATCAGTAGAATATGAAATATGCTCTGGTTCATGAGTGGTTGACTCCTAAGGCCACTGGCGGTTCGGAACTGGTAGTCAAAGAAATACTCCAATGTCTAGAAGCAGATCTTTACGCTCTGATTGACTTTGAATCGGTCAATCCCCATAGTTATCTCTTCGGACGAACCATTGGAACTACCTTTTTACAACACTTTCCCGCAGCCCGCAACGGAGTACAAAAATATTTGCCTCTCCTTCCCCTGGCCATGGAACAACTGGACTTGCGGGATTACGATACAATTCTTTCCTCTTCCCACGCCGTTGCCAAGGGAGTTTTAACCAGTCCTCAACAACTTCACATTTGTTATTGCCATACCCCCATGCGCTATGCCTGGGATTTAACCTTCGATTACCTCAACAATAGCATTTTAGGCCGAGGTCTTAGGGGGATGGTAACCAGGCTGCTGTTGCACCAACTGCGTCAGTGGGATGTGATTTCCGCCAATCGAGTGGATTACTTCATCGCCAACTCCCAACATACTGCAAGGCGGATCTGGCGCTGTTATCGGCGGAAGGCGAAAGTTATTTATCCTCCAGTGAATCTGGAAAGATTTCCGTTGCAGGAGCAAAAAGAGGATTTTTACCTGACGGTATGCCGACTGGTAAGTTATAAACAAGTATCTTCCATCGTGCGAGCATTTAACCAGCTAGAACTGCCTCTAGTAATCATTGGCGCAGGCTCTCAATTAGAGCAAATTCGTCAACTAGCTAAACCCAACGTGCAAATCCTCGGACAACAACCCAATAAGATAGTGGAGCAATATATGGCCAGTGCCAAAGCATTCGTCTATGCTGCTTGTGAAGATTTTGGTATTGCTTTAGTGGAAGCACAAGCCTGCGGTACCCCCGTCATCGCCTACCAGGGAGGTGGTGCATCAGAAACAGTCATAGATATTCGTCAAGACCCTATTATGGGAACAGGTATATTATTTGGCTCTCAAGAACCAGCAGCTATAGTGGAAGCAGTGGGAACTTTTGAAGAATTGGCGCATCGGTTTAATCCAGCAAGCTGCCGCACTCAGGCAACTAAATTTGCTCCCCATATCTTTCAAAAGACCTACTTAGACTATATTGCCAGCTGTTCGAGCCAATGGAGTGATCAAAAAATTACCGGAGTCTAATCCGGTTTTTTCTAACCGCTTTAAGATCTCAATTGTGTGGTGTGATGTGAAGGAGTAAGATGACTGCTAATAGCCAACTTATCAACCTCAAACTTTTACAAGGGATAATTAAGCGAGGTGGGCGTTCCCTTGCCGGTCCCTCGAGGGCTCCCTCGAGCCATAATGATTCCTCGTTGCAGAGTTTTGAGGGAATTTCTACCAAACGGGTATTTGATATTCTGTTTTCCTTATTTATTTTGATTTTCTTTTCCCCAGTCTATCTTCTGTTGGCTGTTTTAATTGCCATCAGTTCCCCGGGACCGATTTTTTACATTCAGCAGCGTGTGGGAAAAAATTATCGACACTTTGGCTGCATTAAGTTTAGAACAATGGTGAGCAATGCCGATGAAATGTTACAGTCCATCATGGCTAACTCTCCCGAGATGCGTCAAGAATTCCAGGAGAACTTTAAGCTGAAAAAAGACCCGAGAATCACCTGGATTGGTAAATTTTTACGCTGGACCAGTTTAGACGAATTTCCTCAGTTTTGGAATGTTTTCAAGGGAGATATGAGCGTTGTCGGTCCTCGACCTTTAGTTCCCTCGGAGTTGTGTAAATACGGTTATCGCATTGACAAAGTACTAACTATTAGACCTGGTATTACTGGTTTGTGGCAAGTCTCCGGTCGCAATGATATCCCTTATCCCAAAAGGATAAAGATGGATGTTTACTACGTCAACAATCACAACGGGGTGCTAGATTTTTGGTTGATTGTGAAAACAATTGGCGTGATTCTGTTTCCCCGTAATAATGGAGCTTATTAATTGTAGGGTGGGCAATGCCCACCATTAACTATATATATTCATCGCGAACCATCTGTGTTCATCTGTGTTCATCTGTGGTTAATCCGTTAAACAAGATTAAACTGGAATCCAGTTGCTAATTGTTGTAGTAATATCCATACCCAATTCAAAGAAAAAGATCGAGCATGACCCAAGCGAAGCGAGCTTTAATCACTGGTATTACAGGACAAGATGGTTCCTATTTAAGCGAGTTTTTACTGGAAAAAGGCTATATAGTTCACGGTATCATACGTCGTACTTCTACTTTTAACACAGATCGTATCGATCATCTCTATCAAGATTTTCACAATCCCCAAGCCCGTTTATTTCTCCACTATGGGGATTTAACTGACGGTACGACCCTGCGAAGGATTTTGGAAGAAGTCCAGCCGGTAGAAATTTATAACTTGGGGGCTCAATCCCATGTCAGAGTAAGTTTTGATGCCCCAGAATATACGGTGGACTCGGTAGCCTTAGGAACCTTGCGGTTGCTGGAAGCGATTCGCGATTATCAAAAGCGCACCGGGATTCAAGTGCGCTTTTACCAAGCTGGTTCCTCAGAAATGTTTGGCAAAGTACAAGAAATTCCCCAGAAAATAACCACTCCTTTTTATCCTCGCAGTCCTTATGCTTGTGCCAAGGTTTACGCTCACTGGCAAACTATTAACTATCGAGAATCCTACAGCCTGTTTGCCTCCAACGGGATTTTATTTAACCACGAATCGCCTCGTCGAGGAGAAACTTTTGTCACGAGAAAGATAACCAGGGCGATCGCGGCTATCTTGGCCGGAAAACAGGACAAACTATTTTTGGGCAATCTAGATGCGAAAAGGGATTGGGGTTACGCCAAGGACTACGTTCGAGCCATGTGGCTGATGCTGCAGCAAGAAGAACCAGATGATTTCTTAGTGGCTACGGGAGAAACTCACTCGGTGCGAGAATTTCTCCAGCTGGCTTTTGGTTACGTTAATTTAAATTGGCAAGACTACGTTAAATTTGACCAGCGCTATCTTCGCCCAGCTGAGGTGGATTTACTCATTGGCGACCCCAGTAAAGCTAAAGAAAAACTGGGTTGGGAGCCTTCTATCACATTCCCTCAGTTAGTAGAACTAATGGTAGAAGCGGATTTGGCAGCTCTGGGTTTGACCTCTCCTAATGGGAAAGCTCCCAAAGAACTATCGGATAATAGCGCTTATATTCGCAATCTAGCAACAATTGTGGATTGAGGGAAAGATTGAGGGAAAAAAGAACAATGCTGGATTTGAGTGAGAAAAAAATTTTGGTGACCGGTGGAGCTGGATTTCTCGGTCGCCAAGTGGTGGCCCAACTTCTGGTTGCTGGTGCGAAAGAAGAGAATCTTACAGTGCCGCGATCGCGAGATTGCGATTTGCGCAGCTTAGACAATTGCCAAAAAGCGGCAACAGGCCAGCATATTATCCTTCACTTAGCCGCTCACGTAGGGGGTATCGGTCTCAATCGGGAGAAACCGGCCCAACTCTACTACGATAACCTGATGATGGGGAGCCAACTGATTCACGCTGCTTATGAAGCTGGGGTAGAAAAATTTGTTTGCGTGGGTACTATCTGCGCTTATCCCAAGTTTACTCCCGTGCCGTTTAAAGAGGAAGACCTTTGGAACGGTTACCCGGAGGAAATCAACGCTCCCTACGGCATTGCTAAAAAGGCTCTCTTGGTTCAATTGCAGTCTTATCGCCAGGAATATGGCTTTAACGGTATATTCCTACTGCCAGTGAATTTATACGGTCCAGAAGATAATTTTAACCCCAGCAGTTCCCACGTTATTCCCGCCTTGATTTATAAGGTTCACCAAGCGCAGCAAAAAGGAGAGAAGCAGTTGTTTGTGTGGGGCGATGGCAGTCCTACCAGGGAGTTTCTCTACTCTACCGATGCGGCGCGAGGTATAGTGATGGGGACCCAAAAATACCATGAGCCAGAACCAGTTAATTTGGGAACTAATTACGAAATTTCCATTAAGGATTTGGTGGAATTAATTTGCCAATTAATGGAATTTGAAGGAGAAATTGTTTGGCAAACTGATAAACCCAACGGTCAACCCCGTCGCTGTTTGGATACTACCCTAGCGAAAGAGAAGTTTGGCTTTACTGCGGAAATGGAGTTCAAACAAGGATTGAAAAATACTATTGATTGGTATCGTTTGAATCCTCTTAATTAGGGCTTGCTGAATAAGTCTCTGGAGCAAAGCGAGAGGCCACACAGCTTGCTTTCATAATAGTTTTGTCTCAAAGGTTACCAATTTTACCGAGCGATCGCTTAGTTTAATGCAAGGATTTCCTGATTATTAAGCAAACCCTAATAATTGTCAATAATTCTAATTTATTGACAATTATTAGATAACCCAAGAAAAAGTTTGCTACATGATGCTATTTTTTTTGAAGCCATTTACTTACGTCTTGCTCCCATCCAGATAAGCCCAGTGTTGTCAGTTTGTCTTAGCCTCAGAGATGGGTTCTCCCCTATTCAAGTGATCGCCCTCCAGCAGGTTCAATTTAGATATTGCTTCTTGGTCGTAAAAATCAAAGTTAAGAATATCAAAATTGGGATTTTGCTCGTAGAAGGACGTTAGCAATTCGCTGTTGATTCTCATCGGTTCTGACATTTTTCCCACTTTTTTGTTTAACTCGGGTAGTTGGTTGGGTTTCGGTGCCTTATACTGTCGTTCACTGGAGTGAGAAGGACGCGATCGCCAAGGCGGAATCTAGCTTGCGATCGCCTTCACACAAAGCCCTCTTCAGCATCAACACCCAGGCGTAACCGTCGTTGGATGGGTTTGAGGCGATCGCTTATTTGCTCTTGCTCTCAACCTTCCCAATTTAATGCCGTCACAGCATCTCTATCGAAGAAGTTGAAGGTTTTTAGGTCGAATTCGGAGTTGCGATCGAAGAATGGTTTGAGAATTTCATTGCTTTTAATTGCAGTTAAGTCTGACATTTTTTCTCCTTTTTTGTTGTTTAAATCAAATACTTGGCTTGAATTTCGGTGCGTCACTAACCCACCCCTAACCCCTCCCAGGAGGGGAATTAGAAAGAAGGGGAATTAGAAAGGAGGGGAATTAGAAAGAAGGGGAATTAGAAAGGAGGGGAATTAGAAAGAAGGGGAATTAGAAA
>JH611149.1 GCA_000252485.1 Prochloron didemni P4-Papua_New_Guinea | reverse complement strand
GGAGGGGAATTAGAAAGAAGGGGAATTAGAGGGATAAAAATTCGAGGTGAACTGAGATTTTAATGGTTGTCATTATTTGAGGCGATCGCTAATTTGCTCTTGCTCTAAACCTTCCCAATTTAATGCCGTCACAGCATCTTTATCGAAAAAGTTGAAGGTGTTGAGGTCGAATTCGGAGTTGCGATCGAAGAATGGTTTGAGGATTTCATTGTTTTTGATTGCGGTTAAGTCTGACATTTTTGCCTCTTTTTTTGGGTTTTAAGTTGGGGGGTTGGGTTGAATTTAGGTGCGTTACACTATTGTTAACGCACCCTACAAGATATGCGATCACACTAACCCACCCCTAACCCTCCCAGGAGGGGAATTAGAAAGAAGGGGAATTAGAAAGGAGGGGAATTAGAAAGGAGGGGAATTAGAAAGAAGGGGAATTAGAAAGGAGGGGAATTAGAAAGAAGGGGAATTAGAAAGGAGGGGAATTAGAAAGAAGGGGAATTAGAAAGGAGGGGAATTAGAAAGAAGGGGAATTAGAGGGATAAAAATTCGAGGTGAACTGAGATTTTAATGGTTGTCATTATTTGAGGCGATCGCTAATTTGCTCCTGCTCTAAACCTTCCCAATTTAATGCCGTCACAGCGTCTTTATCGAAAAAGTTGCAGGTTTTGAGGTCGAATTCGGGGTTGCGATCGAAGAATGGTTTGAGGATTTCATTGTTTTTGATTGCGGTTAAGTCTGACATTTTTTCTCCTTTTTTGTTGTTTAAATCAAATACTTGGCTTGAATTTCGGTGCGTCACTAACCCACCCCTAACCCCTCCCAGGAGGGGAATTAGAAAGGAGGGGAATTAGAAAGGAGGGGAATTAGAAAGAAGGGGAATTAGAAAGAAGGGGAATTAG
>JH611148.1 GCA_000252485.1 Prochloron didemni P4-Papua_New_Guinea | reverse complement strand
ACGAAGTCACCACCATGATAGGACTGTACATAACTGAAAATAGCTGGGGTTTCCTCAAAGTCCCCATCAAAGTCTATAGTTTCCCAATTGTGTCTTACAGTAGCATTAGTATCAATAGTTCCCACTTCTAGCAAAGTCCCATCTGGCCATTGCCAAGTTCCTGCTTCTAGCACAAGATAGGAGAAGCTTTCCCAAGTGTGCCAACCGTCCAGATTGCTTGGTTCCTGAATAAAAGCAGTAAAGCCATCAGCAGTTACGGACTCAATGCGAACTGTAGCGGTATGACCACCATTAAACGAAAGAGGTCCAGCTATAACTACTGGGTTGGAATAGGTTTGGCTGAAGTTAATAGTTTGACTGAGATGGTTAAAGTCCGTAACGGTGCCAACTTCACCGATAACAACCGGGTCAACTTCTTCCACTGTCAGGAGAGAAAAAGTCCCAGTGGCAGTAGCGGACTCATTATCGGTGGCAATAATAGCAATACTGAGAGTACCCACATCGGACTGAGTGGGAATGCCGCTGAGGGTGCGAGTATCCTCAGCAAAACTGAGCCATGCTGGTAAGGCACTACCATCCTCTAAAGTAGCTTCGTAGGTCAAACTGTCCTCTAAATCAGCATCTGAGAAGGTGTCGTCCGGGAAAGTATAGCTAAAAGCAGTATTTTCTAGAGCGACTTGGTCAGAGATAGGATTAACT
>JH611147.1 GCA_000252485.1 Prochloron didemni P4-Papua_New_Guinea | reverse complement strand
GATTAATCCTATCTCTGACCAAGTCGCTCTAGAAGATGCTGCTTTTAGCTATACTTTCCCGGAAGACACCTTCTCAGATGCTGATTTAGAGGACAGTTTGACCTACGAAGCTACTTTAGAGGATGGTAGTGCCTTACCAGCATGGCTCAGTTTTGCTGAGGATACTCGCACCCTCAGCGGCATTCCCACTCAGTCCGATGTGGGTACTCTCAGTATTGCTATTATTGCCACAGATAATGAGTCCGCACTGCCACTGGGACTTTTTCTCTCCTGACAGTGGAAGAAGTTGACCCAGTTGTTATCGGTGAAGTTGGCACCGTTACGGACTTTAACCATCTCAGTCAAACTATTAACTTCAGCCAAACCTATTCCAACCCAGTCGTTATAGCGGGGCCTCTTTCCTACAACGGTAGTCATACCGCTACAGTTCGCATTGAGTCCGTAACTGCTGATGGCTTTACTGCCTTTATTCAGGAACCTAGCAATCTGGACGGTTGGCACACTTGGGAAAGCTTCTCCTATCTTGTGCTAGAAGCAGGAACTTGGCAATGGCCAGAT
>JH611146.1 GCA_000252485.1 Prochloron didemni P4-Papua_New_Guinea | reverse complement strand
AAGAATGAATGGTTTTTTTAGTGAGATGGACGGTAGCAACTGCTATGGGTTTTACCTTAGTAAGTCCGTTTATTATGGCAGGTATGTTTATTATGGGGTTTGGAATGGTGGACAGTGGTTTGCCTGGTAATTTATATGACAAAATAGTATTTACCTTAATAGGTTTGATATTTGGAATTTCAATTGGTTTTGGCCAAACACTTGCTTTGATTGGGCAAGTTAAAAAACCGATTTTGTGGCTACCAATCAGCATCTTCGGTGGAACTTTAGGCGGTTTCATAGTTGGTTTGGTAAGCCTAAAAAGCTTAGGGCTTGCTTTTATTTTGAGCGTAGCTATGCCAGGAATTTTTCTTGGTATTGCCCAAAAGTTTGTTTTAATGAAGTTCTTGAAAAAAGCTACTGGCTGGATAATTGCCAATATAATTAGTTGGGCTTTAGCACAGGTTTTGCTTATTATTCCTATCTTTGGAAATATGGACCTTTATAGAATATTAAACAGAATCGAAGATGGGTTGTCATTCGACCTATTTATTGACCTAATTATAATTTTCGCTAGTGTAGCTGTAATAGGGTTGATTACGGGTATTAATCTTACCTGGTTGTTGAAAAACTTCAAGAAAGAATAGTAGTGGATAGTGGATAGTTGATAGTGGATAGTGGATAGTTGATAGTGGATAGTTGATAGCAATTGTAGGTTGGGTTAAGCGATAGCGAAACCCAACACCAAATCTTTTGGCTTTGGCCAATTTTATAAGGAGGTAAGAACAATGAGCAAGTATATGGGATTTAGGAGAAAGGAATGGCTTTTTCTACTGAGATGGACAGTAGCAACTGCTATAGGTTGTGCCTTAGGAAGTCCGTTTATTCTGGGAGTTACTTTTCTTCTTGGCTTAGGAGCATCGGGTAGTCATGGTGATTTAACCACTCTAATATTATTTACCGTAATAAGTTTTATAATTGGAATTTCAATTGGTTTTGGCCAAACACTTGCTTTGATTGGGCAAGTTAAACAACCGGTTTTGTGGCTACCAGTCAGCAGCGTAGGTGGAACTTTAGGCGGTTTCCTAGTTGGTTTGGTAAGCCTAAAAAGTGAGTATACTGCTTTTGTTTTGAGCGTAGCAATACCAGGAATTTTTCTTGGTATTGCCCAAAAGGTTGTTTTAATCAAGTTCTTGAAAAAAGCTACTGGCTGGATAATTGCCAATATAATTAGTTGGATTTTAGCACAGGTTTTGCTTATTGCTGGCCTTGCAAATATGGATGGTAATAGACTAATTATATTTTTAGCTAGTGGAGCTGTAATCGGGTTGATTACGGGTATTAATCTTACCTGGTTGTTGAAAAACTTCAAGAAAGAATAGTGGATAGTGGATAGTTGATAGTGGATAGTTGATAGTGGATAGTGGATAGTTGATAGTGGATAGTTGATAGTGGATAGTTGATAGTGGATAGCAATTGTAGGTTGGGTTAAGCGATAGCGAAACCCAACACCAAATCTTTTGGCTTTGGCCAATTTTATTGGGAGGTAAGAACAATGAGCAAGAAAGGAAACAATATATTGAACAATCCACCAGGAAACAATTGTTCTTTCAACAGTTTCTTGCCTCCCAGTGTACCGGGTGTGGTCAAAAGTAGTTGTTTGTGTCTGAATATGTAGAAAGTCAATCGTGGGGTAGCCCTCTGGGCTGCCTTAGAGTAAGCCGCTACTATTGAGAAGATAAAATTCTCAACTGTTTTTGACCACACCCAATTCGCCGGGTTTCTACCATTATTTTAGACTCCATACCTAGATTGATCGAAGAAACCCGGTTTCTAACCCCTGGGATGTTTCAGAAAGTGATTGTTGATAATATTAATTATTTCAGCCAATTCGCCGGGTTTCTATCATAATTTTAGACTCTATACCTAGATTGATCAAAGAAACCCGGTTTCTAACCCCTGGGATGTTTCAGAAAGTGATTGTTGATAATATTAATTATTTCAGCCAAGAAACC
>JH611145.1 GCA_000252485.1 Prochloron didemni P4-Papua_New_Guinea | reverse complement strand
GGGGGGAGCCTATAATGTTGGGTTTCGTTGCTCAAACCCAACCTACAATTTATTTATATTTGTTACTATTTAGAATTAGATATAAAAAAACCGCAGAGACGCAGAGGACGCGGAGAGAGAAGGAAGAGAGAAGGAAGAGAGATATAAATAAATTACTATTTTTAAAGGGTTTACAACAATTTTGTTTTCTCAATATGGTGGAGAAAAAGAAACTTGAAGCCAAAAGGAGAAAATCATGTTATCTTTGAAAGTAGAAGCTCGCAAAGTGGAACAACTGGCTAAGGTAATTCTTCCAACCCTATTAGGAATGTTGATTCATCCTTATGTGGGTATGGGATTAAAGCTTGCTTTTCTAATTCTAGAGTGGAGTAGGGAGCAAAGAAAAGGCGAGAGGCAAGAGGCAAGAGGGAAAAATTAACTAAAAATCATTAGGAAAGAGTTGTAAATACGCTTTTTATCCCGTGGGTTGAGAAACCCGGGAATAAGAGTCAAAATTTGGGCATTAATTGCTAAAATCATGGAAGAAACCGGGTTTCTTGGCTGAGGGCAGAGCAATAGCAAAACCTAACAGTAGATTAGTTAATGTTGGGTTTCTACAATTTATTTATATTTGCTACTATTTCCAGCTGTTTGTTTCTGTTTGTAAGGAGTTAGTACAAGCAGCTCTAAGGTTGGATCCCCCCCAGCCCCCCTTCAAAAGGGGGGAGCCTATAATGTTGGGTTTGGTTGAGGCAACCCAACCTACAATTTATTTATATTTGTTACTATTTAGAATTAGATGTAAAAAAACCGCAG
>JH611144.1 GCA_000252485.1 Prochloron didemni P4-Papua_New_Guinea | reverse complement strand
GTTTACGAACCCCACTACTGAATTCGCTGTTCGCTAACCATACCCGTCTTCGGACTCGCTTCAAGTTTAAGTTTGAACTACCTCTGACTTGTCACTTGAACCTCTAGCTGTGAAACCCCCCTGTTGCCAGAGACGCTCCTTCGGTGTCCGACAGACCATAACTCACGTCTGGGGATTTCTCCCACTCGCCCATGAGACCTCGAATCGCACCAATATGTACATTATATACGGGCCTATGAACGTGTTAAGTACTGAGTGAAAGCATTTATACAGGTTGCAGTTCGACTACGCTCGCTGACCGCGGAGTCGAACTGCACCGCAAGCTGTATAACTATCAACTGTCCACTATCAACTGTCAACTGCTATATCTTCCTCTGGATCGTTCCATTCTGGAAATCCTGTTTCTGCTAGTTGCATCAGATCCAGGGTTTCTAATCTTTCTTCAATATCTTTTATTAGTACTACCAATTCCTGTCGGGGTAGCCGTAAAATCATTTCTTTAATTTCTTCAACTGTTGGATTTAAACTCATAATCAAATAATTTTGAATTTATACTCTATAATAGAACTGTTCAAACCTGATTTAGGAAATAAAAACAACTGTAGCCAAAATCGATGATATCATTCCCTCACTCTTCTAGAATAGAACTGTTAAACAAGAATTGAGCAAACATTTATTGGAGATGAAGGTGCGGAGTTAGGTTTTGCTGGATTGGCCGCTAAAGCCGGGGGAAAATCGGTGTTGGGCAGTATGCAGGCAAATCAACGATGCAGGAAAAATATAGCGCTACGCGCAATTCAAAATTCTTTCTTCAAAATTCAAAATTCATAAAGACCGCTATGACTAGGTTTCAGTGTCCTAACCTAAATGCTGAGTGCTATAAATAACCTTTTCGTTCGGAACGATGTTATAGTCTTAATATCGAGCAAGTAAGGACAAATAGACAATGATGACTTTCTCCCAAATGCAGACGATCGTAGAAGGAATGCTGGAATCCCAACAACAGTCCAGCGAACGGCAGCAGCAATTTGAAGAGAAGATGGAACAAGAGGTGAACTTGTTTCTGGCTCGTCAGCTCCAATTACAAGAGAGCGATCTGCGTCTTCAGTCAAAATTAGAGCAATTAAGCGAACGACAGGAGCAATTCAGCCAACAACACGAGCAATTAAGCCAACAACAGGAGAAATTCAGCCAACAACACGAGCAATTAAGCGAACGACAGGAGCAATTACGCCAACAACAGGAGAAATTCAGCCAACAACAGGAGCTATTACGCCAACGAGACGAGCAGTTTCATGAAAAGGTAAAACAAGAGATAAACATGTTGTTGGCCATTCAGCGGGAATTGCAAGAGAGCGATTTGCGTCGTCAGTCGGAACTAGCGCAAGCCTCGCAAGAACGAGCTGAAATCTCACAACAAATTCAAGGTTTGACGAGAATTGCAGAAAAATTGGTAATTAATGCTGAGATGGGAAATCGCATTACTGATGACCACGAACAAAGAATTCGTCGTTTGGAACAGGAGTAATATTTTCAAGAACAAATTTGGCGTTGCACAATTGTGGGATGATAGTTAAATTTCCAGAAGCTGAAAGATAAATAAGGAAAAAAATTTGGGCATACATCTAAATCATCCCACAGAGACGCAACGCTGAAAACCTTCGTCTAGGAAATACCATGCTTAAGACCAGTTATGACTTCGATCAGGCCATCCTCCCTGCGATCGCAGCATTAAAAACTAATCTGCTCCTCCGATTTCAGGTTGACCTACCTCAAATGCCACGGCGAGATCTCAATCTTTCTTTAGTGATTGATCGCTCCGGTTCCATGGCTGGTGCCCCCTTGCGCTATGCACTCCTTGCTGCTGAGTCGGTAGTGGATCGACTGGAACCCAGCGACACCTTCTCCTTGGTGGTGTATGACGATCAGGTGGACACCATAATCCCTCCTCAAGCTGTGACAGATAAGACTGCCCTGAAAAATGCCATCCGTCGAATTCGAGCGGGTGGTCTCACTAACCTATCCGGGGGATGGCTCAAAGGCTGCGAATACGTGAAGGGGCAACTGGACTCGCAAAAAATCAATCGGGTGCTGCTGCTCACCGATGGTCTTGCTAACGTAGGTATCAGCGATCCCACAGTACTGACCACCACCGCAGGCAAAAAGGCAGAGGAAGGCATTATAACAACCACTCTGGGTTTTGGTCAGGGATTCAATGAAGATTTGTTGATCGGCATGGCTAGAGCTGCCAGAGGTAATTTCTACTTCATCCAGAGCATAGACGAAGCTACGGAAGTGTTTAGCATTGAGCTGGATAGTTTGAGAGCGGTAGTAGGGCAAAACCTAGTCACCACTCTAGAATTGGCACCAGGGGTGGAGTTGATAGACACCTTAAGTTTGGCGCTGGTCAGTCAGAACTCAGCCGGACAGTCGGTTATCGGTTTGGGGGAACTCTACGAAGGGGAAGATAAGCTGTTAGGGTTGAGCTTGAACCTCCCTGGGGCTGCTGTGGGGGATTTGCCGGTGCTGAAAGTCCATTACAGTGCCGATGTGGCGCAGAACAAGGCGATGGAAACGGTCTCCGGCACGGTGGATGTAGTGGCCAAAATTGGCACGGTGGAAGAATCAGCTTTAGCCTCCTCTAGTGACATCATCCTAGAAATTAGTCGCCTCATCATTGCCAAGGCCAAAGAAACAGCCCTGAATCTAGCCGAACAAGGACAACACTCGGAAGGCGAAAGTACCTTGCGAAATCTGGTTCAACAGTTGCGCGATCGGGGACTGGACGAGAATTTTGAAATTGCTGAAGAAATAGATCAATTGGAATATTTTGGCGATCGCATCGCTCAAAGAGCTTTAGGCAATGCTGGACGCAAGGAACTGCGGGATCAGACTTATCAAACCTTGAGCCGCAACCGTGGCGATTTGGTGGGACGGGGGGTTACAGCAGGGGATGAAATCTATGCCATGCCCGTGGTCAATGAAGTGGGCAGTGGAGTGGAGCTGCACTGCGTTCGGGAAAAAGGAAAATTGCGGATTAAGGTACTTTCTGAGGGCTACGATGGCAGCAAGAACGTGCAGTTTCCCAGAGGTATTCGAGCTGAGGGGGCTCGCTATGTAGTAGAAGAATTAAAACTTTCCAGCAACGGCACCTTTTACCAGGTTAAAGGCAAGATTACCCGCTTTGCAAAACCTGGAGAAGTGGATAGTTTTGAGGTGTCACGGCGATCTCCCAGTGCCACCACTTCCACTGCCAAAGCCTCCAAAGGTCCGGCCAGTGCTGCCGATCTTCCCACAACTGATACAGTAGGAGATGGGGTGCTAGTACAATGCGTCAAAGATGGCAAAAAGTTGCGGGCGCGAGTGGTGTCCGATGGCTACGAGCCTGATTGGAATATGCGATTTCCACGTTCGATCCGAGAAGAAGCAATGCTGTACGTGGTGGATGAAGTCAAAATCGGACCCAAAGGGAAGTCTTATATCGCCTGTGGTGAAATTAAGCGATTTGAGCAACCCACCTAATATAATAACCTGAATCACTACTCTATCGATAGA
>JH611143.1 GCA_000252485.1 Prochloron didemni P4-Papua_New_Guinea | reverse complement strand
CGGTTTATCGATGCTAAATTTTACCAGAGTTGCTCCTTTCGTTTCCTTAGTCAAGGTTCTGGCATCCCGTTCGTAATTTTGCAGCAAAGGGTGAAGCGCTTCTAGAGCAGTATAATGAATGTAAAGAGCGTTGAGTAAGAGTTTGCCAACTTGGCTGTTGGTGATAATAGGGGCGATCGCTTCTATATTCGACCAACTCTGCAGCATCGAAGTTAGTTAACCTATGACAATGAACAATGAGCAATAAACAATTAAGAGTTGCAAATACACCCTCTAATATTGCTATATTCCTAGATCTATTCTTATTGTATAGCATTAATGAATGAACAAGATTGGAGCAGTTATTTGCGGATATTACGGCCAAGGTAATGGAGGAGATGAAGCTTTACTGCAGACCCTCTTACAAATGTTACCAGAGCAGGTGAGACCCATAGTGCTTTCTGCCAAGCCTCAAGAAACTAGACAGCGCTATGGAGTGGAAACCTGTCCCCACCGTTCTGCCTTTTCTATCTTACAAGCCCTCAGTCAGTCCCATTGTTTTATTTGGGGTGGTGGCAGTTTGATGCAAGATGTTACTAGTCTCGCCAGTCCAGTGTACTACGCTGGTTTAATGGCCTTAGCTCAACAAAAGGGCTTGAAAACTATTGCTTGGGCCCAAGGAATAGGGCCTTTGCGCCATCCCTTCAGCCGCTGGATGACTAGGAACGTATTGCTCAATTGTACTGCGGTGAGCGTTAGGGATAATGCCTCCGCTAAATTAGTAGAAGATTGGCAGATAAACCCTATTATCGCTCCTGACCCAGTTTGGGCCTTAGAAGCAAAATCTGTTAGTGTTCTTTCGGACTTACCTACACCGAGAATAGCAGTTAATTTACGCCAGCATCCCTCTTTAACTCCACAACGTTTGGATATTTTAACTCAAGCTTTAATTGACTTGCAAAAAGCTACGGAAGCTTGTATTTTATTAATCCCATTTCAACCAGCTAAAGATAGGGCGATCGCCGATTTTCTTGCCCATAAACTTCCCGGTGTTGTGCGAGTTATTGCCTTAGAAAATCCCCGAGAACTGAAAGGATTATTTGAGGGGGTAAAAATGACCATTGGCATGCGGTATCACAGTTTAATCATGGCTGCTGCAGGGGGTTCTTCCTGTTTTGCTATTAGCTATGACCCCAAGGTAAGTCAACTAATGAAGGAATTGAAATTGCCGGGGATTGAATTAGAACAACTGCCAGATGAACCCAATTTAATTAGTCAAGTTTGGTTAGAACAATACTTTAACAGCCAACCTTTGAGCAATAGTTTCATTCAATCTTTAGTAGAAAAAGCTTTAACTCATGAACAATTATTAAGAAAAGTTTTAATTTAAAGCTAAATTAGCAACCAATGTGATATAGAGAAGAGAATCTTTTAAGCTGATTGTAGGGTGGACATCGTCCACCACCATAGATCTAAAAAGAGGTTTAAATCCCTGAAAAGCTAACAGTTACAAGAGGTCTGAATAAAAGATGAAAAATACAAGAACAAACAACCTGATTCCAAAACAGCCAAGTTGTTCGGTGGGCAATGCCCACCCTACATAATACCCCTCGTAGGGTGGACATCGTCCACCACCATAGATCTAAAAAAAAGAGGTTTAAATCCCTTAAGAGCTAACATTTACAACAGGTCTAAATATAGATGCAAGATCCAACCACAGAAAACTTTGTTCCAAACCAGCCAAGTGAAGAATTATTGAACAATAGCTCTACAGAAGAGCCGTTAACAGAAGTAATAAAAATAAACCCTTCCATCAAGCAAGGAGCTTTAAAAACAGAAGAAGAAGGAATTTTAGAGGAAAAAGAAACAATTCTAGAACAACAAGAAGCAATCCCAGAGTCCTTAGAATTCGTGAAAGATTGGTTTAGGGCAGCTCAGAAACTGCACCAGCAAAATAAGTACCTCACGGAAACTATAGCAGGCTTAGAACAAGAATTAGCTGCAACTCAGGAACAATTGCAGTCACAAATAATACAATCTCGAACTAAGGAACTGTTAATTAGCAAACAAAAAGAAGAATTCAATCTTAGTCAAGAAGAAACCAGCCGGTTGCTCAAGGAAATAGAAAGCGATCGGGAAGTTATCCGCCGTCAGCAAAACAACCTAGATAGTCTTTCTCAGGAACTAAAAGCCAGTCAAGAATTGGTGAGCCAATTACAGCGACAATGTTCTCGAATTCAAGAGTCGGAACAAGAGAAAGCAGAAAGAATCTTGCAATTAGAAAGACAGGAGCGAGAATTAAAAGCTCGTCTAACGCGGCAACAACGTCACTCCTTGCAATTTAAGGCTGCATTAGATCGGTGTTTGCAAGTTCCTGGCTACATTTCTGAAGGGAAAGACTCTGGCAAAACAGAGCCAGTTCCCTTACCTAACATTACCATTTCCTCCAATTCTCCAATTCCGAAAGTTCAACCTATTCAACCCTGGTCAAGTGAACTAGATCCGTTAGCTGACTCCAGCACTGAAGATGACGGGGAGACCCTAGAGAAGCATTCTAACTCTTGTGAACCAAAAGCAGAACCACAAACAAATACCGATATAGATGCCTGGGAACAGACCAAGTTGGTGGAAGAAATACTTTTAGAGGTAAATAATAGCAAAAGTCCAGAAAAGATATCTTCAGGGAGTAACTGGCCTGCGCCAATAATTAATGGATTGGGAACTGGTAAAAAACGCAAGTCCAGAGCTGAAATTGACTTACCGGCATTCGAACCGCCAAAAACTACTGATTGAAGCTATGGAAACCCGGAATGGGTCTTAAGTATTTGGCATCTGATTAAGGAGCGCAGAGCTAGAGGTGGGCCATGCCCACCCTACTTTTTTATAGCAATAGAGGCAATCTTGGGGAAGACGCACTTAAATGAAAATATATTATTGCATTAATAAGATATACAGATCCTCAAACAAAAAGATACCAATTTTTATCAACTTTTATATATTGACAATTTTGAACGGTATGGTCCATCTTATAGATAGGTTCGTGCGATTCCAATCGCTGTGGATCGCCCCAAGATCCCTCATTACCCACTCTAGATATCACATGGAGTTATAAACATGATATGATACCAGACTATAATCACAATCATTTAACCTACTAACTTCGAGCGAAGTTGTGCTGAAAGAGGAAGGAAAAAATGCTGAGGTTGCAATTTTTTGGTCACTTTAATATTATAACTAGAAAAAGCAAAGTCAGCAATTCACATACAATCTCAATCCGTTGATTAGAAGTAGAATTAAGTCTTTTCAAGCAATAATTATGAATCAAGAGCAACAGCCGGAAAAACAATCAAGTTTTAGTTCTAAAATAAATCCAACTCAGAGTAATGATAAGCTTCTTATTACATCTATTCGTAGGGATGGTAAAACTCAGCCGCGAAACAAAATTGATTCTAGTGTAGTCAAAGAATATGCGCAAGATATGGCACAAGGGGACATATTTCCCCCAGTATTGGTGTTTTTTGACGATACTGATTACTGGTTAGCAGATGGTTACCATCGTATTCTAGCTGCTGAGTCTATCGGTTTAACGGAGATTTCAGCGAAAATTAGACAGGGACAGCAACGAGATGCAATTCTTTATTCTGTTGGTGCTAATGCCAAACACGGACTGCGACGAACTAACGCCGATAAAAGACGAGCAGTAAAAACTCTTTTAGAAGATCCGGAATGGAGTAAATGGACTAATGTTGCTATTGCTAAAGCTTGCGGTGTAGCAGAAAGTTTTGTTCGCAAGTTGAAAAAAGAAGCTAACATCGAACCAAGCGATGTTAGAACTTATATTACTAAGCATGGTACTCAAAGCACCATGAACGTTTCTAAAATTGGCAAAAGCAGTCAAATAGCAGCAGAAAACAGGGCAAATCAAGGCAATAAACTAGACAACCAAAAAGTAGCAGAAAAGTCGGCTCAGTATCTGACAAATAAAACAAATACCCCGAGTCAACAGAGCTATAATTTTCCTCAAAATTCAACACCAACTAGCTCAAAAATATCAAGCAAAAAACAGCAAGATATTTTTGATCAATTTCTTGGGAATTTAGGAAATATCAGTCAGGATAAAATTGAGGCGGTAGGAGAGGCCATCGCCTCTCAAACTCCGGAGAAAATGGAAGCAATAATTAAAGGACTGGCTACCAAGTCTTCTGCAGATTTCTGTGAGGCATTGATTAAGAATCTGGAGTTTATGTCAGATGAGATGCTTCGTCAAGTCTGGACTGATATTGGCGATCGCATTTCACCTGACGAGAAAGATTAGATCTAAGCTTAGATCTAAGAAAAGATAAACGTCCGATCGCCTCTGAAAACTGCTATAATGGGTGACCCATAGCCGGTCACCTTACTGCGACTGAGATCCGCAAAGAGTGCGCCCCCCATATGTCTTCCTGCCAAGAGAAAACCCCCCTAGTAGATGCACTCCTTTCTTTCACCGCCAAACCTCACGCCCCTTTCTACGTCCCCGGACATAAAAGAGGAACAGGCATATCCCCTCTTCTAACCAATCTGCTGGGACAAAAAATATTTCGCGCCGATGTAACAGAGTTGCCAGAGTTAGACAACTTATTTGCTCCGGAAGGGGTTATTAAGGAAGCGCAAGAACTGGCAGCAGCGGCTTTTGGCGCAACAGCCACCTGGTTTCTGTTCAATGGTTCCACTTGCGGCATCATCGCAGCAATTTTGGCCACCTGTAAAGCCAACGAGAAAATTATTCTGCCCCGCAATGTTCATCAATCCGCCATCGCCGGTTTGATTCTCTCGGGAGCCACTCCCATCTTTCTCCCTCCCCAGTACCATTCTCAGTGGGATATTGCCTCTAGTATCAGCACTGCTGCAGTTGCCGCAGCCTTAGAGCAACATCCCGATGCCAAAGCAGTATTGTTAGTATATCCTACCTACGAGGGAGTCTGCGGAGATTTAAAGGCGATCGCCCAACTGGTGCATCGATACCATATTCCTTTATTAGTAGACGAAGCCCACGGAGCTCACTTTGCTTTTCATCCTCACTTACCTCCTTCCGCCCTTTCCCTCGGTGCAGATTTAGCAGTACAATCCACCCATAAAGTCCTGGGAGCCATGACTCAAGCATCAATGCTTCATCTCCAGGGCAATAGAATAGAGCCAGAGCTAATTAGTAAAGCCCTGAAACTGATAGAATCCAGCAGTCCTAGCTACATTCTCCTAGCTTCTCTAGATGCAGCTCGTCAGCAAGCAGCACTGCAAGGAGAAGAATTGATGGAGAAAGCACTAAACCTTGCAGAGTTAGGAAGAACTGGGTTAAGTAACATGGAGGGTTTATCTCTGTTTGAACCAGCGAGATGTAAGGGATACGATGGTATGGCCTTAGATAAAACCAGACTGACAGTAAACGTAACTAAACTAGGTTTGAGTGGATTTGAAGCTGATGAGATTCTCCATCAAAAACTAGGAGTTATGGCAGAATTACCCACCCTGCAAAATCTCACCTTTATTATTACGTTTGGCAACACCATTACAGACATAGAGCAATTAATCGAAGGGTTTACTATTTTAGCTAGAGATTACCGTAAACCGAGTCTTTCCTTTTCTCCCCTCTCCATTCCTCCTACCTCTAACTTAGTTGTTTCTCCTCGAGAGGCTTTTTTTGCTAGAACGGAAACCGTAGCCTTAGAAGACGCTGTGGAGCGTATTAGTGGGGAAATTATTTGTCCTTATCCCCCCGGAATACCTCTTTTGATGCCTGGAGAAGTGATTTCTTCTGCTAGTTTAGCATATCTTCAGCAAGTTCTGGCTTTAGGGAGTCAAATTAGTATTCAAGGTTGCAGCGATTCTACTTTGAAGACCTTGAAAGTTTTACAAGATTGGGAATAGTTGATAGTTGATAGTTGATAGTTGATAGTTTATTTTTCGTAGGTTGGGTTGAGGTAACGAAACCCAACAGCCAGTTGTAGCCAGTTGTAGGGTGCGTTCGCAACGCACCGCATATCTTAAATAAAGAAAACACCATCTCAAGAAAAAGACATTCATAATGGGACTTAAAGTGCGGCTCGTTCTGGAAGAAACCGCGAAAGCCCAAAAGCTTTCAAAGATAACTCCAGGCTAGGAAAAGGCTAAAAATCTGGTCAAATCTAAAGTTGGAAACGGCTTGAAAAACCGGACAATTCCCTGAAAAGAGGTAACAACCTTTTCCTTGATAACTGAATGATTGATGTGGGTTCCAATCCTACTAATAAAAAAAGACGTAGGAAAGCCAATGGGAAATACCATGTAATAAAAACAAAATAAGGGTATCTCCTATTGGCATTTAAAATCAAGTCCCACCAGCATAGAGGGTTGCTTGACTCCTTATCTGACCACGTAGAGGTGTTGTTAACCAAAACGAAGCTGGTAGCAGGGCGTAACAGGGACTGGGTAGGGACTGCTCGGTCTCCACGCTAATAGGGAGCGTACAAGACTAACACACTTGTGAACCATCAGTAAAGCGTCCAACCCATAGGCAGGACAAATCCCATTAGGACTGACCTGATTACCGTTCATTCCCGTAATGTTTTTTTAAGGACAATTACACCCTCTTAGGGAAGGTAATGGGCGAAGCGATGGAGTCTGACGGCGCAAAACAATCATTCATTCGGAACGAGTAAAAACTGTTCCAACCTCTATAGGAGGTCGAATACCTATAGTGGAAGGATTAACAAACCTTTATCGGAAGGAACAGGGTAGGAATGACCGTAACTGGTCACAGCTTATCGAAATAAAAATCTCCGTCAAAGGTATCAGAATGTTTAAAACAATACCCTTAGCCAATGGAACTAATTTGGAGAATTAGTATTCTCAAAGAATTAGTTGGTCTAAATAAGTCGTTCGATGATGTCTGGAAAGATTTGCCCTGGAAGAAATTCCGCAGGCAAGTATTTCGCCTCCAACGAGGGATTTTTAAAGCTGAAAAGCTAGGCCAAATTCATCGCGTCAAACGTTTACAAAGGCTACTACTGCGAAGCAAGGCTGCAAAATTTCTTGCTGTGCGACAAGTCACTCAGTTGAACCTAGGTAAGAAAACCGCTGGAGTAGATGGGAAAACCGCCTTAACCACGAAGGAAAGGCTGGAAACAGCCCAAAACCTTCAAAAAAACTGGGACAAGTGGAATCACCTTCCTCTCAGAAGGGTCAACATACCCAAACCAGACGGCAGAGTTAGAGGTTTAGGAATCCCCACCATCGCTGATAGAGCGTGGCAATGTCTGTTGAAATATGCAGCAGAACCATGTCATGAAGCAACAGCTGGGGCGAGAAGCTATGGTTTCCGACCCGGACGCGGAGCGCACGACTGCCAAAAACTCTTATTCAATAACCTGAATAGTTCTTGCAACGGCTTCAACAAACGGGTGTACGAAGCTGACATTGAAAAATGCTTCGACCGAATCAGCCACAAAGCTATCTTAGATGGCGTGGTGCTACCCAAAGAAGCAAAGAAGGGGCTAGCAAAGGCAATCAAAGCAGGTGTAAGGGGTGAAACTCCATCGTCCATTGAGGGTACACCTCAAGGCGGCACTATTAGCCCGAAAAAGAGCAAATATTGCCCTAAATGGGTTAGAGGATGTAATGCCCAAGGTCAGAGGTATTAGGTACGCTGATGATTTGGTATTTATTCTAAAACCCGATGATGACGCTCTTAAGCTCAGACAGAAGGTTGATGAATTTTTATCGCAGCGTGGTCTGAATGTAAAAGAGGCTAAAACTAGAATAGTCAAGGCTACAGATGGATTTGACTTTCTAGGGTGGAGGTTTGAGGTGAAATCCAATGGTAAGTTTATTTGCCGCCCAGCCCAGAAGAACTACCAAAAGCTAAAGGACAGGGTCAAGAAGGTAATGAAAATGCCCATACCAATAATGACTCGCATTCAGAAATGCGGTTCAGCGGTACGAGGGTGGAGGAATTACCATAAATACTGCGATATGGGTCATCACAGCTTATGGCATCTAGGAAACTGGGTTTGGAAGAAGATAAATCAATGTAAATCCATTAGTAGATGGAAAGCCTCAGAACTAATCCATGATGCAATGCCTTCAGTTAAATGGGAGGTTAACGCATTCGTAGCAGTCAAAGGCGATGCAAGTCCTTACGATGGTAATCTAATCTATTGGTCAAAAAGGGCTTGCAAACTCTACGAAGGGGCAACCTCTAAAGCCTTAATGAAGCAAAAACACCTTTGTGGTGAATGTAACCTAGCGTTTATGCCAGGTGATAAGATTGAACTACACCATGTGGATGGTAACCATGATAACTGGAAACCTAAAAATCTAATAGCCTTGCATAGGGAATGTCATCAGCACCTACCACGTGCTTGAAAAAACATGAACTAACAGCACCGAAAGGACGGTAAGTGAGGGAGCCGGATGCGGTGAAAGTCGCACGTCCGGTTCTGCAGAGAGGGGTGAGATGGTAACATCTCCCTCGACTCTACCCAAAATTTAAGCCCAAATAAAGCCCAAACTCGCTTTAGAATTCGTCAAAAACGTCCATGTTTTCGGTCAGCCAATTATGAAAACGGAAAGACATGGCTGTATGAAATGCTTCCAATGCTTCAGGAAAGGTATTCAAAGGTTTGTTTGCTCATCGTCTTTGTAACCCACCAGTTAATTTGTGCCAAATGATAAAAGTATAAGCACAAAATACCAAGATAAAATGGCGAAGTAAACTCTTTTTATCTCTCAGTTGGTATTCCTTTAGCCCTAACCAACCCTTAGCTTCCCGATAAAAAACTTCTATCCAGTTTCTTTGAGAATAGGTATTTACAAACCAATCACATGTAGCTATATTTGGGTCAACATTCGTAATAAAATAATCGATATCTGTTGCCTCTTCAAAACAATTTGCATTCATCACGATAGCAAAAGTTCTTTCTCCTTCTAGGCGTGA
>JH611142.1 GCA_000252485.1 Prochloron didemni P4-Papua_New_Guinea | reverse complement strand
CTCTGGCATTAAATGTTGTTACCCAAACAGTTTTTGGCTTATCTCTAACAATCCTAACCTTCTTTAAATCCTTTTCGGATAAGCCTTTAGCTAATTCATCTAGACGAATTTCGCGACTTACTTCTAAATCTTTTTTGATTATTATTTTCCTATTTTTAGCTACCCGGACTAGATATTTTTGTTCTCTTTTTTCTAACTCCTTTAAAAAGGTTGGGACTTAAACGGAAAATCGAATCAAAGTGGTGTATAATACATAGCAAGCAGCCATTTAACGTCAACTAAGACCCAATGAAAGAGATAACCTCCTCAGCCGTGGAGATCCTTTCGCAGCAGAGCGTCGGGCAAATGCGATCGTCAACATTCCCAGCTTGTCTGTTTCAGATGCAGCAACTACATTGGCTAAAATGCTGATAGAGCAACGTGCCCTTCCCAAAGGAAGTGAAGAGGATGCTCTTCATATTGCTATTGCAGCGACGCAAGGTGTAAACTATCTTTTAACATGGAATTTCAAGCATATCAATAATGCCGAAACAAAGCGCTTAATCGCTAAAGTTGTGGAATCTCGCGGATACTCATGTCCCCAAATGTGTTCACCAGAGGAACTAGGAGGAAATACTGGTGATTGAAGATCCAATTATTGCAGAAGTGCGCAAGCATCGTCAGGAGCATAGAGCTTATTACGGACACGATCTTAAGCGGATCGTCGCAGCACTTCGCGAACGGGAGCAGAAATCAAAGCGTCCAGTGTTAAACCCAGGGCCAAAATATCTCGAAAAAGTTGAGCGTTAGAGTTGTAGTAGTAGGGTACAACGCCGGCACCATCTTTAAAAAAAGAATTTTGTAGGCGATCGCGTAGGTTAGAAACCGGGTTTCTACTATTATCTTTAGCTCGATTTCTAAATTGTTCAAAGAAAACCGGTTTCTCTGCTTAAACTTTGAAAGATTATAACCCTAGAGGCTCTTACAATTGCCATCGCTGGTGCGTTACGAACGCACCCTACAGTAATCTGGATGGGTTTTGGGAAGATTAGGTTCGCGAGCGTTATATTAATGGTATAATCTCTAAAGATAATGTGTTTTTATCAACCGTGTATGAAACAGTTAGATTTAACTCAAGCAACAGAAGATGAATTAGAAGATATCAGTCTGAGCAAAAATCCTGAATTTTTGGCAATTCTGGAGCAGTCGAGAACTAGTTTACGTGAGAAAGGAGGTACTTCACTGGAACAGGTGAAACATAGATTAGGTTTAACCTATTTCAGCGAAGAAACCGGGTTTCTTCCATGATTTTAAGGTAAATTGCCAAAATTTTGGTTACTATTCCCGGTTTCTAACCCACTGGATAACCTAAAGCAATGCCCACCCTACTATAATAAAAGTGTTTAGTATTGAGTGAGAGCAACCAACCGGTTGCAGTTCGGTGACCCTCTCCGCAAGCTGTATAACTATCAACTATCCACTATCAACTATCAACTGCTATATATCCTAATCCGCAATTTTCGGTGAATCGAGCAGAGTTAACAACATTATAAACCAAGGCACTTTCAAATCGGGAACCAGCCAAGAATATTTACGCAAAAAAGGCAGGGCTATGGGTAAAAGAAATCTTAAAGAACGTAATGATGCTGGAAGATTTCCTGTTTCATCTACCAGTCCATATTTCTTAGCCATTTCTGCGACAATGTGAACTTTCCCCGTCCGTTTAATTAAATTAGGCTCTTTAGCTAAAGCAGCAATTACTCGTCCAGTTAATAAAGGAGTTTCCCAATTATAACCATCAGCAAATACAGAAGATGTGGTTGAATTATTTCCAGTTTGTTCTTGAGCGAAAAGGGTAAATTGCTCCGTACCTACAATACCGGGATAAAGAGAAATGGAAGTAATATTATATTCTTTTAATTCCTTAGCCATATCGGCAGCTAATCGATCACAACCGCATTTTCCCACGCCATAGGGAACGCTAAAAATATAAGATATTCCTCCCCATGAGGAAATAGTACAAATCAATCCTTGTTTCCGTTCAATCATGATTCTGGCAGCGTAAACACTGGCAAGATAATGACTGCGCAATCCTACATTATTGCTAGCATCCCAAAAAGTTGGTTCGCACTGCCAAAATGGTTTCCCGTAAGCATCTTTTAAGGCTTTTACTCCACTATAAGCATTGTTAACTAAGATATCTAATTGGCCATTTTGCTCTTTATCTATTCGTTCAAATAGTTGTTTAATTTGTTGGTCATCCCTACTATCTACCTGTACGGGGATACAAATACCTCCAGCTGTTTCCACAGCTATTTGGGTTTCTGGTAAACTACCACCAAGAGGATGGTTTTTTGGTTCCAGGGTTCGCCCGGTAATATACACTGTAGCACCTTGTTCGCCCAGTCCAATCGCGATACCTTTGCCAATGCCTCTGGTGGCTCCCGTTACTAAAGCGATTTTTCCTTTCAGATTTTTGCTCATGTTCTATGATAATTATTGAGTGGCGATCTCTCTTATTGTATCAATCATCATCCCCATATTTCTACTTGCTCTATTAACTACTTGTCGCCCCTCCAGGGGGCAATTACATCTTGCTCTGACTTGGAGGGTGATCGCGCCAACTATGCTACTTCAAATCCAGTAAACCTTGGTCTTTAATTTTCGGATTAAAACGGATATCCATTTCCACCCCCCGAGTTTTCAACTCTGCTTTAATCTTTGTTTCTAGACGACGAGCTACATTTTTGAGTAGTTTCATTCGACTTAATTCTTCTCCTGCTTCGTACTCTTGTTTTTCCTCATCGGTCATAGTTAGTTTCGCGTCAATAGGTTCAGTCCAAAGAGCTTGGGCTTCTTTGCCGTCATTGCCACTAGGAAGAGCATTATTTTCCTCAATCCAAACTTGGCGGATTTCTTCCAAAATACTGCGACTGGGACGGCTAATAATTTGCACTTTGAACCAATAGCATTGTTGGGGTTTCCGCACCAAATGCTGTTTCAGACTCTCGAAAACA
This sequence comes from Prochloron didemni P4-Papua_New_Guinea, assembly GCA_000252485.1. Classification (GTDB taxonomy): domain Bacteria; phylum Cyanobacteriota; class Cyanobacteriia; order Cyanobacteriales; family Prochloraceae; genus Prochloron; species Prochloron didemni. The sequence goes on along the minus strand of JH611142.1, from coordinate 3,583 downwards.
TCTCGAGAATAACCTACAAATTGCAGCACTTTCTCCCGGTCAAAAATTGCATAAACTCCTATTTTTCGCTGCCAATCTTCCGCGATCGCGCCGGAATCGTCCAAATAAGGGATATAATCTAAATTAGCTAGAGGAGTTATTTCGGTTGCACTGTTTGCCATTAATTTTCTTTAACCTTGCGATAGATAGCACAAAGACGGCTGGGTTGAAATATTTTAGCCTGGAACATGAAATTAGGAGGCACGTTAATAATGACATAATCCGGAGAATTGTGATAGGGTTCAAACTCCCGGGCCATGCCTTTAGGTGTATCCTTGCTGTAGGGAATTGGTTGGAAGAGCAACTCGGTAAATTCTACTTTACTCCCTCCAACTTGGGAGCTAATTTGCTCGAGAAACTTTTCTTGATTTAAGTAACTAAAGAGAGTGATTTTCGCATTGGTTTCTAAACTGAAACTCCCATCAAAACTTTCAACAATTTTTAAACCCATTTTTCTTGTCTAGAACGGGAAACAACCTAAGTTAGGTTAGCAGGAAAGCGTGTTAAAGTCAAGAGGGTTTATCTTTAGCTGGATATAATCAACAATTATTTGTTATTTGTTGTTGGTTGTTGGTTGTTGGTTGTTGGTTGTTGGTTGTTGGTCTATATGTAGGGTGGGCATTGCCCACCAACCAACAATCTCGGGGACAGCCCAGAGCAATCTTGCGGACAGCCCAGAGGGCTATCCCACGGTTTATTGTTTAAGACTGTTTATTAACAATGAAAGTGCTATATGTAGGGTGGGCATTGCCCACCAACCAGCAATCTCGCGGACAGCCCAGAGGGCTATCCCACGGTTTATTTTTAGATCAAATCTGAAAATATTTGCTACTTTGCCTTCTATCCAAAGCAACTGCTAAAGGCAAAATAGCACTCAACTTCTGTACCATTTCCTGATGTTTGGAAGGCAAGTTGCTATAAGCTTGGTGTTTTTTCTTCGGCTTGCTTTTACGATGATAGCGAGCAATATTACGAATTACTTCTAATTCTATTTCCGTAAAGGCTGATAGTGGAAGTCCATTAATCTAGCATAGCTGAAGAGCAAATTACAGCAAACCCTAACTCACATCACCTCGCTCTAGCTGTTGGATTTGCTGTAATGAAAGTCCAGTCAGCTGGGCGATGGAATCCACAGTCATGCCACTGCGAAGCATATTCAGAGCTACTGCTTGGCGACCTTCTTGGCGACCTTCTTGTATACCTTCTTGGCGACCTTCTTGTATACCTTCTTGGCGACCTTCTTGTATACCTTCTTGGCGACCTTCTTGGCGACCTTCTTGTATACCTTCTTGCTTACTACGTTGTTGGACTTCTTTTTCCCACTCTAGGTAGGCTTGTGATAGCGCCATAGTAAACTCCCTGTCTGTCTGTTCCGGTTGAGTGGATACTCTCTCAATTATTTTCCAGTTCGATAGTAATCTTAGCGCATCGTTTCGCAACACATCCCCTTGGGGCATGGCAAGGACTTCTTGAATGGCATTAGTCTGGACTCTTCCTTTTCCCAGAAGTCGAAACCAGAGAGTTTCTGGAGAGATGGGGAGTTTGTGAACCACAATAATCGCCGTATAGAGATGATCTGCCAGCCAATATACTCCTTTGGGCCAGTCTTTTTGGGTCTTGGCACCGAATCCTTTGAGAAGAGGTTCGCTGGCAGTGGGAGTCACAATCCATAGTTTTGGCTCATCGGACCATTGGAAGGGTCGATTGGCTCTCTTGGCTCGGCGACGTAATTCCAAACAATACCAGGTACGTTTAAACATGCAGGTGTTGATGGCATCGATTCCCGGAGGATTGCGATAAGTTTCAAAAATCGTGCGATGCTGGATGGATCTTCCTAATAAACCTAAGATACTCGTATCGCCCTTGGGATTAGGGCTGGGAGTAAAGACAACATCGATGAATAAGGATTCACCAGGTACTTCTAGAGAAATCTCGACTTTGCCAAAGTTTTCGTCTAGAAGACTGTCGTATAGTTGTTTGGAGAAGGAATCGAAACGCTGATTAGACAAGGATAAGTTAAATTATTAAATTATTAGGTTTCTATATCATGGTAGCAGTTAGAAAGCTGCTACCATGTTTTATCTTAATGAAAATTATATTGAATTGAGGATAAAGTAGGGTGCGGCACTGCCCACCACAGCCGGGGTTTAACTCACTATCTATTAGAAAAGTATCAAGAAGCGATAGAAGATTATAACCAGGCGATCGCTTTAAATCCTCAAGATGCTGCAGCCTACAGCAACCGGGGTGCTACTCACAATCTATTAGAAAAGTACCAAGAAGCGGTAGAAGATTATAGCCAGGCGATCGCTTTAAATCCTGAATATGCTAACGCCTACAACAACCGGGGTACTACTCACTATGGTTTAGGAAAGTACCAATTCGCGATGAAAGATTTTAACCAGGCGATCGCTTTAGATTCTAAATTGGCTCAAGCCTACATAGGCAGGAGTTTAACTCACAATGAGTTAGGAAACTACCAAAAAGCGATGGAAGATTATAACCAGGCCATCTCTTTAGATCCTCAATTGGCTCAAGCCTACATAGGCAGGAGTTTAACTCACGATGAGTTAGGAAACTACCAAAAAGCGATAGAAGATTATAATCAGGCGATCGCTTTAGCTCCTCAAGATGCTAAAGCCTACTACCACCGGGGTACTACTTATTATGAGTTAGGAAAGTACCAATTCGCGATAGAAGATTATAACCAGGCCATCGCTTTAGCTCCTCAATTTGCTGGAACCTACTACAACCGAGGTTTAACTCACAGTGTGTTAGGAAATCACCAATTCGCGATTGAAGATTTTAACCAGGTGATCGCTTTAGCTCCTCAATTTGCTGGAACCTACTACAACCGGGGTGGAACTCACTATGAGTTAGGAAAGTACCAAGAAGCGATTGAAGATTTTAACCAGGCGATCACTTTAGCTCCTCAAGATGCTGAAGCCTACATGGGCAGGAGTTTCACTCACTATCGATTAGGAAACTACCAAAAAGCGATTCAAGATTATAATCAGGCAATAAAAATTAATCCCGCATTACAAGAGCAATTCAAAGATTACCGAAAGAAGCTCTCTGATTCCATCCAGAAAAATCGTTAGTACTGATGACAAGGAGAAGGTGGGCGATCGCCATGCCATGAAAGTAATTTTTTTAGATAAAGATAACAACGATAATCACTTAAAAACTCTGCAAACCTGGACTTTAATTGATAATAAAGCGTATATTATTATTTATAGGGCTGAAGAAGATAAATATGCTGGAGGGGAAAAACTAGCTAAGAAAATTATTAATAGTTTAGAAATAAATTAAATTGGTTGCTGGTTGTTGGTTGTTGGTTGTTGGTTGTTGGTTGTTGGTTGTTGGTTGTTGGTTGTTGGTTGTTGGTTGTTGGTTGTTCATTGTTCATTGCTATATATGTAGGGTGGGCATTGCCCACCAACCACCAATCTCGGGGACAGCCCAGAGGGCCATCCCACGGTGTATTTTTATTAAATACAATAATACTACAAATATAATAGTATTTATGAGTTATTTGTAAATG
>JH611141.1 GCA_000252485.1 Prochloron didemni P4-Papua_New_Guinea | reverse complement strand
CCACTGGGGAAAGAAGAAAGGGGGAGGCTAGAAAGTCCCCATTAAAAATGGTTTAGGGGTATCGTTCACCTTAATAAAAGAGAATAAAAGAAAACAGAGATTTTGCCCCCCTTATTAAGGGGGGATTAAGGGGGGATCCATATATCCCCTTACTCAAACAATCAAATTAGCCACAACTTTAACCCCATATTCCTCTTCAAAAATTTCCTTCTTATAATCCAAACTCCACAACTCCAAAGCACAAGTATCATCAGTTTTTCGAGGAACTAACTGCAACTGCAAGACCTTGTTATCTAAATTACAATCGCAACGAACTTCAGAAATTGCCCCGATTTGCCTTCTATCTAAAGCAACTGCTAAACGCAAAATAGCACTCAACTGCTGTACCATTTTTTGATACTTGGCAGGCAAGTTGCTATAGGCTTGATGTTTTTTCTTGGGTTTACTCTTACGATGATAGCGAGCTATATTGCTAATTACTTCTAATTCTAATTCCGTAAAGCCCAATAATTCTGCATTGCGAATTAAATAATAAGAGTGCTTGTGATGGGCTGCATGGCTGATATAAATACCGCAGTTATGCAAAATCGCTGCTACCTCCAGCAACTGCCTTTCTTCTGTTCCCCAATCATGGAGGTAACCTTGGGTTTGGTCGAAGATACTGGTGGCAAAATCTGCTACCCTCTTGCCATGGTCCAAATCTACTCGATATTTGGCGGCTATTTTCATTACGCTGCGCTGCCTAACTTCGCTTTGGTAACGCATATGGCTGGAGATTAAGCCTCGATTCAGCATCCAATCTACTATCATTCCCTCCCGGAGCGATCGCTGGCAAATAATGATTTCTTTACAGTCCAACATGGACATTGCTTCTTGCAAAATAACTGCTCCAGCTAGAATAATTTCCGCCCGCCTGTCGGACATGCCAGGAACCCCGTAGCGCTGGCTGTAATTCATGGCTGCAAAATGCTTGACCATCTCTTTAAGATCTTTGTAGCTGATGGTATAGCCATTGAGGGGGTTTGGTTCCTCATTCAGTGTATCTAAAGCGTGGATGCTAGCTAAAGTCTCGATAGTGCCGGAGGTTCCCACGAGACGAAACTGTTCTCCCGGTCTCAGGTTGGCCTGCAACTCTTCTACAGGTCTTTCTAACATTCCTTTCACGTAAGCCCGAAGATAGTTAAATTCTTTATTGCTAATGGGATCGGTGGAGATAAATTTTTGGGTGAGGCGAACCGCTCCTATTTTGGTACTGCTGAGAAAACGGGTTTCGTAACTATCCCCAAGAATTAATTCCGTGGAGCCACCACCGATATCGATAATACTATGGGGCTGATTCTGGAAGTCCATGGAGGAGAGGACTCCTAAATAGATGCGTCGGGCTTCTTCTTGGCCGGAAATGAGATTGACAATTAAGCCTAATTGGCGATAGATTGTATCGAGAAATTCTTTTCCGTTAGGGGCTTCTCTGGTAGCGGAGGTGGCTACGACTAAAATTTGTTGTGCCTGGAAACTCTCTGCTAAATCCTTACACCGTTGCAATGCTGCTAAAGACCTTTCCATGGCTGCTGCAGTAAGATTGCCTGTTTTGGGGTCGCGATCGCCTAATCGCACGGTATCTTTCTGTCGAGCAATAATGGTAAAAGCAGATAGGGAAGTGTCAACCCGCACTACTACCATATGAATGGAGTTAGTACCCATATCGATGGCCGCAAGGATGGAATCTTGGGCGCGATGGACTGGAGCAGTACTTACTGTGGTGGTTTTCATTGTAGGCAAAGAATTAACCATATTAACCATATTGCTTGTGTTTTCCGAAAGTTTCTGCTTGAGAGCCTAAAAACCAAGATACAATAAAAGCGATCACAGCTAATAATTGTTCCTTATTGCCTTATTGATAGCTCCTTCGGTCGAATTCAAAATTCAAAATTCAAAATTCAAAATTTAATTCGTGACGAACGTCTGGGCTATTATGCCCCCTACTGTACTCGCCTTATTCCTCTTGGTTCTTAGCTTGTTCTCAATTTTAAGATTCGGTCGAGATAAATATTGAGAGAAATATTGGATAATTGAGATTGATAATTAAAAATTGATTAAGCCGTGACAGAAACAACATCTCAACCCACTTGGGGACTGGTGATTAAATTGCTGCGTTGGGATAAACCTGAAGGAAGGCTGATTTTAATGATTCCCGCTTTATGGGCAGTATTTTTAGCTGGGAGAGGAACGCCACCATTGCCTTTGGTAATAGTTATTATTTTAGGCAGTTTAGCCACTAGTGCTGCAGGGTGCGTAGTGAACGACCTTTGGGACAGAGATATAGATCCTCAAGTAGCTCGAACCCGCGATCGCCCTCTTGCCTCTCGCGCTCTTTCTCTTAAACTAGGTCTAGCGATTGCTATAATTGCTCTTTCCTGTGCTGCTGTCCTGGCTTTTTATCTCAATACCCTCAGCTTTTCCCTCTGCGTCGCCGCAGTTCCGGTAATTATTTGCTATCCTTTGGCCAAAAGGTTCTTTCCCGTTCCTCAACTGGTTCTCTCCATAGCTTGGGGTTTTGCCGTGTTGATTAGTTGGACTGCGGTAACAGGTCGTTTAGGACAAGATACTTGGCTCCTCTGGGGTGCTACTGTACTCTGGACTTTAGGATTCGATACTGTATATGCCATGAGCGATCGCCCTGATGACCTGAAAATCGGCGTTAACTCCAGCGCTATCTTCTTTGGGAATTATGCAGCGGATGCGGTAGGATTATTCTTTGCCGCTACGGCTAGTTTACTAGCTTATCTTGGTTTGCAAATGCAGTTGCATCCTCTTTTCTGGGTGGGTTGGACTATTACTCTGATTGCTTGGTTGTGGCAATATACTCGCTTGAGAGGGCAAGATATTGTTCCATCCCTTTACAGCGTTATTTTCCGTCAGAATGTTTGGTTGGGATTTATTTTATTGGCAGGAATGATTGGCGGTTCTTTATTGGTTTAATTTTAGTGCTGTAATGAAAGTCCAGTCAGCTGGGCAATGGAATCCACAGTCATGCCACTGCGAAGCATATTGAGGGCTACTGCTTGGCGACCTTCTTGGCTACCTCTTGGCGACCTTCTTGTATACCTTACGATACTTCTCGGGCAAACGAAAGCCGCCGGGGGGGAGCGGATGAAGTTGAGGAGGCGAATAAATTCGCCTGTATCTCTGTTAATTGACTTTATTACAAAGATTGACAAATTTATATTTTTTTGTTCTTCTTAAAGAAGAGGTAAAATATAATGTACGGATGCCAACAAGACTTAATCAAAACCCCTGAATGCTTGCCTTTTCTAGAATATCTTTGTAGAACTGCGAACAAGCTAATTAATTGTGGAATATATCTCGCCCGTCAGCGGTACTTTAAATGCGGCCATATTCCCGGCAAATATGAACTCGAAAAGCAGCTGAAGCAAAATCAAAACTTTAAATTTCTTTTTTCTCAAGCTGCTCAACAAACGTTGAGAGGAGTTGCTGAGTCCTTTAAATCTTTCAAGGAACTTTCTAAAAAGTACAAAAAAGGAGAACTAAAAGACCGTCCGCGACTACCCAATTACCGAAAAAAGGGAGGAATGGAAGTTATAACCTACCCCAGGCAGGCATTAAAACTAAAGGAAGGGAAAGTCCGAATTCCTCTCGGCTTGAAAGTAAAAGCCGCTTTTAAAGTTGATGCTTTCTTCCTTCCATTTCCCACCAATCTAAACTTCAATTCGATTAGGGAAATCAGGATTCTCCCTCGTAACGGTTGCTTCTATGTTGAGTGGGTGTACAAATTAGAAACCCATCAAGTCGAAGTTGATAAAGAGAAAGTCTTGGGAATCGACCACGGACTTGATAACTGGTTGACTTGCGTCAGCAACACGGGGAGGAGCTTTATTGTTGATGGGAAGCATCTTAAATCCGTCAACCAATGGTATAACAGACAAATAGCTACAATAAAAGAGGGAAGGCCCCAAGGATTTTGGTCAAGAAAACTTGCAAACATTACAGAAAAACGCAATCGCCAAATGCGAGATGCAGTCAATAAAGCAGCAAGGCTAGTAATCAATTATTGTTTAGAAAATGGCATCGGTCGGATAGTCTTTGGTTGGAACAAAGGTCAAAAAGATGGTATCAATATCGGGGCAAAAAATAACCAAAAGTTCGTTCAAGTTCCTACGGCAAAACTCAAAGAACGCATCAAGCAGTTGTGCGAACAGTATGGGGTTCAATTCATTGAAACAGAGGAAAGTTATACTTCGCAAGCGTCGTTTTTAGATGATGATTTCTTGCCGACATTCGGTGCAAAACCCGAAAGCTGGAGACCATCAGGAAAGCGAATTAAACTCCGATTATATCGCTCTGCCAATGGCAGTTTAATTAATGCGGATGCAAATGGAGCGGCCAACATTTTAAGAAAAGTAGCGACAACTTTAGAGTTATCTCTTAAAGGAGTCAGTAGCGGCGCTTTGACTACGCCTGCAAGAGTTCATTTCTGGGCTGCTTGCGAATCCCCGTCTCTTTAGAGCGGGGAGAGTCAAAATAGGATAATACCCCTAGTCCTAGGAGGCTAGGGGATAATTTATTTACACCTTCGCATGAGATATTGTAGCAGATAGGTCCAAGGGGAAAGCAAAATAATAGTAGAAACCCGGTTTCTGGGCTGTTTGTTGTTGCTAATACTTACAATCCCGTTTTGGCCATGCAGCATTCTTGTTCAGATTTATTATATTTTTTAATTGTATATCTTGTTGGCGATCGCACTGAATTTGTAGGGTGCGGCACTGCCCACCATGCGATTATTTTTTATGCGATCCAGTAGACATCTCCAGGAATGGTACTTTAAAGTTGAGAACTTAAATCAATAGCAACGAAGTAATTCAACAACCTTTCGATAATCTAGGTATTGAGGGAGAATCGGATTTATTTGAAATTGCCTATCGCCAGCCTCTTATTCGGAACCCACGACAGGAGTTAGCCCTATCTTTTGGTTTTACCTCGACCGAATCTGAAAATTGACAACAAGCTAAAACCTAAGAGGGATAAGGCTTTTGCAAGTTTCTGCCATTTTTGGCGGAGACATTCGCCAATTCTTAAATTTTGAATTTTGAATTTTGAATTTTGAATTCGACCGAAGGAGCTATCAAGATAGTCAAACTTTTATCTTTGATAATTGATTGTTAATTGTATCAATTTATTATTCATTGCTCATTGCTATAATTGTTCATTGATTTTTGGGGAGTCGAGGAGAACTAGAGCGAATAGGTCCGAGGAGGCGGTTCAATTGAAGTAATTGTTCCGCTGTTCCCATGCAAATTAATAAATCTCCTGCTAATAATAAAACATCCCCATGAGGGCCACCAATTAATTCTCCATTAGTGCGGCGAATAGCCAGAACTAAAGCTCCAGATCTAGTTCTTAGTCTAGCCTGTCTCAAACTTTGATTTACATAGGGGCAAACTTCAGGGTCGAGACGAAATTCTTCTAAATAAAAAGAACGGTCTGGACCTGCCAGAATACCATCGACAAAATCCATCACTTGGGGTCGGAGGGCTGCTGCTGCTAGTCTCTTGGCTCCTGTAATATAAGGAGAAATAACTGCATCTGCTCCCGCTCGTTGAATTTTCTTCACTGCCTCCTCGGTATTAGCGCGAGCGATTACCCTGATTTCAGGATTTAGGGTTTTAGCGGATAGAACTGTATAGAGATTTTCTGCATCGGAGCGCAATGCCACAACTAAACAGACGGCTCGATCAATTCTCGCCGCTAATAAAGAATCGTCTAAAGTAGCATCCCCCTGAATCACAATATAGCCAAGTTTTTTAGCTGTATCAATTCGAGTAGGGTCTACATCCACAATGGCAAAAAGAATTCCTTCTGCTTGGAATTCTAGGGCAATCTGACGACCCATGCGGCCAAAACCGCAGACGATATAATGAGAGTTTAAGCTCTCTATGGACTTCAAATATTGTCTCATGCGCAGTCTTTCTTGAAAATAGCCCCCAACAAGAGCTTCTGTAAAGCGATTAACAATATAACCGATGGCGATCAAGCCCATAAAAATTAGGAAAATCGTAAACAGACGGGCTCGCTCTCCTAAAGGACGAACTTCGGAAAAGCCGACGGTAGAAAGGGTTATCATGGTCATGTAAGCCGCTTCTGAAAAAGACCATCCTTCGATTTTCCAGTACCAAAAGGTTCCTATGAAAAAAATAGCCCCCAGCAGAAATACTCCAGCAACTAGTTGTTGTCGAAGGCGTTGGTATTTTGGCTCGAATTGAATCCCTAATAAGGATTTAATTGCGATGCTTTCCTCACTCCAACCAATCCTAATCTTACTACGCAATTGTTGTGCAAATCGCTTTAACCCCAAAATCGTTTACCCTTGTTCCTAAAACTGCAATAATATATAGCAGTTGACAGTTGATAGTGGACAGTTGATAGTTACTGAGGAGAGAGATAAATGCTCGCTCTCTACTATATCGATAGAGAAGCCAAATTTTCTCTGAACAGAAATGCTTACTCTCTACTATATCGATAGAGAAGTCAAGTTTTCTCTGAACAGAAATACTCACTCTCTACTATGATGTACCGATACTTTTTAGCTACCAAAACCTAGAATAATCTAGACTTGGCTCACTAATGCAAGTTGATTTCTCAACCAGGGGGTATCTCCCAAGGCTCGCAGGAATATCCCACGAGCGCCGTTGATGTCCCGGTCCATGACCTGGCCATCAACTTTTGACTTGATTTTCTTGCTGCCGCCAATATTCAGAACTTCCCCAGTCCAACTAACAGTTTTGCTGGTATAAGCTTCACAAACATCTACTACCATTTTCCCCGTCTCTTGGGCTTTGAATCTCAAGAATTCTTTGAACCGATAGTGGGCGAATGTGAGCATGTTGCGGACTGTTTTTGACCGAATCTTCCTATCTCTTTTCTTTGACATTTGAGATGTCTCAAATGTGGGAAGTAAAATCACGTCAAAGTTATCCACTAAGAATCTTGCTGTCTTGTGATGAAGTTCACTAATCAGATTTTGAATCTTGATTACCATCCGGCGGGCGGCCTTTGGAATTCGGCGCTTTTGACCAGCGATCGCCTTGCTTATTTTTGATTTTAAATCGTCTAGATGTTGACAAAGGCGCTGAATCCGAGAGAAATCCCCGCTGCCAATTTTACCGACAGAGTTCTCACTAAAGAAAGTAATAAAGGTGCGTACTCCTGGATCTAAAGCCACTACCCTACCTTGATTCTCGGCAGGGGAAGAGGCCACTTTGTTCCAGACGCATAAGTAATAATTCCCGTTATTACTTATCAAGCGAGAATCGCAAAGACTGTCCGGCAGTTGTTGTGAATACGTCAGGGCTCCTAATTTCGTAGGATAAATTCCCCTGTCTTTTATCGCTGTTTTAGGTATGTAGCAAGACTGTATTAGATTCTTTCTAGACCGGAATCTGACCTGTTGGATTTTTCCTGTCGAATTGTACTTCTTCTTGGCAGATCCGACGGCGGTGCAAGCATCTTTTACAGCTATGGATTTAATCTGATAGGGAACTTCTTTTGCCCATTCAGGGAGGTCGTTCAAAAGACCTGTTTTAATAGCTTTCCAATTCGCTTTTACATCTCCATCTCGAAGCAACTCAATGGTCTTGTTAAAAACATATCGAGCAACTCCAAACCACTTTCTAACTAGCCTCCGTTGGTCCGGGGACAAGTGAATCAGAATCTTTCTTGATTTTGTTACTGTGCTCAGTGTCCCGTGGATTCGACAAGAGAAGATTTGAATGATGGACATTCATGTCGGCGGCAAGCTCTGATTCTTGGCTGTTAATAGATTTGTCGAGAACCAGGATTTTTCTACTGTTGATACTGGCCAAGTATTCAATGCGTGATCGCCCGAATCGGGCAAGTCCGTCTCTATAGGCAACAACAATTGCGAGCTTATCTGCTCGCACAACTCGTTCCAGTATGGTTCTAGGTTTTTCCGCATGAGCTGGTCTATGATAGAACTTCTCGAACATTTACTCGTGTCATGGAATTAGTGTTACACTAATTCCATGTTTGTGCAAATTATTCCAATAAATTAGCTACTGGACGATGCCTCATTAGTAAAAAAAACGCTATAATTCAAATTCTGTTTTAACCCTCTTGCTTCTTCCCTATTCCCTATTCAAGCTTTTCTAGGAGACTAAAGTGAGTTACCCAACCCTAATACAAAATTCCCAAGTCAACGTGATGAATACTTACGGACGCTTTCCTCTTGCTCTAGAACGAGGGGAAGGTTGTCGCGTTTGGGATACTGGGGGAAACTCATATTTGGACTTCGTGGCTGGAATTGCTACTTGTACCTTGGGTCACGCTCATCCTGCTATAGTAGAAACGGTGACGGGGCAAATCAAAAAGTTGCACCATGTTTCCAATCTCTATTACATTCCAGAACAAGGAGAATTGGCCACCTGGATTATAAATCATTCTGTTGCTGATAAAGCATTCTTTTGTAACTCCGGCGCTGAAGCTAATGAAGCTGCTATTAAACTAGCTCGGAAGTACGCCTATAAAGTGTTAAATTCTTCCCATGAGCCGGTGATTATAACCGCTCAAGCAAGTTTTCACGGACGGACTCTAGCTACAATTACCGCTACGGGACAGCCGAAATATCAAAAGGATTTTCAGCCTTTAGTGTCAGGGTTTGAATACGTTCCTTACAACGATTTGAAAGCAATTGAAGAGGCGATCGCCAAAATTGAAGACAGCAAACGCCAGGTAGGGGCAATTATGCTGGAACCACTACAAGGAGAGGGAGGAGTCAATCCGGGGCAACGGGACTATTTCTTGAGAGTGAGACAAATTTGCGATCAAACTGGAATTCTCCTAATTCTAGATGAAGTGCAAACAGGAATGGGGCGCACTGGGAAATGGTGGGGCTACGAGCATTTGGGAATTGAACCGGATATCTTTACTAGTGCGAAAGGTTTAGCTGGGGGTATTCCCATCGGGGCGATGATGTGCAAACAGTCCTGCGATGTTTTTGAACCGGGAAACCATGCTAGTACTTTTGGAGGCAATCCTTTCGTTTGCGCTGTGGCTTTGACGGTAGCGCGGACATTGGAAGAAGAAAAGATTCTTCAGAATGTGGAAGCCAGGGGAGAACAATTACGAAGGAAATTGAGGGCGATCGCGCTTCAATTTCCTCATTTATTTTCTGAGGTGCGGGGTTGGGGTTTAATTAATGGCATAGTGCTGCAAGAAGATGTAGAAATTACTGCCATAGATCTAGTGAAAGCTGCCATCCAAGAAGGTTTATTGCTAGTTCCTGCTGGTCCGAAAGTACTGCGTCTTGTTCCTCCTTTGATTGTTTCTGCCTCAGAAGTAGAAGCAGCAGGGGAAATGCTAGAAAAGGCAATTATAGCAGTTGATAGTTGATAGTTGACAGTTGACAGTTGATAGTTGACAGTTGATAGTTGATAGTTGATAGCTTTTCAGTGACCAGTGACCAGCGAGACGGTGTTTTCAGTTTTTTTACTCATCGGTCACCAAATGTAATACCAGAAACTTTCAAATCCTTTGTGGGTAAATAGTTTTAGCATTTTTCATGATTTTAAGATTCGGTCGAGTTATACAGCAACCGGTTGGTTGCTCTCACTTAATACTAAACACCTTCATAGGCCGGTATATAGATGTACATATTGACCAAGAAACCCTATAAATCAACAATTAACAATTAACAATGAGCAATGAGCAATGAACAAACAACCAACAACCAACAACCAACAACCAACAACCAACAACAAACAACCAACAACAAACAACCAACAACCAATAACAAACAACAAACAACCAACACTTCGACTACGCTCAGTGCAGGCAACCAACAACAAATTTACAGATCGCTTTAGTGCGGGGGAAGAGCTAGCAGAATTAGTCAGCACTGCCATCAACCAGCTGGAAAGTAGAGATAATTGGACATTCCCCATTGTCTATGCCCTTCCCCGTGGGGGCATTCCCGTGGCCTTACCAATAGCGAGGAAGTTAGGTTGTCCCCTAGATGTAGTGATAGCGAAAAAAATTGTCACCACCACAAATCCTGAGCTAGCAATTGGTGCAGTGACCAACGATGGTAATGTTATTTGGAGCAATCCCAGAGTCATCGGCAATCTTAGTTGCTCCGTCCTTCAGGAATCTCTGGATCGAGCGCAAGCAAAAGCGCGATCGCAAGAATTGCTATTTGCTGACTACCGTCCCCAAGTAAATCCAAAAGGAGCGATCGCCATTTTAGTAGATGACGGCATTGCTACGGGAATGACTATTCTTGCTGCTGCTCTAGCCCTGAAGGAAAATCATCAAGTAGCTCAAGTTTGGATTGCTTCTCCAGTTGCTCCCCGAGAATTATTGCCAAAACTAAAACAATGGAGCTATCGCCTTCTTATTTTGAAGGCTCCCTCGTCTTTCTTAAGCGTCAGCCGCTTTTACGTTCATTTTGGCCAAGTTGATACCCAATCAGCTTTACATGATTTAGAGCGATATAATTGTAAGAGCTAAAAAGTGCAAAGACAATGCTCTCTTGGCACTCTACATAAGTTAATTTGGATGAGGGAAAAAAACTAAGCAGTTTTCCCATTTCCCCATATCCATTCTCAAAGAGCAATGTCTGACACTTTAGCAGTAACAGTTGGTGGAATTATACCCGTTAAGATTAACAGCATTGAGAAAATAGAATTGCTGGAACTCCTAGGGGTTGGCGGTTTTAGTTCGGTTTGGAAAGTAAAAGACCAACTGACTAACCACCTTTACGTTCTCAAAATCATACAGGGAATCAAACCCGGCAGCCCGATGGTAGAAAGAATTCATCGTGAAGCTACTGTTGCCATACCTTCAGAATACATCGTCCCGGTCATCGGCTTGCGTCAATGGAACGAACGCACGTTTTTAATTCTCTTTGAGTATGTTCCCGGCAAATCTTTAGATAAAATCCTAGAAGAAGGTTATCTCACCAGCAAGCAAAAGCGAAAGATTTTTGAGCAGACCCTGCTGGGGGTTCGGGCTGCTCATCATTGTAATATCATCCACCGAGATATGAAACCGAGTAATATTTTGGTGGGAAATGATGGTCAAGTGAAGATTATTGATTTTGGGGTTTCCAAATTCTGCGATCTGGATACTAGGGCTGATGTCACCCTCAGTGGTGAAATCATGGGAACTCTGGAATACATGGCTCCAGAATTGGTGGAACACGGAGCAAAAATTGCCGATGCGAGAGTTGATATTTATGCTCTCGGTCATATTCTCTACGAATTGGCCATGGGAGAGCATTTTTGGCGGCGCAAAGGTTGGAAAATTGAAGATTTCGCCGTCTACTTGAACAAAACGCCAATTCCCATGGAGGCGATCCAATTAGACGATTTCCACTGCGACTTTTATCAGGAAGTTACTCCCATTCTAGCTCAAATGGTGAAAATCGATCCGGAAGAGAGATATGATTCGGTAGATAATATCCTCTCAGATCTGGGTTACATTCCTCAATTGCCAGAGTTCCCCAAGGATTTGCACTTGCGCTATCCTTTGCTCATTGTTGACTCTGGCAGCAATCAAGGAGCTAGAACCTTGATTAATATTGAAGAAGGTAACAGTTTGGTACTGGGACGTGCTGATATTGCTGGAGCAGATCGAACTTTAAGCAGCCAGCATGTGGAATTTATTCGTCAGGGGGACAAATATTTTGTTCGGGATTTAGGTAGCAAAAATGGCACAATGATCAAAGGTAAAGTGGTAAAAAACAATGCCATCTTAATTAATCACGGAGACAGAATCAAGGTGGGGGATGTTTTCTTGTGCTTTGCTTTTTTTAAACCGGCACTATAAATTATCTTGGTTTCCCTATGGGGTTTTTGCTGAGATTTAAACAACTAATAATAAAATTGTCCAATAACTTGGGAATAGACATCGGGAAACAGGGAATGAAAATTATCGAACCGAACTGAATCCTAGCAATAGGAGTAATCACGATTATGCTTGTATTCGTGCTAGACAAAAACAGAAAGCAGTTAGACCCATGTCACCCTGCTAAAGCAAGAAGATGGCTATCGCTATCAATTTCAGAGCGGATAAATCCGTGGTCACTGCAGTTCGACGACCCTAAGAAGGCAGTGTAGTCGAACTGCCGCGTTAACTTCATCCGCGTTGACCTTTGCCCGAGAGGATACATGAAAATATGCAGCAATTGCGGAGCATCTAATCCCCATACCGCTAAATTTTGTAACGAATGCGGCAATAAGCTGATATCTGTGGATCTGGTACCAGCGAAAAGTAGCAGGAAAGCAAACCGTATGAGTCTGGGTCAATCAATAGCGACCATGGCTCAAGAGTTACAAAATAAGCGTAAAGCAGATATTATGTTTGTCCTTGACTGCACTGGCAGCATGCAAGGGGAAATTGATGCTATTAAAGAGACTATTATGGACTTTGCCGATAGTATTGAATTGCAGGGCGTTCGGGTGAGAGTAGGTTTGGTAGAATTTAGAGATCGCCTCATTAACCAAGAACATCGTGTTCTTCTCTTTGACGGAGAACCTTTTACTGATGACTCAAATAGATTTCGTCAAGAAGTGGCGAAACTGAGAGCTGGTGGGGGTGGAGATGAACCAGAAAGCAGTCTCGATGCACTAATGTTGGCTTTACGTCAACCTTTTTCCTCAAAAGGAAATAAGGTTATCGTTTTAATAACAGATGCTCCGCCTCACATTCCCGATAAGGAAACTAAGAGTATTGAAGAAGTGCTAGAAGCAATCAAGGAAGTGGAACTAGAACAGTTATACTTAGTCATGCAAACTCAATCTACTGCAAGTCAAGTTTATCTTAAACTTTTAGAGGGTACTAGAGGCATGGCATTTGAATTGGGTAAGGGTAATGATTTTCGTTCTCGTGCCGAACATTTTAAGCAAACTTTGATGAATCTAGGTAAAACCATTTCCCAGACTATTTAAAATAGAAAAAAGTTAATTTGGCATCTTACTAACAAGAAACAAGAAAAATTGATAGTTGAGAATTGCTCGGTAGTAATTTATAAGTGATAATGGAAAAAGATGCAGGAAAATAATCACAATCTGGATATATCCCTTTCTCTAGAACCATTTACTGTTGTAAACCTGCCAGTGCATCTCTTAGATGACTATACTAATTGGTTGTGGCAGCGTTTGAAGCAAAATATTGGTACTCATGTAGTCACTCTCAATGCAGAAATGACCATGCTTTCGGAAACAAATCGGGAGTTAGCTGATGTTATTAAAAGAGCAGAACTTATAATTCCGGATGGTTCTGGAATAATATTATATTTGATGCTGCGGGGGAAAAGACAAAGACGTTGCGCGGGAATTGAATTAGCAGCATCTTTATTAGAAGAAATTGGCAGGAAAAAAAACTCTTATCCTATTTGTTTTTATGGAGGAAAACCGGGGATAAGCGATCGCGCTGCTCAGTTTTGGCAAGAACAAATTCCTGGTTTATCCATTATTAGCAATCACGGCTATCTTTCACCGGAGGAAGAAGGAGAATGGTGCAAAATAATTGAAGCTAAACAACCGAGATTAATCTTAGTAGGCTTGGGGGTTCCTCGGCAAGAATTCTGGATCAAAGAACATCGAGAATTAGTACCGGGAGCAATTTGGATGGGAGTGGGGGGTAGTTTGGATATTTGGGCTGGTGTAAAGTCTAGAGCGCCAAAATTGATGCAAAATCTACATTTAGAGTGGCTTTATCGCTTGTACCAAGAACCCTGGCGTTGGCGGCGAATGTTGGCTTTACCTCAGTTTGCTTGGCGAGCCATTACAATGAACAATGAACAATGAACAATGAACAATAAACAATGAACAATAAATAATTATCAACTGTCAACTATCAACTATCAACTATCCACTATCCACTACCCAACGAGCATTTTGCGTACTAACTGACAGAAACTAGCAATAGGGGGAATTTGAAGGCGATCGCTACTTGTGACTAAGACTACTTTACGAGTTAAACTCTCTATCTTTTCTACAGATGCAGGAGCAAGATGAGCAATGGGTCTAACGGCCAGAGTTGGATCTTGCCGGGCTTCTAGTAAAGCACTTCGAGGTAAGAAGGCAATAATTTGACCTTGGCGTACTACCCCGCGAAAAGCATCTAAAGTATTTAACTCCATTGCGATCTTGAGTTTGATATTTTGAGCCTCGAACCAATCCTGGACTAAACGTTGCATGCCATAACCATCTTTAAACACTGCTTGGGGGTAAAAGACTAATTCGGAAGTCGGTACTGTCTCATACTCAGTTAAAGGATGGGTGGATGCCATTAAAATCTCAATTTCCTCCGAATAGAGAAACTCCACCACCATTTCCGAACTGGTAGTTAATAAGGGATTATCCATAACGATGGCCACGTCTACCAAACCATCTCGCAATACTTTCAAGGCGCGATCGCTTCCCAATGCAGTTACTCGCAACTGCACTTCCGGATAATCCTGGCAAAATTGAGGTAATATGGGGGGTAAATAATGAGCGCAGACTGAATGAATTGCCGCTATGCACAGTTCTGGTTGTTTTCCCGCCTTGAGTTCGGCGAATTCTATCGTAGCTAGTTCCCACTCCTGACAAATTTTGCGGGCGCGGGGCAGCAATTGTTCTCCGCCTAAAGTCAATTTGGCTTGGGCGGAGCGATGAAATAAGGGTAAACCCAAGTTATTTTCTAAGGCTTGAATTTGGCGGCTGATAGTTGACTGAGTTACGCCGCACTTTCGCGCCGCTTGCCCGAAGTTTCCTGTTTCAGCCACAGCTAGAAAAGCTTGTAACTGTTCAATTCGCACTTTTTCTTGCTACTAGATTACATTTTTTCATCTTTTAACTTTAGCGAATTGATTAATCTAGTTTGGTAGATTTTGATACAAGAAATTTGAATTTTTGATTTTTACCAGTTGATTTGCTTTGAAATAACAAGTGAGAAATCAAAAAACTGTCTATACTGTTACATATTCTTTATTCTTTGGGCTAAAATAGTCATGATTTCTTGACATAGTCCCGGTTCAACAAGTTCAACAAGAGTTCATGGGCAGTAGAAAAAACACAAAAATATCTGTATTCATGTGGCACAGGCATCTTGCCTGTGACTTCATCTGCAGTTAAAACAACAAACAACAAAGAAACTAATGAACGTGTTTAATAATTATACTTATTACTTTTAAGATATGACTGCTATACCAGCTTTTTCCCTCGTGTTGCCAGTTTATAATGAAGAAAAGGCGATAGTGTCTACTTTTTCTCCCAGATTCATTTAGTTTCAACTACAATAACTATTGTTATTTGCTGTATAACTATCAACTGTCCACTATCAACTTTCAACTGCTATAAATTTTGACAATGAAGGAACAAGGAAATAATTGGTCAACAAATTCAAAAAATATCCAACTGACTCTTGCCGATCGCTCTTCTATCCTCACCAACAGTTTCCAAGAAAAATTCAAAATCTATCAATCTGACTCCAAGATTGCTCCTTTATATCTGCTAGGGGATGCTGTTGAAGTTCTCAAAGAGTTGCCTAGAGAGTCTATTGATTGTTGTATGACTAGTCCACCTTATTGGGGAAAGAGAGAATACCGTGGCGGTGGTATTGGTTTGGAGAAAGATTTTCATGTTTATCTAGACAACCTCTGTCTTGTTTTTGCAGAAGTTAAACGAGTCTTAAAACCATCCGGTTCTTTTTGGCTCAATCTTGGAGATTCTTACTATAATAAGAAGTTATTGGGATTGCCTTGGCGAATAGCAATTAGTTTGACAGACAAACAAGGTTTGATTTTAAGAAATAGTATTATTTGGAATAAAGTTAAAGGCGGTCCAGATAATACCAAAGACCGCTTGAGGAATATTCATGAAAATATTTTTCACTTTGTCAAAACTTCAAAAGGATATTATTACGATATTGATGCTATTAGAGCAGCTCCAAGAAAAGCAAAAGTTGTCAATGGTTCCATTGTTTCTGCAACTGGTGTCACCGGAATCCGTTACAAGCGAAAAATTGAATTATCTACCGAACTTTCCCCAATAGAAAAACAAAATGCTTATGCTGCCTTAGAAGAAGTTTTTCAACAGATAGCAGAGGGTAAAATTTCTGATTTTAGAATGATTATTAGAGGACAACAAAGAATAACCCATTCTGATTCAGAGAAAGTTTCTGGACGAGCTAAAGAACTAGCTCAAAAAGGCTTTTATTTTCTGAAATACCATCCTCAAGGCTCCAAGCCTAGCGATGTTTGGGAAATACTTCCAGAGGATACGCAAAAACGGGAATTGCACTTTGCTCCTTATCCCATAGATCTTTGTAAGATTCCTATATCCGCTACTTGTCCCCCTGATGGTATTGTCCTCGACCCTTTTTGTGGAACTGGTACTACCATGTTGGCAGCGAAACTACTTGGGAGGAAATCTTGCGGTATAGATATTTGTCAGGATTATTTAGAGGTGGCTAAGGAAAGAAGCAAATCTGTTTTATGAGCAAAGTAATTGAGCTGTTTGGAAATTCAGGATTGTTTTTTAGATTACATACGACGTGAATTTAACTTTTCACATGTTAGCGATCGAGCTAAGTTGGGAGACTCCATCCACGTTCACGCATATCGTATTAATATACAAGAAAATAAATTTCTTAAACTTGCTTTGGATTCTCGTCTCAGTGCTGATGTTGAAGGGATAGCTAGATGTCTTGGTCTTCAAGCAGAGGCAACTATTGAGCTTGAACAAATCCTCAAAAATCTTGAATCTAAAATCTCTGCTAATACTCTTTTTATACCAGTTTAAATAGGGTGTGGTCAAAAGTAGTTGGTTTGGGGCTGAATATGTAGAAAGTCAATCGTGGGGTAGCCCTCTGGGCTGCCTCGCTTTCGGAGTAAGCCGCGACTCTGATTCGTCATTCCCAGATGATTATTATTTTACCGGTTCTCTTACTCAGCAATACGAACATCGTATTACGCAGCTTGGGAACGTTTGCCACAAAAGATAAGAAATAATTCTAAAATACATCCGAATGGTTATTCTTCTTTTGAAGACTGGTTTGCTAGGATTAATCCAATCAAAGTCACAGATCTTCAAATTACAAATTGGCAAGATAATGATGAAGACTAGAGATATAATTAAAATAATTAAGCAAGATGGCTGGTATTTAGCTAGAATAAGAGGCAGTCATCGGCAGTACAAACACTCCACCAAACCGGGCTTAGTTACTATACCTGGAAAACCAGGTGACGATCTAGCTCCGGGAACAGTAAACAGTATCCTAAAACAGGCTGGTTTGAAATAATGCAGTATCTTATTGTTATTGAGAAAACGGAAACTGGATATTCGGCTTATTCTCCAGATTTATTGGGTTGTGTTTCAACCGGAGTTACCCGTGAAGAAGTTGAAAAGAATATGCAGGAAGCTATAGAGTTCCATATTGAAGGGATGAAGTTAGAAGGATTTGAGATTCCACAACCTACTACTTCATCAGCTTATATTGAGGTTGCAGCTTAAAATGCGATCGCAAAGTGGCGCTGCGCGATCGTTTAACTAATATTTTCTGAATGAACATTAGACTACGATCTGGGGGATAATATACTCAAAAGAAGTTCAAAAGGAGAGAAATTAGAATTATGATGCCAGTAACAGTAGAAAAAATTGAGGCAAGACTTCAAGAAGCTCGGGCTGCACGAGTCCCTGAAAATGAACTGCAAGAGCTTTGTGAATATCTTGAGGAACTTAAAATGGGTCGCTTGGCCAGCCAGAAAGATGATGGAGAAATGTACAAAAAAGTTGAAAAAGAAGAAGAAACTATTGTGCGTATCTCAACGGCTCCAATGACTTCTGATGATGATGATTTTGAAGGAGTTCCTTTTAAAAAAGTGCCAACTCAAAAATAAACTAAGCAAACCTCTTTTCTTGATATTCCATCAACTTTACTCTCATAAAAAATTAGATATTGAGTAATTATAAATGCTTAGTTGATTAGTATCGACTAGGCGTTTATAATTAAAGGAATGAGTTGTTCAAAGGAAAATTCTGTGGTTCATATAGTAGATCTAACTGGAAAATTTTCGGAAGCAAAACAAAATGAACTGACAAATTTTGTCACTCGACTACTCCATAATATAGAACTTGAATGGCTCACAATCAAGATTCGCCGCGATGCTTATACCGACTATGATGGTTACTGGAAAGCAGAGTTTAAATATAATAATCAAAACGAGATAAAAGAAGTTAGAGCGGTAATTGTACTGAATACTTTCTACTTAAAGACACTCGATGAATTAAAAAAACATTGGCACATGAATACGGTCATCACTGGACTTTATCATGGCTTGCTATCACACAAAATTTCAATTATAAAAAACAACCGTTACCGCAAGATTACTATATCTTACGCAATCTAAATGAGGAAGAATATGCTCTTGATTATTCTAAAGGTTGGGAAAGATGCGATAAGGAGGTAATTGCTGAAGATTATCGTTTTTTCTTTGCTCCATCTCCTTATAATGAGCAACACGAAATTATTGCAAGGCTTAAAATGTGCGGCCACGTATTAAAAGAACCTAATGATGACGTTAAAGATTACATTGAAAAAGTTTGTCAGAACGAGATTGAATCGACTTAATTGGAGTTGGATGAGAATTGGAGCGATCGCCAACTCCGCTAAAATCGATTCACCGGGAGGTAAAATATTACTCATTTTCTTCATCCAATTGTTTTAAACGATTGAACGTCGTCCAAACAAGATCACACAGCTTGTCGCAAGCGTCGGGTATATCGGTCTAATTGCCAGCGATCATCCAGAGTAATGACCTCTCCCCATTTCTCCAACCATCGTGCTGCATATATAAGGGTTTCAGAATCTTTTCATTGGGTTGTGTTTCAACCGGAGTTACACGTGAAGAAGTTGAAAAGAATATGCAGGAAGCGATAGAGTTTCATATTAGCAAGAGTTAGGAGTTTAATAGCATCAACTCAGTATATAATTAAAGGCGAAGGATAATCTACAGTGAGAACGATGAACAACAAGCGAGAGTTTTACATGATTGTGGAACGTGACGAAGATGGTTTTTTCGTTGGAGAGGTTCCTCAGCTAAAAGCCTGTTACAGCCAAGGTGAGACTCTCGATGAACTAATGGAGAATATTACAGAGGTTATTGAAATGTGTTTAGAAGAGGAAGAAATTGATGAAACCTATGAATTTGTCGGCGTTCAAAAGGTAGTTGTTTTAGAAGAAGGTTTGAGGTTAGAAACCGGGTTTCTTGGATAAATCTAGGTATTAATCTCAAAATAATGGTAGAAACCCGGTTTCTTGGCTGACTAAATTATATGAAATACAAAAATATTTGCTACAAATACAATCAGATTTATAAATTTTTTGTACATGCTTTACAGTTCGATCCCCCTAATCCCCCTTAATAA
>JH611140.1 GCA_000252485.1 Prochloron didemni P4-Papua_New_Guinea | reverse complement strand
CTTCTCCCCCCTTTCTTTTCCCCCAGTGGGGGGGACCAAGGGGGGGAGGGGGCTGGGGGGGATCGAACCTATTTGTAGCAACCATTTTCAGATTTGATATTAGAATTATTCTACAATACATTTGGCTTCGAGAACAACTAATGTTTCTGTCTCAAAAACATTACAGCGATTAACCGAACTAGCTACAATAGCTTCATTTATAATTCTAGTCCAGCTTAATGTTCGGCTTTTTCATCTTCCGACTGAACTTTAATCAATTTCCAATCGCGAATGATACCCACATTGCTATATGGCTTAGATAAATCTATTAGCTGTTCTGATCTGACCCAAGCATAGCTGTTGCTAGGTAAATCTGAGACATTGGGAATATTGAGGTTGAGGTTAGGAGTGTAAAATTTGGCGTTGCATCTCTGTGGGATGATTTGGATATATGCCCAAAATTTTTTCCTTATTTATCAATAGTTTCAGCTCATTGAAATTGGACTATCATCCCGCAATTGTGCAACGCCTGAATTATAGCATTTCTCATACTGGTGAGGTACAGAGTTTTAGCTTTTGAAGTAGGAGGTAGGTTTATAGGTGTACCTCATGACCAAGGAACCCTATATTTTTTTGAGAGCCGCGATCGCATGTAATTTCACACTCTTTTCTTCATCTTTTGCTAGTTCTTCCAAGGAAGAGATAGCCTCTTCCTGTCCCAGTTCCCCCAAAGACATGGCTATAGCTTTTTTCAGCTCCTCCGAATCACCTTTGACCTTGAGAAAATCCATTAAAATTCTAGTTGCTTTAATTTGTCCAGCTAACTGGGATTGCTGTCCTAAGACTCTGACAATTTCCTGACTGACCGATTCAGACACCAGAGTTAGGGCAGAGCGGAAATATTCTAACACCCTCTCCGTTCCTACCCAACTGAGCGATCGCACTACCACTAATTGCAAATCCACCGGAGCCATGGGAGATTGAAGCAAAGCAAAAAGAGCATCTGCAGCAGCATTACTGCCGATTCTTCCCAGAGCAATTGCGGTTTGCTGACAAACCTCCAGATTTAAATCCCAAAGTAGGGGTTTGAGTAAAGAAACTAAATCTAATTCCGAGACAGTTTTGCTGCGCAGTCCCAAGGCAACTACTGCTTCCTTCCTGACCCTTGCCGCTTGATCTTCTAAAGCAGTTATGAGAATGGGGAGAATGGGCTGGTCCCGAAAACTGCCCAGAGTTTCTATGGCAATAGCGCGAATTTCCGGAAGGGGGTCTCCTACCATTCCCAGCAAAGGTTCCATCACTTCAAGCCGACGTATATAAGAAAGAGCTTGTACCGCTAATAATCGAGAATGGTCCTCCCCAGAGAGTAAACTAGTTATATCCCCAATAGCCTTGGTGCCAATTTTAGCCAAAGCTGACCCTGCCATAGCAGAGAGTTCCTCCTCCTCAGTTTCTCCCAACAACTTCACTAGAGCAAGAATAACAGCCCGGTCTTCAAAATCTGCTAGCATGCCACAGACAAACCAACGCAGTTCTATATCTTCCTCTTCGTCCTCGAGAATTTCTAAGAGAGGGGCGATCGCTCTTTTGCCCAGTTTCGGCAGAATCTTTCCTACTTGCCATCTTTGCTGAAAATCCCCTTCTCTGAAAACCTGTAAAGCTAAAGCTAGTCCTTTCTCTAATTCTTCCTCTTCCCTACTAGAATAACCACGATCTTTCTCTGGCCAAGGTAATTGTTGTAGATATTGATAGACTGACAACCAATTTTCTTTTCGAGGAGTATTTGTACTTAGAGTTTTAGCCATTGACCAAGAGCTTTTCAGTAGGGTGGGCATTGCCCACCTTACCCCATCTTTTAAACCAACACCAATACTGCCGCTTTAGGTTGGGTTGAGAGATAGCGCAACCCAACACAACAACCCGTGCTGTTGGGTTTCGTTAACTCAACTCAACCTACGATTTATAAACCCGCATTCCGCTTTGATCGTGATCGCAGGCTACATCTTTGTCCGGGACTGACGGTTGAAACCCTTGTCCCTCAAGACTTACAGAACGCTTATCGCCCCTTCAGAAAAAAAAGAGAAACAAAGGAAGTCAGAAAACAACGGGCGGTGAAGTCTAATAGGTAGTTAACTAAAAAGGAGCCGATTTCGATGGTCCTAAAAATTCTTACAATCAATGTAAGACGTGTGTTGGTGGGAATCATATTCTTCATTTTCTTGTTTGTGACCACCCCAAACGTTGCCAGTGCGGATACCTGTCAAGGAGAACCAATTAAGACAGGTGAGTTCAATCAAAAAATCTCGGAAACACTTCATGAAGGAGAGGTATCTTTAACAATACCAAACATATTTGAGGGAAAAGGTTGTTGCGTAAGGGTAAAAAAGTCAGCGAGTGAGACAATAGAACCGCAGGGAGGGTGTGACCCCGGTGAGGAATATAACATCACGGTGTTCGCGCCAGACCGTAGGATGATATATGATTCCCCCCAAATCCCATGTGAAGGTGGATACACACTCACAGAGGATATCGATATTGAGATCCCTGGTGAACCTGAGAAATTTAACGTAACAATCTCTAGTAACATTCAAAAAGAGGAGGAACAAGTAACCATACGTCCGCGAGGCGGATACGAGCTATACCGTGCAAACTAAGTACGGAGAGAGAAATCGAAGATTTGGTAGAAAATGTAGTGTGTTGGCAATTGTTAAGTTGACAACACCCCTTTATTTACTAAGTTAACATTTTTTGTTTATCCTAACTTAACCCTCGACATTCCACTTCTAACCCAAATCCCCCAATGGCAAGTCGCATTGAGGAATGCGACTTGCCGTGGAGAGCGTGGTAACCCTAAATTCTTCTAGTTATATGAATTATAAAAATGTTTGCTACAAATAAATAGATTTGGAAAATTGTAGGGTGGGCATTGCCCACCAACAGCGTTATTTATGGAATCTAGTTATTTGAATCCCAATCCTTCCCGACCTTGCCGCAAGAGTATATTGGTAGGCTTCCTTTAATTTAAAGTTAATATAATATCAAACCTGAAAATGTTTGCTACAGATACAATAGTGAATAATTTCAGCCCAGAAACCGGGTTTCTCCTATTATTTTAAGGATTAATGTATAAACTTTGGAAAGAAACCCGGTTTCTCAACCCACGGGATAATCTTAATCTATACTAAGATGCAATAAACTATTTGTAGCAATCATTTTTGTATTTCATATAAAAAGAAAAATGAATATATAGAAATTGAACGATATATTTGGATTCTACTCAAACATTTAGCTCCAAAAATAGGAATATTTTTTTTGTATTATAAAGGTATTAAAAGCACCAAAACCAAAGGGTTTATTTAAGAAATAATAGCAGGTGTTCTAAAAATATCGAGACTACTCTTCACTGGTGTTTATCAAATAAAACTTATCTTCACGGGGTCAGTTGGCGTGCGAAAGATTGGATATAATCTCTGACTTTTTTTGAAAAAGCTGCTGAATGTTTAACTGCTTTGACTCCTGATAAAAAACCTGATTATCAGCGAGGCCAGGGTGTGGTCAAAACCAGTTGGGTTTAATAATAAGAAAGTTTTTTCAGAATATTGTAACTGCAGTCCATCAGGAGACTATTGATACTGCTTTTGACGGAGGCGATAGATGCAGTTCGACGACCCGGTCCGCAAGTTGTGGTGGGCAATGCCCACCCTACTAAAAAACTCGCGTCTTCTACTTGTGACCACACCCGCGAGGCTACAATTTTGTTGCCCTTATGAAATATGCTTTGTAGCCCAAGTTGTCAGTGAGTCAGCAAAGAAAAATTGGCTCTAACTCGAAAAATTCAGAAATTGACTAGTGATCTCGTCTTAAAGGTGAAGAGACAAAGGACAAAAGGACAAAAAGTCAATTTTATCCCAGGTCCAATGCTCAGATACCTAAGCACTTTCCTCTCTCACGCAGCCATGACGGATCCATCTACAAGCGCAATTCATTCTTACGAAACCGCCGAAACCGGAAGCGCCCGAGAAGCAACCATCTCTCAGTTTTGGCAGCAATGGCAGGAACATCGCGATCTGCTCTATCGCGCCTGTCTCCGGTTTGCGAACGGGAACGCTGCCGATGCGGAAGATCTACTCAGTCAGGCAATGTTGAAAGCCTGGGAACAGGTGCAAAAATATGCGGGACACATTGCTAACTTCAAAGCCTGGTTGGTACAGTTGACGCGCAACTTCTGCATCGATTGGATTCGCCAGCGATCACGAAGTGCTGTGGCAGTAGAAGATCTTGAATGGGTAGGCAATGGGGTCGAACTGGAAACAGCCAGTGGGATGGAAACCCCAGAGGCGGTTTTGGAGGAAGACGAGAAGTCTAACGAGATTAAACGGGCGATCGCTTCTTTGCCTGAACAGATGCGCTCAACTTTTATTTTGCATTTTTATGAGCAGCTTTCCCATACAGAAATAGTCGAACGGCAAGGGATTTCTTATGACAGTGTTTGCAAGCGCATCTCCCGGGCACGGAAAAAGTTGAAGCAGATGTTGAGCCCTTATTTCATTGACTTAGATGGGTCGGTGTCGGGTATGGCGGAAATAGCCGTATCCAATGGGTCGCGCCAGAAAATGGAAAGCTCTGATTTAGAGTCGGCGCGGGACAAAGTATCAACGCCAGCGGAATCCATAGAAGAGCAGAAGAGGGAGGAGCCAGAAGTAGTGATGCGGTCAATCGCCCTCAAAAATTCCCAGGGGTTGGAGACCATGACGGTATGGGCTGCCTCTGAAGAGTGTGTGGAGGTGGATGTGGCAGAAAAATCGGAGTTGGTGGATGGTGCAGGGTCGTGGTTGGCTTTAGTTGGCTCCAAGATTGCTGAGGTTGTTGGTGTTAGTGGTGAGAATCCGCTGTCGCCGATGATGCCAGTTATGTTGTCTCCTTCGATGCAGGATGGGACGTGGGCTGGATGTGGGGAGGCTTCCATGACTGAAGGTTGGCGCGAGGGGTTGATTTGGCAGTGCGTTGAAGAGGGTATCCTCACTGATATTGTTTTACGGCATTGGTGGAATGTCTCGAATTTGCCGAGTTGGAGACGGGATGAGATAGGGATGGGGAGAGAAGGGGCGATGGCCGATTCACCCTCACCCCATAGTCGGTCCTTGATGAGAGGATGCGATCGAGATTGGACCTATAAGGAAAAGGCAGAGGAGCAATCGCGGATAGCTCCAGGATTCCTTGATTCACACGGTTATGTTGCCAAGTTCGATACGGGATAAGACAATGGGCGATTGGCTCAACAAAGGAACGGAAGCGGGAAACTTTTATAAAGGGCTCTTAGGAAAGTGCTGCAAGAGGCATTAACTTTATCTTCAACTGAAAGATCAGTCTTAATTGATGCTTTAGTGTCCAGTTTAGATCGACCCGATTCCCGTTTGGATCGACTCTGGTTAAGCGAATCTCAAGATCGCCTGCAAGCATATCGCAGGGGTGAATTAGAGGCAATTCCAGCAGAACGAGTATTTGAGGAATTAAGAGAGCTTTGAACGTTAAATTCTTAAGTCCCGCACGTCGCGAACTCCGCGAAGCAGTAAAGTACTATGAAAAACAACGCACTGGATTGGGAAAAGATTTTCGTGATGAAGTACAATCGACTATTGAACGAATTATCGCATTTCCTTTGGGTTGGTCTTTGTTAAATTCGGAAGTTCGTCGCTGTCAAACCAAACAATTTCCTTACGGTATTATTTACGCGATGTAGCTCATCTTCACCGAGAGTCAGAATATGGGAAAGATCGTATCTAATAGTATCTAATTAGATGGAAAATAATGACTATTATAAATTAAGATTATTGAGATCGCTTTCCTTGAGGCGATCGCCTTTCGCCATGACAATCTTCTGCGCTATCATCAAAAGATGCCAAAGTCAGTAGTAAACAATAATGACAATATTCTTAGAGCCAGAAAACGAACGCGCCATCCTCGAAAAACTCAAAGGCGATCGCTACTCCACTGCGAATGAGTTAGTCCGAGAAGCTTTGCAACTCTTAGAAGAACACCATGGCCTTTTAGACCAGCACCAACCCATTAAAAGTATCGAGGAGTTCGATGGGATGGTCAAACAGCTTACCGATGCCTTTGCAGCTTGCGTCCAACCAGATGTTCCTCTACTATCAGATTATGCTGTTAGCCGTGCAGGAATTTATCAAGAACACCCATAAGCTGTGATTTATCTTGTTGATAGTTGATAGTGGATAGTTGATAGTGGATAGTTGATAGTTAACCATTTTATCAATTTGCTCTAAGACAAGACAATTTTAAATTCTTCTAGTTATATGAATTATAAAAATGTTTGCTACAAATAAATAGATTTGGAAAATTGTAGGGTGGGCATTGCCCACCAACAGCGTTATTTATGGAATCTAGAAACCCACATTCCGCAAAAAAATGTTACATATTGAAACAATAAAGAAGCGATCGCGCGATCGCCAAGCAAGATTTCCTCAACTCGGCGCACTCTTCGCGGATCCGTGACCGATCGCTCTCTTGTAGAATACAAGGTAGCAAAACCTAATTGACTCTCCCCGCTCTAAAGAGACGGGGATTCGCAAGCAGCCCAGAAATGGACTCTTACAGGCGTAGTACTCGCGCCCCTACTGACTTCTCTAAGCAATGTTTAGAGTTGCCGCTACTTTTTAGTTGTCTCCCAGTTGGGTTTTTCACCAAAGTTGGTTGGTCGCCCTAATGGTTCTATTATAACATCTTCTGTCTTTAGATCTTCTTGATGGCGAATAAATTCGCCGTGTCGCTTTAGAGCCCCGCTCTAAAGAAACGGGGCGTGACCTTGCGGACGTTTTTCTCGTGTAGTTAATCCCTTGACTCGAGAGCCACAAATTTTCTCAGCTTCCGATCCAGAAGCGATCGCCCTGATAGAGGAACTCCAACAGGCTAACATCAAACATAGCCCGGAAAAAATTCTCAAAATTGCTCGGTTAACCGATGGAAAAATTGTTTTTTTAGAAACAGGTAACACGGCATCGGGATTAGAACATATTATCAACAATCATAGGCGAGACAAAGCCCTGGCGAGGAATTTCTGAAGACAATATTGCTGATGCTGTTATGATAGCTGTAACTCTAGGAAAAATTGTAGGATATCAATCTCCCAATCGACCGATCTATGAAATCTGCTTTCAGGACAAAACGCAACTCATTGCCGTAACAACGAGCAATAATGGTTATCTTGTCTGTGCAAATCCCGCTTCTTGGTAAAATCTTAAAGAGAGATAAATTTAGTGAAAGACATTATTAAACTTAATACAGATTATTTTTGTTATCCTTTATGGTGGGCAACTCCCGGAAAAGTTGGGAATATTGACCCAGAGACTTTACCTTTAAGTTCGGAAACAAAACAACAATTAAAAAACTGGTCGAATACTTATAATAGTATTCTTAACTTAGACGATCCTGGTGCATCAGGTTTTGTCGATGAAGAAACAAGAAATAACTTTGAACGGGAGGGTATTTGTTTGTGGATGAAACTCAAACAAGAACTTGAAGCTAACTATGAAGTGGTTTATTTTAGCGAAAAACTGCAAAAAGTTTTAAATTCTCCTCGTGAATTAGAAGATCGAGATATACTTGCTATCGTTAATTAAAATTGATTATCGGGTTATTCTTACAACATCGAGAGAAACCTTTAAGCGATTTACAACAAGAGATTCTCAAAGGAACATTAGAGAATTGTGAGTTATAAGCAATTTACGAAAAATAAACTTGTCCGGGAGCTGCCATGACAGTATTCTCCACCGGAATAGATTGTTGCTTTAGCTTCTCGTGAAGAGCCTCAGTTGCTGATTGTTTCCGTTGTTTCCGAAGTTTTGATTTCCGTCCCATCTTTATAACCCTCTGTCTATATATTTATAGTAGTTGACAGTTTATATAGCAGCACCAATAACCATCCCAATAACCATCCTAATACATCTGTGTTCATCGTGGCACAGGCATCTTGCCTGTGAGTTCATCTGTGGTTAATAACCATCTTTCATATAAAACCTATTTACAACAATTTTCAACTCGCATTACTACTAGGAGAAGAACGTTTTGCCTTAGTACCAGCAGTCTTCTTAGTAGAACTTGACGAACTTGAACTAGTCTTCTTCTTGCTAGAACTTGACTTACTAGACTTACTAGCAGTCTTCTTTTTCGTAGCTTTACTCCCAGCTTTAGCAGCCTTTTGAGCCAATAAACTCACAGCCAGTTCCAAAGTCATAGATTCCTCCGTTTCCTCCTTGGGAAAAGGAGCCGAAAGCCTACCATGCTTGAGATAAAGACCGAAACGATTCTTATTAATACTCACAGGTTTCTTATCCTCTGGGTGGCGACCCAGTTCCCTCACCACCCCTCGCTTCGGTGCAGCCAATAGTTCCAAAGCCCGTTCCAGAGAAATAGTCAACACATCATCCTCAGCCTTGAGAGAGCGATAATCTTTCCCTTCCTTCCCCTGGTCGTGAACCACGTAGGGACCGTAAGGGCCCAAAGCTGCCTTCACTGGGGCTTCCGTTGCCGGATGACTTCCCAACAGACGGGGTAAAGAGAGCAAACTCACAGCCTGTTCCAAAGTCAGGTCTTCCAGCTTCAGTTGCTTAGGTAAAGAAGCCCGCTTCGGCTTTTTCTTCTTATCCTTCTTGTTCTTCTTATTCTCTTTATCTTCTTTATCTTCCTCGGACTCTTCCCCCAACTGTAAATAAGGACCGTAAGTGCCGATTTTGATATAAATGGTTTGTCCAGTTTCCGGATGAACTCCCAACTCCTCCGGTCCTTTTGCTTTTTGCCGCAAGATTTCCTCTATTTGTTCCGGATGCAAATCTGCAGGAGTCAAGTCAGTGGGAATAGAAGCCTTAACCATCTCCCCTTCATGGTCCGCTTCAACATAAGCCCCAAATCTGCCAATTTTAATTTGTACCTCCTCCTGCAAATTCTCCAACTTCACCGCTTTGGCAACATTGGGCTCAATGAGTTCTTCTCCTACTTTAACTTGGTTTTGCAGTCCCTTCTCCCCTAAATAGAACCGCTGCAAATAAGGCAACCATTGGGCTTCCCCAGTAGAAATTTCATCCAAAGTTCGCTCCATTTTAGAAGTGAAGCGAGGGTCCACCAACTCAGCAAAATGCTCCTCCAGCAAGTGGGTGACGGCAAAAGCAGTGAAAGTAGGAATTAAGGCTTTGCTGCGCAGTTGCACGTAACCGCGATCGACGATGGTCCCCATGATAGTGGCATAGGTACTGGGTCTGCCAATGCCTTCCTTTTCTAAAGTTTTTACTAAAGAAGCTTCCGTATAGCGAGCGGGAGGTTGGGTTTCGTGACTGAGAGCATCTAATTGCAAACAGTTAGGATTATCTCCTACTTTCAAGGGAGGAAGAATTATTTCTTGGTTCTCCAAAGCTACTTCCGGGTCGTCCGAGCCTTCTACATAGGCCCGGAAAAAACCGGGAAAGTCAATTCGCTTGCCAGAAGAACGAAAGAGAGCCTCTTCTACTTCGATTTTAACCGTAATTTGGGTCAGTCGAGCTTCTGCCATTTGACCGGCTACCGTGCGCTTCCAAATCAAATCGTAGAGCGATCGCTCCCTACCAGATAAAGGAGTATGCTGCGGCAAGCGGAAGCTACTGCCAGCAGGACGAATGGCTTCATGTGCTTCCTGAGCGCCCTTGCTTTTGGTAGTGTATTGTCGGGGTTTAGGGCTGAGATACTCCGCACCGTACATTTGCTTCACACAAGATCTGGCAGCGGCGATCGCCTGCCTCGACAAATGAACCGAATCCGTCCGCATGTAAGTAATATAACCCTGCTCATAGAGACTTTGAGCCGTCTTCATCGTATCCCTAGCCCCCAGACCCAACTTACGGTTCGCTTCCTGTTGCAAAGTAGAAGTAGTAAAAGGGGGAGCAGGTTTGCGAGAAGTAGGTCGTTCTTCCACATCTCGTACCGTCCAGACTTTATCTTCAATCCGTTCTTTCAAAGCCTTTGCTTCCCCTTCCTTCAGCAGAACCACATCTTTATTGGCAGCAATTTTCCCCGTATTGGCATCGAAATCGCTCCCTGTAGCTACTTTTTTCCCATTTAAAGCAATTAATTTAGCCTCAAAAGTATTTTGATTATTTTGCTTATTCCCCACCGAAGCAGCCGGTTGCAGAATTGCTTTCAAGTCCCAATAAGAACCAACTTGAAAAGCTCGTCGCGCCCGTTCTCGAATTACCAGCACCCGCACTGCCACCGACTGAACCCGTCCCGCCGACAGACCCGAAGCAATTTTTTTCCACAACAAAGGAGACACAGTATAGCCCACCAGTCGGTCCAAAATCCTTCTCGTTTCTTGAGCTCGAACCAGATTATAATCAATCTCCCTGCAATTATTCAGAGCCGTATTAATCGCTTCCCGAGTGATTTCGTGAAACACCATTCTGGCAATGGGAACCTGGGGATTCAGGAGCTGGAGCAAATGCCAGCTAATACTTTCACCTTCTCGGTCTTCGTCCGTAGCCAGAATCACCCGCTCTGCTTGTTTGACCGCCTGTTTCAGTTCGTTAACAACTTTTTTCTTACTTTTCGGAATGACATATAGAGGTTGGAAATTATTCTCTATATCCACCCCTATTCTCGCCCAATCTTGTCCTTTGAACTCCGAAGGAATTTCATCCGCAGAAGAAGGAAGGTCGCGGACGTGGCCCATAGAGGCTTGCACCAAATAACCTTGGCTTAGGTACTTGCTGATAGTTCGCGCTTTAGTAGGAGATTCGACGATGACTAGAATTGACATAGATATAGCTTCGTCTATAAGGGGAGAAAAAAGATTATCTTTTTGATGTGAGGACAACAATATCTAAAAGAGCCACTAGTATGATGATAGATAGTGTGCGGTAATTTTGGTGAAATTGATTTAACAATTCTGGATTCAAAGTCGGCAACTGGCAACTGGGTTTGCCCAGATGTTCGTCACGAATTAAATTTTGAATTTTGAATTTTGAATTTTTAATTCGACCGTCCGGAGCTAGCAACTGCTCCCTGTTTCAGCCATGATATCTTAGTTGTGGATTCCACTCACCAAGCAAGAGTTCAATTTACCCTATGGATTTTTCTAGTAATGTAGCAGCCCAGCTCAATGTGGGCAGCATTTTGCCAGAAGGGATTGTCATCGTCACCCTGATGGTAGTTTTAGTTGGCGATTTGATTGCAGGCCGCAGTGCCTCATCTCCATGGTTGCCTTACACCGCCATAGTGGGACTCTTAGCCGCCACCTTCGCCCTTTATCAAACTTGTTGGGATGCAGGCAACCCCATTGGTTTTCTCGGCGCTTTTAATGGGGACAATTTGAGCATTCTCTTCCGAGGCGTTATAGCCTTGTCCACCGCCGTTACCATTCTCATGTCCGTGCGCTATGTAGAGCAAAGCGGTACTTCTCTGGCAGAGTTCATCGCTATTATGCTCACAGCAACCCTAGGGGCCATGTTCCTCTGCGGAGCAAATGAACTAGTAACCATTTTCATCTCCTTAGAAATGTTGAGTATCTCTTCCTATCTCATGACAGGATATATGAAGCGAGATACTCGCTCCAACGAAGCCGCCTTAAAATACTTACTCATTGGAGCTGCTAGTTCCGCCATTTTCCTCTATGGCAGTTCCCTTCTATATGGCTTATCCGGAGGCAAAACCAATTTAGAGGAAATTGCTACTGTTCTCAGTAATGCCAGTGAAGGACAATCCTTAGCCGTAGCAGTTGCATTAGTCTTTGTTATCGCTGGTATTGCCTTCAAAATTTCTGCCGTTCCCTTCCATCAGTGGACCCCAGACGTATATGAAGGTTCTCCCACCCCAGTAGTAGCCTTTCTGTCTGTGGGTTCCAAAGCCGCTG
Source organism: Prochloron didemni P4-Papua_New_Guinea (assembly GCA_000252485.1). Taxonomy (GTDB): domain Bacteria; phylum Cyanobacteriota; class Cyanobacteriia; order Cyanobacteriales; family Prochloraceae; genus Prochloron; species Prochloron didemni. The sequence goes on along the minus strand of JH611140.1, from coordinate 24,470 downwards.
GTTTTGCCCTCGCCCTGCGCCTCTTGCTCACTGCCTTTGGCTCCGTCACAGCAGAGTGGCACTTGATTTTCACCGCTCTAGCCATTCTCAGCATGGTATTAGGTAAGGTAGTAGCCCTAGCCCAAACCAGCATGAAACGTATGCTAGCTTATTCTTCCATCGGTCAAGCAGGCTTCATGATGATTGGTTTAGTAGCGGGAACCGATACCGGTTATGCCAGCATTATTTTCTATCTTCTAGTTTACCTGTTCATGAACTTGGGAGCTTTCACCTGCGTCATTCTTTTCTCCCTCCGTACCGGTACCGACCAGATTAGCGAATATTCCGGCCTTTATCACAAAGACCCTCTCTTAACTCTAGGATTGACCCTCTGTCTACTTTCCTTAGGGGGTATTCCTCCTTTAGCAGGATTTTTCGGCAAGATTTATATCTTCTGGGCTGGTTGGCAAGCTGAACTATACGGTTTAGTCCTATTGGGTTTAATTGCCAGCGTGATTTCCATTTACTACTACATTCGAGTAGTGAAGATGATGGTAGTAAAAGAACCCCACGAGATGTCCAACGCAGTGAAAAATTATCCACCTATTAGCTGGAACTTACCAGGAATGCAGTCTTTAAAAGTAGTTTTAGTCTTATCCCTAGTAGCTACTTGTTTGGTAGGAATTTTCGCCGATCCTTTCTTAAATCTGGCTGAGAATTCTGTCATTAGTACTCCTTTTTTGCAAACAATTAATAACGAACAAGTAGCAATTAACAATCAGCAATCAACAATCAACAATTAAAACTTTATGTAGGGTGGGCATTGCCCACCTTTGTTGTTTGTTGTTTGTTGTTTGTTGTTGGTTGTTTGTTGTTTGTTGTTTGTTGTTTGTTGTTGGTTGTTTGTTGTTGGTTGTTTGTTGTTGGTTGTTTGTTGTTTGTTGCTTGTTATTGGTTGTTGGTTATTTGTTGTTTGTTATATCAAATATAGGGTTCCTTGGTCAATATGTACAACTATCTCCAGAAACTTAAAATTGACAACAAGCTAAAACCCAAGAGGAATAAGGCTTTTCAAGTTTATGCCATTTTTTTTGCGGAGACATTCGTCACGAATTAAATTTTTAATTTTAATTTTTAATTTTGAAATTGCTAGATGCTCGCAGAGTTCGAGATAATCATCAACTGCTTCATGAAAACTAGCTCTAAGGGATTCAACATCATATCCTTCGTAGCTAACAAGACTGCGAATATACTCTAGCTTGCCGTAGAAGACTCCATCTTCGTCGTTATAATTTACCGAGCCAAAGTATCCCTGGTACTCCATCATATTTTTCACAACAATCCCTCCTAAGTTCTATATGTCCTAAACACCATGGGGATTGCTATAACTCAACAAATCCTTCAACTCAAGACGCTTAAACATTGCTGCACGAGCGGAAAAAGCAAGACTATCGTCAAGTTTAGTTAAAGTAATGGAAGTTTGATATTTTTGCTCCAATGCCTTTTTAATCAACCAATCCGCAATAAAAGGATTTTTCGGTAAGAGAGGTCCGTGGGAATAGGTAGCAATGGCATTACGATAAAATGCTCCTTCCATGCCATCTTCCCCGTTATTACCATATCCTTGAATCACGCGCCCCAAAGATTGGACTGTTTCCAAATAAGTGCGACCGCCGTGATTTTCAAAGCCAATAACTACCGGTTTCTGCCCCAACATAGATTCTGCCTCTTCCGCTAAAGGAGATGCGGTGAGTTCAAATACCACATTGCCGATACAACGAGGCACATCAGGTCCGGGGTGCTTGCTGACCAAATCTAGCAAACCCAAACCTTCAATCCTTTGTCCCAAAGCTGGTTCGTAATAATGACCCAGAAGCTGAGGGGAACCGCAAGTGAATACTCCCGGAGTACCAGCTTCTATTTTTGCTCGGAAAGCATCTGCTTTGGCTCCCTGCAAGTCCCGCATGACGATTTCCTGCTGCCGATCTTGAGCCCCGCCCCCTACAATAAGATCTACATCTTCAAATGCTTCTGCTTCTGCTTGGCGGTCTAAAGCAATTGTGGTAACTTCTAGAGAACGCCAGCGACTGCGACGTTCCAGGCAAATTACATTGCCGCGATCGCCGTAGGTACTCATGAGTTTGGGGTAGAGCCAGCCTATTTTCAGTTCCATTGTTGCAGGAGTCATGGGTTTTGGGTCGGTGTGGGTTTTGAACTTTTAGTTTAGAGTAAATTTTTGTTCCTGAGTACAGACAAACTAAGCTAAATCCTGAGGTTCTAACCAAAATGCCTTGCCAAAACCACCGATATAACGAAGGCGCACCGGTTCGATTTGATAGAGGTAAAAACCACGGGCTTGTTGGAAACCTTCTGCTTCAGGAAAACGTTGATAGTAGTTTTCAAATAGTTCTGTTTTTGCTTCTGGTACTCGACTGGCTTTACCCATAATGGTTACTCTACCGTGACTTTGGGGTTTTGCCCCATGGCCGTAGCTAACTTTTTCCAAAATTGTTAGAGCAACCCGACTATCTCGGTCGATATTTTTGGTATGCTGGGCAATATTGTTGATATAGATTAAAGGCTGGTAGCGATCGCTTAAACTATAGGGAGTAACAGATCCAAAGGGAAAACCCTCCACATCTACAGAATAGGTAGACAGTACGCCAAAATCCTGCTCATCTAAAAGCTTTTTAACTTCAGTTGCTTGTTCGCTCATAAAAAATGTTCTTGTTGTCTTTCGACTCTCTATATTAACTATAAATGAACGCAAGTGTTTTTGGTCTGCCATTTCCGTTGATATATTAACTATCAACTATCAACTATCAACTATCCACTATCCACTGCTATAAATAGGTGAGATAATTTAAAAAAGAGTGAAAAACAAAATTTTATTCCTCTGCAGGACTTTATCTAGGTTTAGGCTTTATCTTTCCTAAAGATTAAACGGAAACATTTCCATGTTAAAAGTCCCCCTTTGGTAAGGCTTGCCCAGAGGGTCGTCGAAGGGGGGATTTAGGGGGATAGTAGCAAACATTAAAGCTGATATCCTTTTATTCCTTAATCTTGCTCAAATGTATTAGTTGCATCTTCATAGAGAATTGGTATAAGGAACATTTTTGGCGGAGACATTCATCAATTCAAACATTTTGAATTTTGAAGAAAGAATTTTGAATTCGACCGTCCGGAGCTATCAACTATCAACTATCAACTGTCAACTATCAACTATCAACTGTCAACTATCAACTCTCAACTATCAACTCTCAACTATCAACTGTTTTTAACGGATAAAAACTCCTTCCGGCAACATCGCATTTCTGAGGTTAGCTCCTTTTAGATTCACACCCTTAAGATTAGCTCCCCGCAAATCTGCATCTTCCAGGTTAGCCCCAGCCAGGTTAGCATCTTGAAGGTTGGCATTAATTAAATTAGCCTCCGCCAGATTAGCACCTTTAAGATTTGCCCCTTCCAGATTAGCACCCACGAGATGAACGCTGCGCAAATTAGAATGCTCCAAGTTGGCATCTTTTAAATAAGCAGACTGGAGATAAGCCGAGTCCAGGTTGGCATAATCCAGATTTGCTCCTTGGAAATTAGCCCGATCTAAGAAAGCAACCGCTAGATTGGCCATGCGCAAGTTAACATGTTGTAAAGAAGCTCCTTTAAGTTTGGCCTCTTCTAAGTTCGCTTCTTGCAAACTAGCCCCATTTAAATTGGCCCCTTGTAGGTAAGCTTGCTGTAATTTGCTTCCGTTCAAGTTCGTCCCCTGAAGGTTAGCCCCATCTAAATTAGCTCGCTGGAAATCAGCTTCTTGAGAATAAGCACCTTGAAGGTTGATTCCCTGGAGTTGAGCGTCCCTCAGGTTGGCCATATTCAGGTTAGCCCCTTGCAACTGAACTCCTTTGAGCTGGGCAGATTCTAGGGTAGCGAGATACAAATTGGCTCCTTGAAGATTGAGTCCTTTTAGTTCAATACCGCTTAAATCGCAACTCTCGCATTCTCCCGTTGCCATTAACTTGCGAGTATAGCAGTGTATTCGCGCGAATCTTACAGAAGCAGGGGAATACCCTTCGGCTTCCCTAGCAAGTTCTACATTTACCCTTTGGGGTGCTTGAGGAGCAGTTAAAACAGAAGCAGCAACACTCAAACCAGCCAATCCTGCTAAAGGAATTAGCTTCCCGGCAATATTCCCCTGCTTGCTGCTGCTAGCAACTACATTCATGGGTTTGAGAGCTTTGAGAGCTGCAGCGGCATTGCCATAGCGGTGTTTAGCCTTGGGTTGCACCATTTTACCCAGCCAGCGGATAAATTGAGGACTGAGTTTATCTGGGAGGGACTTGAGATTGAAGCGATAAGTCTGGTCAATCAGTTGGCCCAGATCTTGAGATTTGGTTTGGGTGAGAACACAGATTAGGGTTGCGCCTAAACTATAGAGGTCGGAACCTTTCCCAAGAGGATGTTTTAAAATCTGTTCCGGGGACATAAAGCCCATAGTGCCTTTGACGGCGCTGGTAGGAGATACTTCTGGGGTAGGTCCGCCAGCATTGCCAAAATCCACTAAATAGGTTCGCAACCAGCCGGAGGAACGGTCCACGAGAATATTTTCCGGTTTGATATCTCCGTGGAAAATGGGCTCGTCTTGCTCTTCTTGGAGGTAAACCAAAATCTCCAAAACCCCCATAGCAATCTGTTTGATTTCATAGAGATTTAAGATTCCCGATTCCGCAAGAGTTGGAGCTTGTTTGTATTCTTGAACTAAATAAAAGCCCGTTTCCGTTTCAAATTCATCCAGGTAGCCAGGGACGTGGGGGTGGTGAAGCTGGCGCAAAAGTTCAATTTCTCGCTGATGAGCGTCGTATTGGCTCCAACTTGCACCGGATTGGGCAAATTTAAATTCTTTAATAACTACGGGCTGTTGGCTCTCAATCTCGGTCGCTAGATAGGTGATGCGACCTCCAGCGGGATTTTCACCTAATTCCCGTTGGATTTCATAGCCTTGTGAGTTTAAGTCGGGTCTGTTGCTGCTCATGATGCTTCAACTGTAGAGATCGGTTAGGCGTTCTATTATTATATGGCTAACTCATAATAAACTGCTAGATCTGTAGTGGTTGTGTCCGGCGCACTCTTCGCAGATCTCTTCGAGAATCACTAGATCGCGACCTATTAAAGGGACTTAAAAAATAAAGTTAATAGCTCCCGACCGTCGAATTCAAAATTCAAAATTCTTTCTTCAAAATTTAATTCGTGACGAACATCTGGGCTATTATGGCAGAAACTTTCTTGAGCCTTATCCCTCTTGGTTTTTAGCTTGTTGTCAATTTTCAGATTCGGTCGAGTCATCTCTAAAAACTAGAGGGACAATCTTGATATATAAAGGTTCCAGAATCTTTTCTAGAGATGTCTAATGCAGGATACCCTTCATTGCTAAGTAACCTGTTTCCGCTTCATGCCTCTTAGCCGCAGAAAAATCTTTACTCTTAAAATTGCGCCCACGCAACGCTGGATCAGGGACAATACCAGCCGGGACAGTTTCAGGACACTTAACTATTGCTTCGGCTGTATTAATGTAACAATCAAAACTGCTCATATAAATATACGCCTTTAGATCCCATAAAGTTTTAAATCTAAAAGGATCGACGATATGTTCGGCGCGAATAATTGCTCCCGTATCAACTTGTGCATTTATGTAATGAATGGTAAATCCCAAAGCTTGCCGAAATGCTAAGATGTCTTGCGTGGCAGCTATATTCTCAATAGTGTAAATACCTCTTGCATATGGCAACACAGCAGTGTGGCTATTTACCAAACGCTTAGGTAGTATGTCTATCCACCATGGTTTGAAAATTTGCCCAATACAGCTAAACAGCCAAGGTAAAGATGTTTTTTGAGTAATTGACTGTAACCATTGCCGACTGGCTTCACTGTTTACATCATGATCGAGAAAGATTGTGTTTGGATCACAGTTAACTGGATAAGAACAAAGCCCATAAGTGTTTACCATGGCCTGTATTGTTGCTTGCTCTGCCTCACTGATTGTTGGATAAAGTTCTATTAACTCCTTCCACTGATCTGCTGACAGTTCGTGCTGTCCTGCGTACCGAGTATGAAACTCATGACGCGCTCGTAGCTTAGATTCATCCGGACGTTTTTCCCTTACCACAATGCCACCAAACTCCGAATATCCCTCAAATCGTGCTAGCCAGCGGCTGGTTAAGTAACTACATAAAACACTTGCATCAGTAAGCAAGTAAAACCCCGTTTTTTCCATCTACACTGTCCTGATTCTTGGTGTACCTATCAAAATACTTATGAAAAGTGATACTCATCTATATTGGTATAATAGAGGGTCACTTCTTCACCTGCCGCAATATCTCGAATGCTGGTGAGATGTGACCACAGGCCAATCTCATCGGTTACCCACTCAACTTTTGCATTTGGCCTGTTGTCATGATTGCATAGCGAAGCAAGACCAAAAACAAAATGCCCATCAACCTTGTTGTCGTGTTGATAGGCTTCTGGTTGAACAAAGTAATACTGGGCAATGTGAGTGGTATCAATGGTTGCACGTTCTGTTGATGGAAAGGAAGCAACAGGAGCAATTTCAATTACAGTGTTAGCAGCAATGGCTTGTACGGCAACCACGCCGCGACCTTTACTGGTAATAGATTGTACAGTTAATAAGTCGAACCACGTCATTTCTTATGCCCGATATCGTTATATAACCTTTTCCATGATGTCCACGCTTATTTTTTACAGAAGAGTTGCATCTCAGCATAAAGCATGGGGACATTCTGGTTTCAATAGAAGTTTTTGCCAATTCCCCAAGCAATCTCGAGTTGCCCCGCTAACGGCTTAGGGGTATTTAAGTGAATTATAACACAAAAAATAAAATTAATTTTATTTTTGGAGATGTCTTTTGTATATCTTTGATTAATTCGCTAATGGGTTTGAGAATTTTTCTATCTGTTTTTTGCCAATATAAATAATCCTGCCCAGCATAAAAATAGTGGCCTAATTTAGTCCAGATGTTCGTCACGAATTAAATTTTGAAGAAAGAATTTTGAAGAAAGAATTTTGAATTCAACCTCAGGAGCTATCAACTGTCCACTATCAACTATCCACTATCAACTACTTTTGACCACACCCCCATACTACCAGATACCAAAAGAAAAATGGTTGCCTAATTTAGTCCAGATGTTTATAGCGTTTCTTGGACTAATGCTGTATAACTATCCACTATCCACTATCCACTATCCACTGTCAACGGTTATCGTTGGTATCCCACTCTTGACTAAGAGCTTATTGGTTATGAGTGTAGAATACATAGCGAAACCTTGACATAACCATGTGCGGTAAAATAAAAAAGGTGATAAATTATGTCTAGTTTGCATGGTAGTTGGCTCCCACAGAAGTCTAATGAATATTTATTTGTTTGGGGTGAAACTTGGCGCACCATCCCGTCAACAAATAATCAAATAGGAGCGGAAGTTCCGAGTCATCCCTTCAATATGACTCAGTTAGAATTAGTTGATTTTTTCCAATCCCATAACCTTACTCCCAAGAAATGGCTAACTGCCCAGCAAAAAAGCAGTAATGCTATTGCGAAAATTGTTAGCGATGGATGGCAATCTCAAATTATCGCCCTTCCAACTCAAAAAACAAACAAGGACCAACAAATGTTCCCAGTTATGTGGTCGAACGTGGCAGCAGGGAATATTGAACTAGACTCTTTAGTTTTGCAATCCTGGCAAATAGAAGGAATTTGCTTACAACCTCTAGAAGCTGCAGCATTTTTACAAGCATTGCCTCTGGGTTCTTTCCAAGATAATTATTTAGGGGCAGACTTGCGTTTTTGGTCCCAAATCTATCGTTGGAGTCTAGATTTGTTGACCCGAGGCAAGTTCTTACCGGGAATAGCCAGTTGGCAACCTTTACTAGATAGTAGCGCAGATCAAGCTCGGTTCGCTAAGTTTACCCAACTCATGCCCCATGTTTGTCGCGCTTATCAATTAGGGTGGTCGGTAAGTTGTCAGCCGAAAGAATTATTGCTGGGATTTCTAGGACAGATGTTGAATAGCCAATTGCAAAGTTGGATTGATGTGAGTACTATCCCGAAGCAAGGAACAGTTTCCGCTGAGGGGAGCCGAAGTACAATTCAAGGGTGGTTGGAAGCACTGACTGAAGAATCTTCTAGTTTTGGCATAGAACCGACACAAAGAAAGCGGTTAGAACATGCTTTGGATAATTGGACTTTACCAGTTCAAGATTATTTAGTCACTGATCGCACTGCTACTAAATTAGGTGAAAATCGGTTTCGGGTCTGTTTCGTGCTGCAACCGCCCACTGAAGGAGATATTAATTGGGGTTATTTTGATTGGAAGTTAGCCTTTCATTTACAGGCAGTAGACGATCCCACATTTTTAGTAGATAGCAACGACATTTGGCAGCATCCAGTAGAAAAGCTAGTGGTGGGGGAGCGCTGTATCCAACAACCCCAAGAAACCTTACTCAAGGGTTTGGGTTTAGCTTCTCGCTTGTATCCTCCCATTGAAGCTAGTTTGCAAGAAGCTCAACCAGTGCGCTGCACCATCTCCCCGATCCAAGTATACGAATTTATTCGCTCTGGGGCTTGGCAGCTACAGGATAGCGGACTGGGAGTAATTCTCCCTGAGTCTTTAACTGCCGGAACTGGGGAAAAACGCTTGGGCATTAAAATTGAGGCCAAGGTAAACCAGAAAAAAGGAGAACGGTTGGGATTGCAAAGTTTGCTGCAATATAAATTAAAATTGGCTATTGGGGAGGAAACTATCTCCAAAGCAGACTTTGACAAGATGTTGGCGCAAAAGTCTCCTATGGTCCAAATTAACGGTCAATGGATTGCCTTGCAACCAGCAGATGTTCGGGCAGCCCAAGCAGTTTTTAGCCAATTGAAGCAAGAGACTTTATCTGTAGAAGATGCTTTGCGTCTTACTACAGGAGAACCGAAAAAAATTGCTAATTTACCTGTAGTTAATTTTACTTGTTCTGGGGTTTTGCAAGAGTTAATTGAGAATCTTACTAACAATCAAACCATTGAATTAATCGAAACTCCTTCAAGTTTTCAGGGCAACTTACGACCTTATCAAATTCGCGGTGTAAGTTGGCTGGCATTCTTGGAAAAATGGGGCTTGGGAGCCTGTTTGGCGGATTCTATGGGCATGGGCAAAACACCACAATTAATTGCATTTATTCTCAGTTTAAAGGAGCAAAATTTATTAAACAAACCCAGTTTAATAGTTTGTCCTACTTCTGTTTTAGGTAACTGGGAAAGGGAGATCAAAAAGTTTGCGCCTACTCTCGAACCTTGGATTCATCATGGAGATAGACGGGCTAAAGGACAAGCTTTTGCCAAGAAAGTGCAAGAGAAAGATTTAGTAATTACTAGCTACGCCCTCCTGTATCGAGATGAAAAAACTTTAGGAGCATTGGAATGGCAGGGAATTATCTTAGATGAAGCTCAAAATATTAAAAATCCCCAGGCAAAACAATCTCAAGCAGTAAGAAAGTTAAAGGCAGGATTTCGCATTGCTTTAACCGGAACTCCCTTAGAAAATCGCTTGTTAGAATTGTGGTCTATTTTAGATTTTCTCAATCCGGGATTTTTGGGCAACCAGCAATTCTTCCAGCGTCGTTTTGCTATGCCAATCGAAAAATATGGTGATACTCATACTTTGCAAAGTCTCCGTTCTCTGGTGCAACCTTTTATCCTCCGTCGTTTGAAAACAGATAAAGACGTTATTAAAGATTTGCCTAACAAACAAGAAATGAACGTATTTTGCGGTTTGTCTGCGGAACAAGCCCAATTATATCAAAAATTAGTAGATGAATCTTGGGAAAAAATTGAGAGTGCAGAAGGTATTAAACGACGAGGACTAATTCTTACTTTGCTACTACGATTAAAGCAATTGTGCAATCACCCCAATTTAATCGGAGAAAAGACCCAGAGGGTGGTTTCTACTAAGAATAATTTTAGCAGTCGCTCCGGTAAATTATTGCGTTTAGAAGAAATGTTGGAGGAGTTGGTTCAGTCCGGCGATCGCGCTTTAATTTTTACTCAATTTGCCGAGTGGGGTAAGCTTTTGAAACCTCATTTAGAGCAGAAATTGAATCTAGAAACCCTCTTTTTATATGGCAATACCCGTCGCCAACAGCGGGAAGAAATGATTGACAGGTTTCAAAACGACCCTCAAGGACCGCCAATTTTTATTCTCTCATTAAAAGCAGGGGGAACCGGGTTGAATTTGACCAGAGCAAACCACGTGTTTCATGTTGATCGCTGGTGGAACCCAGCAGTAGAAAATCAGGCTACTGATCGCGCTTTTCGTATTGGTCAACAGCGCAACGTTCAAGTGCATAAGTTTGTCTGTAGGGGGACTTTGGAAGAGAAAATCAATGATATTATCGAAAGTAAAAAACAGCTAGCAGAACAAACAGTAGATGCGGGAGAAGATTGGCTGACAGAACTAGATAGCGACCAACTGCGCAATTTATTGTTGCTGGATCGGGAAGCAGTTATTGATTCTTAGTTGGTGGTTATTTGTTGTTGGTTATTTGTTGTTGGTTATTGGTTGTTGGTTGTTGGTTGTTGGTTGTTGGTTATTTGTTGTTTGTTGTTGGTTATTTGTTGTTGGTTATTTGTTGTTGGTTATTTGTTGTTGGTTGTTGGTTATTTGTTGTTGGTTGTTGGTTGTTGGTTGTTGGTGTTTATTGTTAGACAATTACGATACGTAGGGACATGATATAAGTCCTGTGGTGGGCAATGCCCACCCTACAAAGAAACTCAAGGAAATAGGGAATATAGATAAACCCTTTCGTTAAATCTAATATGAAATCCGAAAAAGAATGCTACAGATACAATAAAAGTTTGAGAGCTTTTACGAATAGGGCAAGACTTATATATTAAAAGTCCCCCTTTGGTAAGGGGATTTAGGGGGATAGTCCCCATTTGTAGCAAACATTTTCAGATTTGATATAATTATAGCGCTTCGCGCTGGTATCGTTGCATCCTACGTTTTCTTTCAAAAACACTACAAGCTGCATCACCTTTGTACAAAGCGAAAGGGGCATTTTTCTTATCAACCTCTTAATTGCCTGCACTGCACTTCGACTACGCGGCCCCTGAGCGCTTGCCCTGAGCGCTTGCCCTGAGCGCTTGCCCTGAGCGTAGCCGAAGGGTAGCCGAAGGGTAGCCGAAGGGTAGCCGAAGGGCAGTGACCGCGTAGCCGAAGTGTTCATTGCTCATTGCTCATTGCTATAATACAAACTTTTTTGCCACCATCATGAAGCTTGATAGAGGAACTATCAACTATCAACTGTCAGCTATTAACTACTATAGCACTACGCATTTAGGTTAGAACATTAATAAAGCCTGAAACCTAGTCATAGCCTCTGAATGAATTTTGAATTTTGAATTTTGAATTGCGCGTAGCGCTATATGACCTTTGACAGAGAACATCCAGGGCAGTTTCAATACTATTGAGAGATAAATCAGCCAGAGGTAATTCTAACTCTATCTGTTTATAAGTCTTATTCAAAGAACGATAATATCCTGGGTCGTAATGATACTCCAACAAATCTCCTACTAAAACTTCCCACTCACCTCTATCAATCCAATCATACCACTGTTGTAGCTTCTCTCCCCCGTAGCGAGACTTTAACCCATTTAACTTTTCTTTCAAGGTTTCTGGATGAGCTCCTAAATGGGGATATTGTTGCAATAACCACGCAATTCTCTGTTGTTTCGGTAACTGCACTAGAACGCAGTTGGCTTGCTTCATCTTCTCCCACAATACAATGGGTAAATGAACCTGCCCTATTTTATTACTTTCCGATTCTACCCACACTGTCTTACTACAATCTAACCTTTGTAACTCTTGAAGTAACAAAGATTCAAAACGCTTTTGAGAAGGTTGGGGTGAGGGTTTATCTTTCCCAAAAAGCTTCTCTCTGTTATCCTTGTTTAGGGATGAATCAAAATCAGTAGAATCATTGGAATCAGTGGAAAAATTCCATTCTTGTCCTAGTAAAGAACCGCGATGATTTGCCAATCTTTCCAAGTCCAATACTTGTACTCCCTGCAGTTGCAATTGATGCAAAATATGGGTTTTTCCAGTACCGGTTAAACCGCACAAAACTTTATAAGTAAACCGATTTGGTAACTGGTTTAGTTGTTCCCTCACGTAAGCGCGATAAGTCTTGTATCCTCCTTCTAATAAGGTGACTTGCCAGCCAATTTGAGTTAAAACTAATGCCAAACTATAGGAGCGCTGACCCCCTCGCCAACAGTAAATTAAGGGAAAATATTTTTTGTCTTTATTGATAAAGTGATTGTGGAGATGTTTGGCTATATTTTGAGCCACTATGGCAGAACCAATTTTTTTAGCTTGAAAAGGAGATTCTTGTTTGTAAATAGTACCAACTTTTGCTCGTTCGTGATTATTTAATACTGGCAGATTAATGGCACCGGGAATACAGTCTTCTGCAAACTCATCTTCCGAACGAACATCGATAATTTCGCTGTAAGTTTCTTGCCATGGAGATTTAGTATAAATAGGGGATAACATGAATAACAGTTGACAGTTGATAGCTTTTCAGTGACCAGTGACCAGTGACCAGTGAGACGGTGTTTTCAGTAAGAGGTAATAGGCAAGAGTAGGGTGCGGCACTGCCCACCACAACTGATTTTGGGTTGTATTGCCCCAAATCATCCGGTACATTCGTCAACTTTTCTCTAGACAAAAATGCCAAGTTTCTAATCTATCGATTTTATAGCTTTTTTTTACTCGCGAATTCTGGAGTGCAAAAATCCATTATTATTTAAAAATAGGGGGTAGAGATTCTGACTGTGGCTCTGTTGCAATAGTTTTTTCTGCCTCTGTCATTGCCAAGAGATTCAACTCTTCAGAGTCCAAACAAATCACTTTCACGTCATAAAGACTTTCAATCCAAACCCTCGCACCACATTTTGGATTGTGGGGTCGATAAACAACCCGACATCCTCCTGGAACTTCCACTTCATGGCCATAGATATTGTTATTGCCTTTTTTTACTGTAATTACTGGTTCTTGCTCGTTCCGTTTCAGATTCTGTCTGATGCGCTGTCCGTTGACATGAATGATAGTTTTGGCTGGCTTGCGGGGATTTTTCCACTTGGGAGCCGGTCCTCTTTTGCCTTTGCTAATGAAGGGACGACCGTCGAATAAAGGAATTAGCCACATTCTACCACACTTATAAGCGCCTTCTACTCGACCCTGGGCGAGAAGCACCCGCAATCTAGCGCCGGAAATGCCTAAAATCCCTGCTGCTTTTTTGGTAGTGACAATCATAGTGATTTACTCCTTCTGTTCTTGCAATAGTTTAATTATAGACAAGCAAATGGCTAATGTCAAGGGGGGAAGGAAAAAAATTTAGATAGACAAAAATGCTTGCTATCCCTTAGCTAGTGATAGTTTGAGCAGATTTTTCCCGATTTAACTTTCTGGAGAGTTATATGAATTCTCAATTGGCTAGTGGATTACGCGCTCCTTTCATGACACTCCGTCGCCCTAACAGACCCTACGCAGGAATTGGGTTTTATACTGACTTTAGATATTCTCATCCCCCTCAATAACATCCTCATCAGGCACTTTAGCCAGTGCATTAAAAAATTCCTCTTCGTCAGCATTTGCTGCCATATTTTCAAGTAGATCCTCGGTCTCTAAAGCCGATATTTTTTCAGCAATTGCAATTACGAACAACTGATTTAACGATACACCTTCTTTCTGCGCTACTTTTGAAGCGGCGTTTTTTAGATAATTTGGTAATTCTAAAGAATACTGACTCATTTTTTCTCTTATTTTTGATAGTTTGCCAAAAGTATCTTGGTTGAATGATGTCGATCCCAAACTTGCTTTTTACTTGCTTGAAATCTTTAACGTTAAAAGTAATAATAGCTTCTGCCTGACCTGCCAGAGCTAGTTCAAGTAACATGTCATCTTTGGCATCTTGGAAAAAAGGTCGCCATAAATAATAAATTTTGACATGTTTGGAATATTTAGCAACCATATTTAAGATAGCGTCAATATCCCTTGTGTCCAACCCATGTATTTCTCGCTTAAGAACATCTTCATATTCTAGTACCAAAGGAACTGAGAGCATGGGCTGATATAGTCTTTCTGGCAAGATCGATATAATTTGAAAAGATGCTCCTTTTCGAGATCTTAAAGCAGCAACTAGCACATTTGTATCAATTACAATCCTCATTATTCAATAGTAAACCATATCTTATACCTAAGACAACCTCAAAAAGCGATCGAATACTACTCTCAGTCTCTAGCAATAGCAAGGGAAATAGAGGATTGATATCATGTCCTGTTATATCGAACCTTTATAAACAGCTTTTCGTAAGCAACCCCTAATTAATTGAAAAAAAATCAAAAGTGGATCCGTTTTTGATGATTGGGATAGTAGGAGCTGAAGAGGGGTTTTACTTGAGGTTCTGGTCACAAGGAATATCTATAACTATTTTCCCACCGCCGGGAAACTCTTTTAGCGTTATATATCTTGTTTTTATTGTACCAGGATTTGTTATATCAACTGATGGTAGATCGTTAGGAGGTAAATATCTAAGATTTATTTTTAGTTCTTTATAAATTATTTCTGATACATTTATAAATTCTTGAGAATTATCCTTCCATGTGTTAGGAATATAATTTTGAACAACTTCGATTGACTTGTTAAAACCTTTCTCTATTATGGGTTTTGCTTTCTCCCCCAAAAAAGAGGTTCCTTCCTTAGCTTTACAGGATAGATTATTAAGAACTTTGTTGACATCAGCAATCTTATTTATTAAGTCACTGTAATCATCTTTTAATTCTTCGTAAGATTTAGTAACATTATCGCTTGTCTTTCCACCAAGATTAGGTTCATTGTTGAGTTGAGGGGAGCATCCCAGTAAAGAAAATTTAAAGAAAAAGATTAGAGTTAAAAATATTGTTTTTTTTGAAGCGTAGTCTAGCATTTTATCTCTTTTCTAATAGAATATCAATTTAGATGGTCTGCTTGAGCGACACAATATTGGCTGGAATACATTCATCTTAGACCAAACTTAGGAATGTAGATATTTATATTATATTCTAGCCCGCATTTCTCACCAAGATCATTTTAGAAGCTATGAGGGGGAAACCTGGCCAAGCTGTCACCAGGGGGAATCTAACTCGAACGCCTTATCAAATAAGGGTTTGGCACGCTTAATAAAACTTAACAACACTCCGCTCGACTAGCCTCTGCCGAAGAGCTGGATTTATTGCTGCATCTAGGTTCAAGAAATTTGAGAGAATCAGATGCTCCAATATGTGATCGCTTTTATACGTCAATACCCCGCTTGGTCCGAAAAAATACGAAACACAGCATTGAGCTAATATGCCGATCTATTCTAAACAGCCCAATAAATGCTGTTGTCAAACGCTGTATCCATTTGGTAATATGAAATACAAAAATATTTGCTACAAATATTTTATACTATGGTAGTCTAAATTGAGGTTATCCCGTGGGTTGAGAAACCGGGTTTCTTTCCAAAATTTTAGCATTAATCCTTAAAATAATAAGAGAAACCCGGATACAGTGCTGAAATCCAATCCACTAGAACACTACTGTATTTGTAGCAACCATTTTTAGATTTGATATAACAACTGGATAGTTCTTTGAGTCAAGTTATCTATGGTTTATTTACTCTATCGATATAGTTTTATTGAAAAGGAAAGAGGAGAAGAGGGAATAGGGAGTTTTGACGACACAACGGGTCTCACCTCAAAATTAATTCTTGGCGATGAGCTTTTAATAACTGCAACTCCTGCTTCCCTATTTGCTCTAACATATAAACTACATGCTCTGGTTGTAACAGGGTTCCATCGTTACGGCAACTGCCTATATAAGCCAAAACAATTTCATTGCTATTGCTGGATTGAGAATTAACAGTCAAAGAATAAAGGCGTTCGCGCAAATTAATTTGTTCCTTCTTGCCTGATTTAGTAGTCTTTTCCCACCAAATTTCTTCACTTCCATTAACTCCATCAATCCATCCCTGCCAATCATCAGATTCTCCCACTGCAAAAGTCAACCAATACTCAGCTTTCTCTAACAAACGAGTAGCGGCAGGTGTCTTCAACTCCACTTCTTCCAAGTGATAAAGGGGAATATCCCCTGGTAACTGGGCGAATATCCTACTGCGAAACTCATCTAACTCCATCCTTTCTGTCAGTTCAAAATCCACAATTTCCCCACTGCTAGTCATTCCCAAAGATAGAGCGTTAGCAATAGAAATGCGGGGACCGGGATGAAATCCCCCGGTAAAGGAAATGGGTATACTCCCACGACGTACTGCTCGGTCAAATAAGCGCACTAAATCTAAATGACTGGTGAGAGCCATATCCCCCTTTTTCCCAAACCAAACCCGAAATCGCTGTACTTTTTCCTTAGAAGGTTGTTTGTAGCCTTTAAACTCGGGAATAGGTGGGGGAGGAACTACAATATTATGACCGAAATCCGTACCGCAAACGCCGCAGTGAGAGCAACCTTCAAAAGCACAGTCGGGAACGGTTGCTGCGGCTAAGGCTCTCTCTAAATCTGCTTTGAGCCAATTTTTATCAATACCCGTATCTAAGTGGTCCCAAGGTAAAGGTGCGTCTAGCAAATTTCCTTTTGATGAATTGTCTGTAAACACGTTCCATTCCCCAGCTTCCACTTGACGGTACTTCCAGGTCAAACCGGCCTCGGAAATTGCCCCTTCCCAAGCAGCAAAAGCCCGATCTAAATTCTCCCACCAAGAATCCATCCCCGCTCCCAATTCCCAGGCACGACGCACCACGGAAGCTAAACGGCGATCGCCTCTTCCCACAAAGTCTTCCATAGCGGAAATCCTGACATCGGTATAGTTCACCTTCACCCCTTTCATACCCCGAAATTCATCCCGCAACAGTTCCTGTTTCCGTTTAAATTCTGCCGTTGCCACGGAATGCCATTGAAAAGGAGTGTGGGGCTTAGGGGTAAAATTAGAAATAGTAAGAGTAAAGTCTAAACGTTTTCGCTTGGGTAAGCGACACTCCCGTCTCAACCAGCGCACTGTCTCCACAATGCCGATAACATCTACATCCGTCTCTCCTGGCAAACCAATCATAAAATAAAGTTTGACTTTATTCCAACCCTGTTCTACTGCTGTCTTAATTCCTCGGAGCAGTTCTTCATTAGTCAGCCCTTTATTCACTACATCCCGCAGGCGCTGGGTTCCTGCTTCAGGTGCAAAGGTTAGTCCTGATGTCCTGGTTCCCCCAATAATTCTGGCAATATTTTCATCAAACCGGTCTACCCTTTGACTGGGTAGAGAAAGGGAAATATTCTCTTGTTGCAACCTATTCCTAATTTCCATCCCTACTGCTGGGAGGGCGAGGTAGTCGGAGCAACTGAGAGAAAGAAGAGATAATTCATTGTATCCCGTTGCCGACATGCCCTGTTCAATAGCCTCCACCACCTGTTGCGGTTCCACATCCCGAGCGGGACGGGTGAGCATTCCCGGTTGACAGAAGCGACAACCCCGAGTGCAGCCCCGACGAATTTCTACCGTGAGGCGATCGTGAACTGTTTCTACATAGGGAACTAAACCGATAGAATAGGCGGGAATGGGAGTAGCGACCCGTCGTAGAATCCTGTCGGGAACATCAGGACGATTGGGACGAACCGAACCATCTTCCTGCATGTGGTAGAATCTCGGTACGTAGACTCCCGGTACTTGAGCCAGATCCAGCAGTAACTCTTGCCGACTCAAACCTCCAACTTTTCCTTCTTCCACTACTAAGCCAATTTCCGGTAGTAACTCTTCCCCGTCACCCAAAGCAACAAAATCCAAAAAATCCGCGTATGGTTCTGGGTTAGAAGTGGCAGTTTGTCCCCCAGCAAAAATAAGGGGATAATCCCCATTGTCTCTTTCCTGCCAAGTAAGGGGAATACCAGCCAAATCCAGCATTTCCAAAATATTGGTGGCTCCCAACTCGTAGGCAAGACTGAAACCCACAATATCAAAGTCCCGCAAATACCTTCGAGACTCCAAAGCGAAGAGAGAGGTTTGGGTTGAACGGAGTTTAGCTGCTAAATCTGGTGCTGGCAAGTAGGCGCGATCGCAGAGTTGTCTTGGCTGGGCATTGAGGATATTGTAGAGGATGATATGTCCTAAATTAGATGCCCCTACTTCATATACTTCCGGGTAACTTAGTACCCAGCGCACTTCTGCTTCTAACCAAGACTTGTGGATTGCACCTAATTCGTTGCCAAGATAACGGGCTGGTTTCCGTATATCTGGGGTAATTATGCTCTCTATTGCCACTCCCACCGCCAAACCCTCCAGTTATTTTACTGAGACTCAATCTTAGTCTAATTTATATCTTTATTTACAAAAATTTATCAGGGTGAGAGATTAATTACCGACTTAGTTTCTTTATTCTACTGAACCGATACAAGGTTGTAATGACCATCAAAGGCATCTCGGTTATCAAAAATCTCAAAGACTCTATCCAACTGGGTTAATTCCAATACCATCTTTACCGATGGAGCAAGAGAACAAAGGCTTAAATGTCTACCCAAACTGCGAGCAAAGCGGAATCCATTTACTAGAGCCATCAAACCTGGACTATCCACAAATTCTACCTGTTTCATATCTACTAAAAGAATAGAGCTTTCTTCAGCTTTAATAACCTGCTTGAGATGGTCAAAAAAGTCATTAGCATTAACTGCTGTAACATGACCTTCTGGTTCTAATGTAGCAATTTTGACAATTTTATGACAATTTTTCATTTTCTCTTCCTCATTCTCTGAGAGAAATATCTGTGGCAAATATAGGAATCTATCTCCCCAATATAACTCAGCAGTTGCCTAATTGTCATCCCCGAGAATAAAACTTTACCAAATCTTGTTTTTTCTGCCACAGACAATGGCTATGCTAGGTTCACACAAAAGTGATTTCTATCACTCATTGATAAAACTATCTATGTTATCTTCAATAACAAGTCAATCATATTATACCTAGCTAATGTATTTGAAAAATCGTGAACACCACACATGCTATCAGACAATTAGTAGAAAAAGCACTTTATATCAGACAGTTGACTCCTGAAATTGAAAATGGAATCAACTACGAGCTGACCCGTATGGGTTACATATCTGATGTAGATTATGAGGCTCTGGAATTACTCATGGAGGAAATGGATGCTGGCCGCATTCGTTTAATCCCCAGTCAGTGAAGGTTGAAGCTGGCAAGATTGCCAAACTCGGTCTATAAAACATCTTAGCTCTTGACGAGCATTCTGGAGATTATCTGGCGGAGTATAGAGGTCTTCTAGCTGCATTAACAAACCAATCACTTCTGTATCTAGAGCTGGTTGGAATGAACTCTCAGGCCAAATTAAATCCGCCGTAAAGCGCAGATCTACCAACTTATCTTTTTGAGTACTTTCCCCGGGCTCTGGTATAGTTGCCAGCACTACAGGACGTACCCATGACATTTGACGGTCTGAAATTACTTCGATCTCCTCTGCATACAAACGGCAACGCTCGTGTTCCAAATAGACAATTTGATAAGGGCTTTGCTGCTTAAACATTTCTCAGAGTATTTTAATTGTTAATTATTAATTGTTCTAACTAGCAGCAGCTTGATTGTCAGAACTTTCAAGCATTTCCCGGAAGCGAATTTCATCCCGATGAGGATCGGCGCGACTGACCTGCACTTCCAGGCGATCGCCCAGAGATACAGTTCTTTCAAAACGATGTGGCAATTCCAAGCCCAAATCTTCTAACAAAATCAAGCCCAAATTATCATCTTCCCTCAGCCAGCGCAATACCAGCACTTGCCAAACACAATCGGCATTGCGTCTGAGATATTCTAAAGCCCAATAACGATTAGTTTGGCGCTCTACCAAACTAGCTTCCTGAGAAGACATGGAGATGGTATAGAGAATTTCTTGCATTTGTTCTGCTGAAAATGGTAAAGATTCTCCTCGTAAATGGGCTTTCAGCTGAAAGTGAGCCAGTAAATCAGTATAGCGACGAATAGGAGAAGTTACCTGGGTATAGTTATCTATCCCCAGACTTGCATGACGAGCTGGGGTAATGCTTATTTCGCTGCGAGGCATGCAGCGACGCAAAGCGCAGAAACGCACTGGACCTGCCGGTAACTGCAACAGTTCTTCATCTGAAGGCAGTTCTGGTTGAGGCTGCCCCCTAAAAGGTACTGGAATCTTATGTTCTCTTCCGTATATTCCCCCAACTTCTCCAGCCAAAATCATCATTTCCGCTACTATTTGCCGAGAAATAGAGTTGTGAAGCAACTCGATCACAATTTCTTCATCGGATTTAACTTTAATGGAAGACTCCGGCATATGGATATTAATAGATCCGCAATTACTACGCCATTGTTGCCGTCGTTGAGCTAAAGCAGCTAATTTAGCAATCTCCGGTTCGGCTTTAATATCCAAATGGAGCATCTCATCCACATCATCATAGGTCAGACGATAAGTGGGTTTGATTAAAGTGGGATGGATGCGGTATTCCTGGATCGCTCCAGAATCATCTAAAATAACGCCAAAACTAAGAGCGCAACAAACTTCACCCTGTACCAAACTCATAGGTCCGGTAGCCAGTTCCAGGGGAAACATAGAAATAGTCCCAGTGGGCAAATACAAGCTAGTACTGCGGCGGCGGGCGAACATGTCCAGTTCGTCTCCTGGAGAAACCAAGCGAGTGGGATCGGCAATATGAATCCACAGTCGAGGTGCTTCCCCTTCCCCAAGGTATTCAATGCTCAAGCCATCATCTATCTCTTCAGTAGTCTCATCATCAATGGTATAGACTTTAAGGTGAGTCAGATCCAGGCGATCGCCATCTGGGTCGGTGGGAGGAGAGTCGAGATAAGATTGCGCCACATCAAGGACCTTTTGCAGAATATTTACGGGATAGGAACTGCGGCGCAAAAACAGATTTTCGTGTTTGCTCCACCAGCCTAAGTCTATCAGCAATAGCCTCGCCGCTTGCGGTATTTTGGAGCGTCCTAAAAGTGCCAAAATATCTTGAGCGGAGCGATTGGCTTGCTCTGGGTAGAGGACGAACTTTTCCAAGGCTTCCAGACGAGTGCGATCTGCCGTTTCCCATGGCACTGGTTCTCCTGCCAATGCCCGATCTATCTTAGTTAGAAACTCAGTTTTTTCCTGTTCCCGCTGTTGCTGTACTTCCAGCTGATGTTTAATTTCCTCTACTTGGTTGGAAGAACGAGGTTCGTAGCGATCACCTTTTTTCTTAAAGTAGATTTTATCTTCTGCCAGAAGGCTATGGGCTGCATAGGAAAGAGGGGGACTAGAATCGGAAAATAAGAGCTGGGCCATTTCCTCTGGGGTGACGCACTCTTGCTCTGATTCTAATAGTTCCCAAGCTACTTCCAAGCTGCTTGGGTCCACATAGGGTTCCACTGCTTGGATAAAGCTAGTGATATCGGTCTGTTCGTATGGTCCTCCCCCGATCTCATATTCTACTCGCTGAGGTCGCAGTTTATGAGATTGACCCCATTGGTCAACTACAATCCAATCTTTCTTTCCTTCTGGACGTTCGGTAACGGCAAGAAGACGTTTTCCTTGGAGTCTAAACTCGATCAGCTTTCCCTTTTCCACCAGCTTTGCATGGGCTTATTTTCCTTTAACAGGTTATCTTATTTTTCCCCAGATCGCCCAGTAAACCCAGATGGTTTACTGGGGAACGTTTTAACCTTCTTTGTTGATAAAAGGCAACATTGCCAGCATTCTGGCTCTTTTGACTGCAGTAGTCAAGTCTCTTTGTTGTTTGTTGGTCAAACCCGTAATCCGCCGGGGCAGAATTTTTCCCCGTTCCGTAATAAATTTGCGCAACAGGTCCAGATCTTTGTAGTCAATCGGTTCACTGGGTTTAATGGGGGAAAGGCGTTTGCGATAATAAGACATAATTTCCTCTCTTTTTTTCTTGACAAATATTTTTACTTGTGCATTGAGCCTATTTGATTTCCTTGTGATCTGTGTGCTTATTGCAGTGGGTGCAGAATTTTTTCAGTTCCAGTCTACCAGTAGTGTTACGACGATTTTTGGTGGTAGTATAGCGGGAAACACCACGCGATCGCTTGTTAGTATTAGAGCGACATTCGGTACATTCGAGGGTAATTACTAGGCGAACGCCTTTTTTGCTGGCCATAGCTCTGTTCTGCTCCTGGTTGAATTTACACGCAATTTTTCATTATCTCTCATTAGGCGACCTTTTGACAAGAATGGAGCTGGTGGATAATTAAAAACCAGCTCCATTAGAGCTAACAAAGTACATTGACTGTGAATCAGCCACAAGGCGATCGCGTCCCTGATTCTTAGAGGAATAAATTTTTATTGGTTAGAAGCTGGATGAAATATGTTACTATCAAGCACAAAACTAAGACTTACTCTTCCCCATCTTCCATAGACTGGGAAAAGTTAGCTGCTGGGTATAAAGTTGCAGAACCAAGGACTGCTTATCAGTCTTTACCACCGGGATGTCCCAGAATTCCCCCCTCAATTCAACTGCGGGACTATCAACAGAAAGCAATCGTAAGTTGGTTTCGCAACAAAGGACGAGGTACTCTCAAGATGGCAACGGGAAGCGGTAAGACTATTGCTGCTTTGGCGATCGCGGTGGAACTGTACCAAAAAATTGGCTTGCAAATGCTGTTGGTTGTTTGCCCCTACCGTCATTTAGTGGCTCAATGGGCAAGAGAATGCGAAAAATTTAATCTTCAACCTATTTTGGCTTTTGAAAGCGTTCATTCTTGGCAAAGCGAACTTTCTCGGCAACTTTACAATCTCCGGGCTGGCAATGAATCTTTTCTTACAGTCATTACCACTAATTCTAGTTTAATTGGGGAAAGTTTTCAATCGGAAATCAAATTTTTTCCCTCGAAAACTTTAATTGTGGGGGATGAAGCCCATAACCTTGGTTCTCCCCGTTTAGAAGAAAGTTTACCTCGCAATATTGGCTTGCGTCTCGCTCTTTCCGCTACTCCAGAACGATACTTTGATGAAGAAGGAACCGATTGTATCTTTAATTATTTTGGCTCCGTTCTCCAACCAGAGTTTACTCTTGCCGATGCCATTAAACAAGGAGCGTTAGTTCCTTATGTATACAATCCTATTTTAGTAAATTTGACTCAAGCAGAAAGTCTGGCTTATGGGAGATTAACCAAGCGTATCGGTTGGGCTTTGAATCAACGGGAAGAGTCAGAATACAATGATACTTTAACCTCTTTATTAATGCAGCGATCGCGTTTAATTGGTGCTGCTGCTAATAAGTTAGTAGCTTTGCGGAAATTAATGCAAGATAGACTGCATACCACCCACACTCTCTTCTATTGCGGCGATGGCAATGTAGAAAACAATTCTGTTTATAGCAGACAACTGGCAGCAGTAACTCGTATTTTAGGAGCAGAATTAGGCTATCGAGTCAATACTTATACTGCCACCACATCTCTTCAAGAAAGAGAAGCCATTCGCCAACAATTTGAAAGTGGAGAATTGCAGGGAATTGTCTCCATTCGCTGTTTAGATGAAGGGGTGGATATTCCTGCGATTAAGCATGCTGTTATTCTCGCCAGTACCGGTAATCCCCGTCAATTCATTCAGCGTCGAGGTCGAATCTTGCGTCCTTATCCTGGGAAAGAAAGAGCTACATTATTCGATACCATTGTCATCCCCCCTGAATTAGATCGTCACACTTGGGAAGTAGAAAGACATTTGTTGAAACGAGAATTAAAGCGCTTGATAGAGTTTGCTGAGTTAGCAGAAAATTCAGATGAGGCAAGAAGTAAAATATTATTCTTGCAGGATAAATATCAGTTATTGGGTTGATAGATAATTGATAATTGATAATTAATAGTTTTTGGAGATGTCTATTCAACCAACTCTATAACGGACATGATATAACAAGGTAACTCGACCGAATCTGAAAATTGACAACAAGCTAAAAAGCAAGAGGGATAAGGCGAGTATAGTTTCTGCCATTTTTTGCGGAGACATTCGTCAATTCTTCATTTTGAATTTTGAATTTTGAATTTTGAATTCGACCTCAGGAGCTATATAACTATTAGACATCTCCAGAAAAAGTTCTGAAACCTTTGTATATCAAGATTGCACCCCTAGTTTTTGGAGATGTCTATTGAGGTTAATCGCAAACATCAGATAATATTGATATCAACAGTATTAAGTTGAAAGACAAGATCGTTGAAGTCGTTATCGCCACCACCAGGTAAGTCCTCAAATCCCAAAGTATTCTTGCTCAACAGTCTTACATGCTCCTTTCTGTCAGAGTTTATCCCCTCGAAAGCAGTATACAAGTTGCTAAAGTTTGGCCGTACCTCATCTACCGTCCCATTAGAGATAAGGTATGGTATTACCAGC
>JH611139.1 GCA_000252485.1 Prochloron didemni P4-Papua_New_Guinea | reverse complement strand
TCCGAGAGAATTGTCTTTGGAACCCATCCGAACCGATTCCTTAATCTTGCTGCAATCAGACCGATTAATTTTGCATGGGGAATTTCAGACCAAACCCCATAAAGCCATTCCCTTCAGAATGGCAGATTATCGGTTGCGAGGGTATCGGTTCGACCCAGACAAAGAAATGAAACAAGTGGTGATTTATTTAAAGAAAACTGCTTCAGAATTAGTCTACCAAAATACTTTCCAGTTGGGTAAACTCTCCCACAGTTTTGACATCATTCGTCTCTGGGAGCAACCCACAAGTTATTTCTGGACACTCCCGGACTATTACCTTTTGCAATTCTATCGAAAGAAGCAGCAAAAGCAGACATTTTGAGAGAAGTATCGAAAAAGGTAGAAACTATAGAAGACAGGCGCATGCAAGCCAATATCGCAGCTTCAGCATCAATTCTAGCTGGGTTAGTATTGGATAATGAGATAATTACTCGATTAATGAGGAGAGAAATTATGCGAGAATCAGT
>JH611138.1 GCA_000252485.1 Prochloron didemni P4-Papua_New_Guinea | reverse complement strand
TAAGTTGGGACAGGGATATTCTTATCTCAATCCTGTCATTGCTTTAACTATCACTGATTTTCAATTATTTCCGGACACAGACAAAATAATTACTCGCTTTTATTTTCAAGAAGAAGAACTTGAAGTTGAACAAGAAAAAAAACTTGCTTATCAGGAAGATGAGTTGAAATTAGTGTTTGTGGAACTACCCAAATTCACTAAAAAACTGGAAGACTTGGAAAATGCCATGGATAAGTGGATTTATTTTATTAAAGAAGCTCCCAGTTTAGAACTTATTCCTGACAACCTCAAGGAAATTCCCCAGTTAGAAAAAGCTTTGAATATAGCAAATCAAGCTAGTTTAAGTGTAGAAGAACTGGAAAATATCCGCCAACAAGAAATACTCTTGGAGGATAGAAGAGGTGAATTAAGTTTAGCCAAAAGGGAAGGAATAGAAGAGGGGATAGAACAAGGGATAGAACAAGGGATAGAACAAGGAATAGAACAAGGGAAAATAGAAGGTCAAAGAAGCTTTCTATTGAGACAACTTGAACGCCGTTTTGGACAACTCAGTTCTTCTACAATATCCTTAATTGCAGCATTGAAATCGGTCGAGTTAGAACGTTTAGAAGAAACAATGTGGAATTTCAATACCAGGGATGAATTAGTTAATTGGCTGGGAGATAACCCTATAACAGTTGAGAGTTGATAGCTTTTCAGTGACCAGTGACCAGTGACCAGTGAGACGGTGTTTTCAGTTTTTTACTTGTCGGTCA
>JH611137.1 GCA_000252485.1 Prochloron didemni P4-Papua_New_Guinea | reverse complement strand
CCTACGACGAGTTGAATCGGGAAATAACAGTTACTACTCCCTTGGGAAATACTACCACTACGGAATATGACAGCAACAGTAATGTGGTGAAGATTACTGACCATCTCAACAATGCTACAAACTATAGTTACAACGAACTGGATTTACTGGCTACGGAAACAGATGCAAGAGGTTTTGTTACTACCTATACCTATGATGAAGAGGAAAATCTAGCGAGTGTTCAAGACCCCTTAGACAACGTTACTACTTACACTTACGATAAACTCAACCGCCTCTATCAGGAAACTGCTGTGGGTATTGGTACAAGAACCTACAGCTACGATGAGGTTAGCAATCTAATACAACTATTGGACCGCAATGGCCGCATTGTCCAGTTTGCATACGACGATTGGAATCGCCAAACTGCCGAACTGTGGTTGGATGGGGACAGGATTGTTAATACCATCGCTTATGACTATGATGCAGCCTCTCAGCTGGTTGAGGTGTCTGATACGTTCGCTAAGTACTCTTATGAATATGATAACGATGGCCGTTTAACTAAGGAAATCCGAGATACTTTTGGCTTCACGGACAAGGTGGTGCTGGACTACACCTATGATGGTGTGGGCAATGTGTTGACTGTTACTGATACGGTTGGTGGAATTCAGTTATCCACTGAAACTTATACCTATGATGCCCGAGACCGAGTTATTAGTATTTCTCAGACTGGGAATGGGGTTACTCCTAAAACTGCTGTTGTTACCTATGATGATGCTGGGCAACTGGAACAACTGGAGGTGCTGAATGCTTTCA
>JH611136.1 GCA_000252485.1 Prochloron didemni P4-Papua_New_Guinea | reverse complement strand
GTTGAAGAAGAAAAAAAACTTGCTTATCAGGAAGATGAGTTAAAATTAGTGTTTGTGGAACTACCCAAATTTACCAAAAAACTGGAAGACTTGGAAAATGCCATGGATAAGTGGATTTATTTTATTAAAGAAGCTCCCAGTTTAGAACTTATTCCTGACAACCTCAAGGAAATTCCCCAGTTAGAAAAAGCTTTGAATATAGCGAATCAAGCTAGTTTAAGTGTAGAAGAACTGGAAAATATCCGCCAACAAGAAATACTGTTAGAGGATAGAAGAGGTGAATTGAGTTTAGCAAAAAGGGAAGGAATAGAAGAGGGGATAGAACAAGGGATAGAACGAGGGATAGAACAAGGGATAGAACAAGGGATAGAACAAGGAATAGAACAAGGGAAAATAGAAGGTCAAAGAAGCTTTCTATTGAGACAACTTGAACGCCGTTTTGGACAACTCAGTTCTTCTACAATATCCTTAATTGCAGCATTGCAATCGGTCGAGTTAGAACGTTTAGAAGAAACAATATGGGATTTCAATACCAGCGATGAATTAGTTAATTGGCTGCTAGACAACCCTATAACAGAGGAGAGTTGATAGTGGATAGTGGATAGTTGACAGTTGACAGTTGATAGTTCAGCTAGCTCCACGCCCCCAAATAAAAATAAGAAACTTTAATATCTCAAATCGCAACCGTCAACTTTTTTTCTAACCTATCGATAGAGTAGCGATTGAGAATATTCTGATTAATCCAATTGTCTCCTGAGCAGTAATACTCACTCTCTAACCTATCGATAGAGTAGTGATTAGGTTGAGGTAACGAAACCCAACAGCACGGGTTGTTTTGTTGGGTTTCTGGAATAGGAAAAAGAATGCTTTGAAAAAATTATCATTCATTATAGGAGTTAATCTATGAAGGCCAGGACAGCCAAGATGGCTATCCCACGGGTATTTATTAATCATGAAGAGCTAGAATTGTAGGGTGGGCATCCCCCACCGAAAGCCTTATGTGAAATAGGAAAAAGAATGCTTTGAAAAAATTATCATTCATTATATGAGTGAATCTCTGAAGGGTCCGACAGCCAAGATGGCTATCCCACGGGTATTTATTAATCATGAAGAGCTAGAATTGTAGGGTGGGCATCGCCCACCGAAAGCGTTATCTGGAATAGGAAAAAGAATGCTTTGAAAAAATTATCATTTATTATATGAGTTATATCAAATCTAAAAATTTTTGGTACAAACGGGGACTATCCCCCTAAATCCCCCTTATCAAAGGGGGACTTTTAAGATAGAAGTGTTGCTTTATAATACGTAATATTACAATTGATTGTAGTGCCGTGCCACACAATGTGGATTAGATTTCAGCCAAGAAACCGGGTTTCTCCTATTATTTTAAGGATTAATGCTAAAATCTTGACTCATATTCCCGGTTTCTCAATCCACGGAATAACCTCACTTATATCAATATCAAAAAACGCGATCGAGTTATCAAACATCCTTATAATAATGATTGTGATTATTGCTTTCTCAGAAAATGATAAATGATGAAATAATTTTATGCGCTGTGATTCTTATTTCCTTGCTCATCTTTCTAAAGAGACTGCTTTGACTACAGCGATAGATGCTGTGGTGGGCAATGCCCACCCTACTAAAAAACTATCCCACGGGATATTTATCAATAAAAAAAACTATAACGCTTCGCGATCGCCTATTTACAGATTTTTCTGAGACTCCAAATGTATCAAGGGCTTCAAAATTTAGTACTATTGCCAATTCTTGCCAGGCCAAAATCAATTAAATAAACCTGGAGACTCTGGTCAACTAGCACGTTTTCTGGCTTAATATCTCGGTGAAAGACTGGAGGGATTCTTGCTTGTAAATAAACCAAAATCTCCAAGAGTTGGATAGCGATAGTTTTAATATCTTCCGGGCTGAAGCTACGGGGTTGGGATAAAGGTTGAGCAGCTTTATATTCCTGGACTAAACATAAACCATCTCCAGGATCGAACTTTTCTAAGTATTGAGGAATACCTGGATGGTTCAATCCTTTCAATACTTCAATTTCTCTTTCAATCTCTTTGTAACTAGCCCAATCGCCGGTAGTAGCAAAGCGAAACTGTTTAATAACTACCGGGTTTTGAGTGGTTATTTCTAGGGCTTTGTAAGTATTTCTCCCTGCTTGAAGATTGCGATTAAGTTGCTCGGTGACTTGATAACCGCAAGGGGTAAAATCAGGTAAAGCAGTCATAATCTATGAGGAATAAAGTTTGAGTCTAGTCTAGACTATTATAATAAACTGGTGGAACATTAGCAAGCGATCGCTCTAATGATATAAGATAGGTTGATTGTGGATAGAGATTCTGGCTGTTGGGTTTCGTAACCTCAACCCAACCTACGATTTATTCCACTGCTGG
>JH611135.1 GCA_000252485.1 Prochloron didemni P4-Papua_New_Guinea | reverse complement strand
TTTTCTACTTCTCCTAATAATTGCAATAGTTCTGCTTGCAGATTTTCTTTTTCTTGACGTTCTCGTTCCGCTTCTACTTGTTTCTGTTCTAAGAGAACAAAACTATTTAAAGCTACTGCTAGTTTACCGGCAAATTTGACAAATTCATCAATTTCCCATTGCTGCCAATAATGAATACTGTCACATTGATGAGCAACCAACAAACCCAATAAATCCTCTCCTTGAAGAATAGGTGCTACTAAATGGGATTTAACCTGCAATTTCTTCATCAAGGTTCGGTATTCTATGGGGAAATCTTCTTCTAAGATGTTATTGGTGGCTACAGCAAGACTTTTTTGGTAAATGGAATATAATTCCATAGAAATGGCGCTGGCTGGAATTTCCACTCCTATGGCAGAAGGAAATAGAGGCTCTCCTGCTTCTGCCAAGATATGGCTGCTTCTATCTGAGTTAAAGCGATAAATTACTACCCGATCTAACTTCAAAGGGTCGCGAATTAATTGTAACAGTTCGTTCAAAGGAATCTCTACTTCCTGCACTGTCCTCCCGCGACTAATTATTGCTAATAATTCTGTTTGCTTGCCGTCCCTGGCTAAAGCCATTTCTCCTTTTACGATATTATCGGCTAACTGATTAAAAGTTCTGGCTAACTCACCAATTTCATCTTCAGTTTTTAAATCCGTGCGAGCTGCGCGATTGCCCTGAGAAAATTCTCGGGCAGTTCTTGTTAATTTCTGCAGGGGTTGAGCAATAGTCTTGCTCAACATGATAGCTAAAAATACATCTGCAGCCAATGCCAAAGCTGCAATAATCATTTGTACCAATAGACTTTGGCCAAGAAGTTTATTCAAACCCGTTCTCGGGGTTCCTCGCACCAAAATAGCAATGGGTTCTCCTCCATGGTTGTATAGTGCTTTGGCAGCAATTGTATAACTCTCTGAAGCAATTTTTGCCGAACCAGTCACGGGATTTCCTTCACTTTCTACTGCTTGTTCGAGCAAGTCATTATTAGCCAGTTCGAGATTATTTAATGGGGTTTGATTTTTTTGTCCTTGCACTTGGGAAGCAGCTAAGACAAAATCCCCTTTACTGCGGCGTAAATAAACTGCACTATAGCCACCATTAAGAGAACTAACTGTATCCGCGACTATGGGGGATTTAACCACATCTCCTATAATAATGGCTCCCACCACTTCTCTATTAAGTTGCCGCACTACAGGAGTAACAATATAACGAATCAGAAAATCCGGCTTGGTAGCAGGATCTAGACCTAGCTCTTCAGCCCTTAGTTCAGCTTCAAAATCACGACTCTGAGCTTCCAGTTGGTCGTAGGAAATTAACTCTGTAGCTTTTATCTGTTTTCCAGATTTTAAAGCCTCACTTACCAAACCATTGGGGTCAAAAGCCGTGCGAAAACTATGGAGATTGGCCGTACCTACAATTTGCTTATTCTGGTCTACTAGAATGGCAAATTCAATTTTATTATTATTGGTTTCATGATAGATAATTCTTTGTAGTTGCGCATTAGCTTCCTTATTCATGGCAGCATTAATAACCACGGGATTGGCTGCATTACCTTGAGAACTAAGAGCTATTTGGTCGATTTTTAAATTATAGTTAGTTTCCTTTACTTTTAACTCTGACTTAGCTTGCTCGAGTAATTGAGTTCTTCCTCCCAAAATGAGCAATACAGCCCCAACTCCCACCAGTCCAACAATAGAAATAACTTCAGAGGTAAACAAACCTACTAATTGCTTTTGACGAATGGAGAGGTTATCGAACCACTGCAAAAGGGGGGCTTTTCCCCGAGCAAGATTGGGGTGTTGTTGTGGCTTTTTTTTCTTTAAATTGCCGGGATTTGGATTCGGTGTTGAGGTTTTCCCCTCTTTATCTTTAACTGCTATTTGCATTGCTCGATTAATCCTAATTGTAATCTCTTATATTTAGATTAGGGGATCGTGACCTTTATTGCAAATTCTTAGCAATTACTATAGAAGTTAGCTCATGAGAGAGAAAAATGCTTGAAACCCTTATTATATCTTGAATACAAAGTTCTACAACCTAGTGGGCTGCTCGTTAACGATAAGTTTTATTAATATTATTTTTTAATTAAGTTTTGTTAGTAGGGGCGCACAGCTGTTAGGCTAAACGATAGCCCAAGTCTGTGAGCCTTTACCGGCGTGGCACACCTAAAATGGTATAGCGCTTCGCTCCTAAAGTGTCAAAACATGCTACATTTTCAGACAAAGATACTGCATCGGCTGTATCACCTTTGTATAAAGCGTGCATGCGCATTTTTCTTATCAACCTCTTAATTGTTCATTGGGAATTGCTATAGATGTTGTGGTGGGCAGTGCCGCACCCTACTAATTTGCGATTTCAACAAACAACCAACAAACAACAAACAACCAACACTTCGACGACCCTCTGTGCAGGCAACCAACAACCAACACTTCGACTACGCGGTCCCTGCCCTTCGACTTCGCTCAGGGGCCGCGAAGTCGAAGGGCAGTGCAAGCAACCAACTATTTTTCTACCTTAAAAGTACTGACAGATTCTTGCAATTGTCGAGCAATAGTCACAGTTTCTCCCAAAGAACCAGAAACCTCACAGGAAGACTCGGAAGTACTAGCAGAAATAGCAGCAATATCCTGCATTAATTGCTTCAATGCTTCCGAAGTTTCAGCTTGAGATACAGTCATCTTAGAAATAGATTGAACCAATTTATCAATCTCTTGCGATACTTTTAAGATATCAGAGAAATTCTCTTTTGCTTCCTCAACTAAACTAGTTCCTGTAACCACCTCCGCTGTTCCCACTTTCATTGCTTTAATAACTTCTTGGGTTTCTCCCTGAATGTTTTCCACAATTATTTCTATTTCTTTAGTGGCTGCCGCAGACTGACTTGCTAACTGCCCTACTTCTTCAGCTACTACAGCAAAACCTAGACCTTTTTCTCCCGCTCGAGCTGCTTCAATACTAGCATTGATAGCCAATAAATTAGTTTGCAGTGCAATTTGATTAATGAGAGCAACTACTTTAGAAATTTGTTGGGAAGATTTTGCCAAACGCTTTACTTTTTTCCCTGTTTCTGCTACTGTTGTTCGCAATTGCACAATACTAGCTACGGTGCGGTTAATAGTTTCCTTTCCAGTTTCTGCTTTAGTAGAAGCAACGGTTGCTATGGTAGCAGCAGCTTTAGCATTACGGGCTACATTGCTAATTTCTCCGGTCATTTTCTCTACGGAATTGAGAGCAGTTTTAATTTGTTGAGATTGGTCTGTGGCTCGATGGGCTAATTGGGAGATTTCCGCTTCATTTTGCCCCACTAAAGTGTTTACTTCACTGGCGGATTTTTTCACTTTAATTACTATGTCTTGAAGATTCTCAATAATAGAATTAAAAAAGTCCGCCACGATGCCTATGGCACTGTCAGTCATATCCGCTCGCACGGTTAAATCTCCTGCCGATGCTTGTTCTACTTCTCCTAATAATTGGTATAGTTCTGCTTGCAGAATTTCTTTTTCTTGACGTTCTCGTTCCGCTTCTACTTGTTTCTGTTCTAAGAGAACAAAACTATTTAAAGCTACTGCTAGTTTGCCAGCAAATTTGACAAATTCATCAATTTCCCATTGCTGCCAATAATGAATACTGTCACATTGATGAGCAACCAACAAACCCAATAAATTCTCTCCTTGAAGAATAGGTGCTACTAAATGGGATTTAACCTGCAATTTCTCCATCAAGGTTCGGTATTCTATGGGGAAATCTTCTTCTAAGATGTTATTAGTGGCTACAGCAAGACTTTTTTGGTAAATGGAATATAATTCCATAGAAATGGCGCTGGCTGGAATTTCCACTCCTATGGCAGAAGGAAATAGAGGCTCTCCTGCTTCTGCCAAGATATGGCTGCTTCTATCTGAGTTAAAGCGATAAATTACTACCCGATCTAACTTCAAAGGGTCGCGGATTAATTGTAACAGTTCGTTCAAAGGAATCTCTACTTCCTGCACTGTCCTCCCGCGACTAATTATTGCTAATAATTCTGTTTGCTTGCCGTCCCTGGCTAAAGCCATTTCTCCTTTTACGATATTATCGGCTAACTGATTAAAAGTTCTGGCTAACTCACCAATTTCATCTTCAGTTTTTAAATCCGTGCGAGCTGCTCTATCACCTTCAGAAAATTCTCGGGCAGTTCTTGTTAATTTTTGTAGGGGTTGAGCAATAGTTTTGCCCAACATGATGGCTAAAAATACATCTGCAGCCAATGCCAAAGCTGCAATAATCATTTGTACCAATAGACTTTGGCCAAGAAGTCGATTCAGACCCGTTCTCGGGGTTCCTCGCACCAAAATAGCAATGGGTTCTCCTGCATTGTTGGACAGTGCCTTGGCTGCAGTGGTATAATTTTGGGAAGCAATTTTTGCCGGACCTGCTACGGCATCTCCTTTAGCTGCCACTGCTTGTTTAAGCAAGTTATTATTAGCCAGTTCTACATTTAAGAGTTTTTTATTCTTTTCTCCTTGCAGTTGGGAAGCTGCTAAAACAAAGTCTCCTGAATCCCGGCGCAAATAAACTGCACTATAGCCACCATTAAGAGAATTTATTGTATTGGCCACAATGGGAGATTTGACTAGATCTCCTAAAATAATAGCCCCTACAACTTCACTATTTGCTTTTTTCACGGGAGTAACGATGTAACGAATTAAAAAATCCGGTTTAGGTTTAGTAGCAGGATCTAAACCTAAATCTCGAGTCCGCAATTCTGCAAAGCGAGGACTTTCTGCTGCTAGTTGGTCATAGGAAATTAACTCCGTTGCTTGTATCTGTTCTTTAGAGTTTAAAGCACGAGTTACTAACCCATGGGGGTCAAATTCTATCCCAGAACGAGGAAGATTTGCTGTAGCGATAATTTTACGATTGTTATCCACTAAAGTAGCAAATTCCATATCATATTTCCTAATTTCACGAAAGAAAATGGTTCTCAGCTTGCTTTTCAGTTTGGTTCTCACTTCAGGACTAAATTGTTTGCTGTTTGCCGCATTAATGAATAGCTGATTCTCTGCATGGCTTTGAGAACTCAGGGCTATTTGGTCAATTTTAATATTATAGTTAGTTTCCTTGACTTTTAACTCCGATTTTGCTTGGTTCAGTAATTGACTCCGTCCTCCCAAAATGAGCAATACAGCCCCAACTCCCACCAGTCCAACAATAGAAATAACTTCGGAGGTAAACAAACCTACTAATTGCTTTTGGCGAATCGGTAGGTTGTAAAACCAATGTAAGAGAGATGGTTTTGGCTCAATAATTTTGAGGTGTTTTGATGACTTGCTTTTCTCCAAATTGCCAGGAGCTTTAGGTGTTACTGAGGTTTGATTCTCTTGCTCTTTAACTGCTATTGCCATTACTCAATCTATGCTAATTTTAACTTTCTTTTTCAAAACACAATTAGTTAATTCTACCATTGTGGTATAAGTACCTAGGCAAAATTAATTGGACATTCACTCCTTGCCTTGCAAGACTTACGGGCAAAATTATATACAAATAATTTTGCACGACTACTTAGACTATAAGCCTATGAGAGTGTGAAATATTTTCTAAGTTTAACTTCTAATGAACTAACTTAATGTAACCTGCTATACAAATTATGAAAAAATATAAAAGTATAATTAACTTAAATTAGCAGTTCAAGTTAAGCTCGCAAGACTAATTAAAAGCCTGAAATAATGCTGTCAAAACAGTATTGGAAAATAAAAATCCTTGCGGGTCGGTTAATCTAAACTTTTCCCCAGCAATATTTTCTACCCATCCTCGGTCATAATAGGGTTGCAAACAATCAAAAATTTTGACTGAAATTTCCTCACCAAATTCCTGGCTAACGTGACTGTAACTTATTCCTTCTGCGAGACGCAATCCCAACATTAAAGTTTCTAAGAGTAAATCCGTTGGAGATGTTAGCTCACAATCTATTACCCCATTATTTTCAATTAATTCTTCCACCCAGGCATAATATTCTTGACGAGTGCGGGGACGGCTAAATCTTTGCCTGTAAAGATAACTGGTTGCTCCCATGCCAAAACCGTAGTAAGGTTTATTTTGCCAATAAACTCGATTGTGGCGGCATTGATATCCCGGTTGGGCGTAATTAGAAATTTCGTAATGCTGGTATCCAGCAGTTGCGAGCATTTCCCCAGCCAGTTGGTACATGGTGGCGGTTGACCGATCCTCTGGTAAAGGCTTTACTCCCAGTTGATATTGCTTGCCAAAGGGAGTTACTGGTTCTAAGACTAAGTCATAACAGGAAATATGATTGGGGGCAATCTCAATGGCAGTTTGTAAGGAGAATTGCCATTGACTGATAGTTTGATAGGGCAACCCGGAGATTAAATCCAGACTAAAGTTGGTAATAGCTGCTTGGCGAATTAAGTCAATGGCTGTGAAGGTGTCTTTCAGGGAGTGCGATCGCCCTGCAGCAGCTAAGAGTTCCTCATCAAATGCCTGCACTCCCAAACTAACTCGATTGATTCCCAATTGGCGATAGTCTAGCAGTTGCTCTAAGGTAAAGGTTCCCGGATCTATTTCCATAGAGATTTCCGCATCAGGAGCAATCCCCAAACTCTTGTCAATGGCTTTGATAATGGTTTCTAAGTGACTGACAGGAAGGAGGGAGGGGGTTCCACCACCGAAGAAAACTGTTGTTAGGGGTTGAGTTGGTCTGGGGGCAATGGCGATTTCCCCACATAGGCTTGTTACGTACTCTTCCAACCAAACTGAAGGAGGGCTATTTCCCACGACGGAAATGGGAAAATCGCAGTAATAGCATCGGCGACGACAAAAGGGAAGATGAATATAGGCAGCAAGAGGCAGGTCTGATTTATTAAAACAAGTTAAAGATTCATCCCTCATAGCCCATATTTTATCCCTTTTTTCTTGAAATATAGAATAAGTTTGAAAATATCCAGAACGCCCTCCTAAAAATTCCTACAACATCTTAAAGGTATAGCGCTTCGCCCTGGTGTCGTTATATGCTACATTTTTATACAAAAGTGCGGCATCTGCTGCATCACCTTTGTACAAAGCGAAAGGGGCATTTTTCTGCTCAACCTCTTAATTGTTCATTGTTAATTGTTCATTGGGAATTGCTATAGAATTGGTAACAGGTCTGTGCGCCCCTACCACTGGAATTTTTAAGTTCAATAAGGAGATCTTATGTCAGCACCCCGCGCCCTCTGCAGCGGGGCTTCGTGCCCTAAAGCTAAAGCTAGCTGACCAGTCCAAGTCCATTAGTGGACTACGTTTTTTGAGTGATGACACCCACGAATGCGTCGCTAGTTCATGGCCCTGTCGCTTGTTGTTAAACAGCTTTACGAGGGGTAAGGCAGTGCAGCAAACCTAACAAGCTCTTAAAACATTGACGAAGCGAACTGAACCCTAGCAATAGGAGCACTCACATTATGCGTGTATTCGTTTTGGATAAAAACCGAAAACCACTAGACCCATGTCACCCTGCCAAAGCAAGAAAATTGTTGAAGTTAGGAAGGGCCAAAGTGCTTAGAAGATATCCATTTACCATCATCATCAAAGACTTAGAGGAAGAAAATTGCGTAACTCATGACCATCAACTAAAAATAGATCCAGGGGCAAAGACAACAGGGTTGGCGATTATTCAAGATAACCGAGTTATCTGGGGTGCGGAGCTAACTCATAGAGGGTTCCAAATCAGAGAAGCTTTAACTTCCAGGAGACAGCTTAGACGCTCCCGTCGCAACCGTAAAACTCGGTATCGTCAGCCCAGATTTCTTAATAGAAAGAGACCAAAGGGTTGGCTGGCTCCCAGCCTAATGTCGCGGGTCTATAATATTTTGACTTGGGTCAACAAACTAATTAAATTTTGTCCAGTAACTGGTATTTCCCAAGAACTAGTTAGGTTTGATACTCAGAAGATGCTAAATCCTGAAATCTCTGGGATTGAATACCAACAAGGGACTTTGTATGGCTATGAACTACGGGAATATCTTTTGGCTAAATGGAATAGAACTTGTGCCTATTGCGGAGCAATAGGCACAAGGCTAGAAATTGAACATATTAAGCCAAAGTCCAAGGGTGGTAGCAATAGGGTCTCTAACCTAGCGATTGCTTGCCATAATTGCAACCAAGCTAAAGGTAATCAAGAAATAGAACAGTTCCTTTCAAAGAAGCCAAGCATACTAAAGCGTATTTTGTCTCAAGCTAAAAAACCATTGGCAGATGCAGCGGCAGTTAATGCTACTCGATGGAAGTTGCACGACGAGCTGAAATTAATTGGGCTTCCAGTTGAGGTGGGTTCGGGGGGTTTGACTAAATACAATCGTTGCCGTCAAAACCTACCGAAAACTCATTGGCTGGATGCTGCAAATGTTGGTAACGTTGATACGTTATACATTGAAGATTATCAGCCCTTATTGATTACAGCTAAAGGACATGGAACCAGGCAAATTTGTAGAACAGACAAGTTTGGGTTTCCAAGGCTTCATTGCTCTCAAAAAAAGATTCACAAAGGTTTCCAGACAGGAGATATTGTAAAAGCTGTCGTAACTAAGGGTAAAAAAATAGGTACTTATGTAGGTAGAATAGCAACGAGAAAAACTGGTTTTTTTGATATTACTACTGCAAAAGGAAAAGTTTCAGGAATTAGCTATAAGTATTGTCAAGCTATTCATCGCAAAGATGGATATAGCTACCAATTTCATGGCGGATAAATCCGCCGCGTCAACTTCATCCGCGAGTTAAAACTTCGCGGTTTCCGTTTTCCCAGGAGGTATCATGATTGATGGCATCATTATTATTTTATTCATCATAGCAGCGGTGGCAGTTGGCTTTGATATTATCCAACTGCTTCCCAACAGTGTCTTAGAAACTGTCTCCAATGTAGAGGCATTGCGCTTAGTTAGTGCTACTTTTGCTGGCATTTTGGGTTTGGCACTGGGTTTAGTGGCCCAAGGTACTTACCGTCGTCTGGAAAAGCAAATCCGCGAAACCCCCATTGAAATTATTCTCACCCGAGCTGTAGGTTTAGCCATGGGACTGTTGCTGGCTAACCTAATGTTAGCGCCTATTTTCTTATTTCCCATTCCGGCCCAGCTTTCTGCTATTAAACCCATCACTGCCATTTTAGGCAGCTTGATGTTTGGCTTTTTGGGTGTCAGTCTGGCAGATACTCACGGTCGCACCTTCTTAAGACTAATCAATCGCAACAGTATTGAAAGTATTTTAATGGCAGAAGGGACTCTCCAACCTGCAGCAACTAAGATTGTGGATACTAGCTGTATTATCGACGGTCGCATTGGAGAACTGCTCCATACCGGTTTTGTAGAAGGACAAATTCTCATTCCTCAGTTTGTTTTGCAGGAGTTACAACAACTGGCAGATGCTTCTAACGACCAAAAGCGAGTGCGAGGAAGGAGAGGATTGGACTTGCTCAACAAAATGCAAGAATCTTTTCCAGAAAGAATTGTCATTCATCCAGCAGATTACGAAGATATTGCCACGGTGGATAGCAAATTAATTCGCTTTACTCAAGAAATTAATGGTATTCTCGTGACCAATGACTACAATTTGAGCAAAGTAGCTAATTTACAGAAGGTTTCCATCCTCAATATTAACGATTTAGCTAGAGCTATCCGTCCTATCTATCTGCCAGGAGATAGTTTGGAATTGAAAATCCTCAAACAGGGCAAGGAAGCAGCTCAAGGAGTAGGTTATTTGGAGGATGGGACTATGGTAGTGGTGGAGGAAGGACAGGAATATGTGGGTGGAGAACTGCGGGTGGTGGTGACTTCTGCTTTGCAAACCTCTGCAGGAAAGATGATTTTTGCCAAACCTCAAGCATCAGTCATGGTTTAATATTTGTCTTGAAGATACGGATCTGGCTAATGCAAAACATCCTATCAATAAATGGGAAACGGAACTGTGCTTCGCGAATGAGATTGAGTTTGTGGAAGTTCCCCTGGTTTTGGAGGCGCACCGCTGCGCGGATCGCTACGCGAGCGCCTTAGTAGTTCATCCTAAAAATGACTAGGCAGTAGGTTCTGATGAGGAAGGGTTATTAAATTACTTTAAAGCAAATGCTAATATCAAATCTGAAAACGTTGGCTACAGATACAATAGTGTTATAGCACTACGCATTTAGGTTAGGACATTAATAAAGCCTGAAACCTAGTCATAGCCAGTTTTTGAATTTTTAATTTTTAATTTTGAATTGCGCGTAGCGCTATATTTGCTTTTTCACTTCTTCCCAAGATTCTCCCTCGAAACTACCTTCTTGTATTTGAGTCGCATATTGGATAAATACAGGTTTTAACAATTCATCAGCTTCATTTTCATCAATATAATTATCAGTTGGTTTATTGGCTCTTGATTGTGCATATGTTTCCAGGACAGATATAGCAATATTTTCCATGGTTTTACCGTCTATTACTGAAAGAGATTGAAGGGTTTTGAGCAATTGAAATGCACAATTTATTTTGCTTACCTATCCCCCTAAATCCCCCTTAAAAAGGGGGACTTAGGGGGGGAGGGGGCTGGGGGGGATCAAACCTTAAAGTATTCGCGAATAACTGAGAAGCACCATTCTATCTGTAGCATTCTTTTTCAGATTTCATATTAGACAAGATAAACAAAGGGGAGAATTAACCAAATTTTGTTTGATTCTCCCCCTTGCCATGGCCTACATCCCCATGATCTCATAGCCAGCATCTACATACAGTACCTGGCCGGTAATACCGCTAGCCAAGTCACTGCACAAGAATGCTGCTGTATTGCCCACTTCCTCTTGAGTCACCGTGCGGCGCAGGGGAGCCACTTCTTCTACATGTTTAATCATATCGAGAATGCCCCCCACAGCGGAAGATGCTAAAGTGCGGATCGGTCCTGCGGAAATGGCGTTGACTCGAACGTTCTGAGGTCCGAGTTCAGAGGCTAGATAACGGACGCTCATTTCTAAACCGGACTTGGCAATGCCCATTAAATTGTAATTAGGGATTACTTTAACACCGCCAATATAGCTTAAAGTAACAATAGCACCTCCTTCTGTCATCAAAGGTTTGGCGGATTGAGCCAAGCGAGAGAGAGAATAAGTACTGATGTCTAAAGCCTTGGCAAAACCTGCTCTGGAAGTAGTACTGAAGTCCCCGGTTAAATCTTCCTTATTGGCAAAGGCCAGACAATGAATCAAAATATCTAGTTTGCCCCACTCTCCCTCAACGGTTTTAAAGGTAGCATCGATTTGTTCGTCGTCTTGAACGTCGCAAGGAACAAAAATAGTAGGTTGAAGGGGTTCTACTAATTGACGTACTTTTTTCTCAAATTTACCTTTAGGGTCAGGCAAATAAGTTACACCTAAATTAGCTCCACCTTTGTGGAGTTGTTGGGCAATGCCCCAAGCAATGGAGCGATTATTGGCAATTCCCGTGACAAGAGCGTTTTTTCCGGTTAAATTGAGCATAATTTCCTATGAAAATGACCAGGACGTTAAGCCCCCTGCTGCTACGATATGATATTGACTGAGTCTAAAGAAAATATCGATCGATTTAATTTTGCTTTTGCTTGTACAAGAGCGCAAAAACTGCTTTAACTATTTGTGATGAACCTGCCAATAACTGACGATACAGCACTAGGAAAGGTCTTCCGCCAAATCAATAGCCGATCTTTTCCCCCAATAGTAGAACACTTTGAACGGGGTAAGACTATCTTTTTTCCTGGAGACCCAGCAGAAAGAGTTTACTTCTTGCTCAAAGGCGCGGTCAAACTGTCTCGAGTTTATGAAACTGGCGAAGAAATAACCGTAGCTCTACTGCGAGAAAACACTGTTTTTGGAGTATTGTCTTTGATTGTGGGTCAACGGTCAGATCGTTTTTACCATTCGGTGGCCTTCACCGACGTGGAATTGCTGTCATCTCCCATTGAGGAAGTAGAAAAGTCTTTGAAGGAGAATCCAGAACTTTCCATGCTCATGCTTCGGGGTCTTTCTTCCCGCATTTTGCAAACAGAGATGATGATTGAAACTCTCGCTCATAGAGATATGGCTTCTCGGTTGGTGAGTTTTTTGTTGATTCTCTGCCGGGATTTTGGTCTGTCTACCCATGATGGTATTAGAATAGATCTGAAGTTGTCTCACCAGGCGATCGCGGAGGCAATTGGTTCTACAAGGGTGACGGTGACACGCTTGCTGGGAGATTTGCGCAGTAACAAGATGATTTCTATCTATAAGAAAAAAATCACAGTTCACAATCCCGTTGTTCTCAGTCAGCAGTTTACTTAAATAATAACAGAATGACCAGCGCTTATATCTTAGTGGCAGCGATTTTATTATTGGGGGGTTTAATCGCTGCATTGGGCGATCGCCTGGGAACGAAAGTAGGTAAGGCGCGGTTGCGGTTGTACGGTTTGCGTCCCCGTCAGACAGCAGTTATAGTGACCATTGTAACAGGAACTCTTATTGCTGCTGCAACTTTAGGCATTTTACTGGCTTTAAGCAAGCCCTTACGGCAAGGTATTTTCAAACTGGATGAGATTCTAGCACAACGGCGAAAAATTGGACGAGAATTAGCAGCAGTTACTGAGGAAAAAGAGCGAGTCAAAGGGGAACTGGTAGCAGCAAAACAAGAGCAAGCAGAAGTTGAAAACCGTTTAGCTGAGACTAATAAGAATTTTCTCGTTGCTCAAAGACAAATGGGTACTATCTCTAAGCAAGCTAGTACTTTGCGTAGTGAGGTTAATAAGTTGTTGCAGGAGAGAAAAAAACTGAAACAAGAGCAGCAACAATTAACAGTAGAAATTACTTCTCTGAAAGGACAAACGGAGCAATTAAATTCTGAAGTTGTTTCTTTGAAAGGACAAACGGAGCAATTAAACTCTGAAATTAGTTCCTTGCAAGGGGAAGTGAAACAGCGCGATAGCGAATTAAAAGAGCGAGACAGTATTATTACTCTACGAGAGGAAAAAATTAATCAACAAAATCAAACTATTGCTCAACGGGAAGAGAATATTGCCGCTCAAGATAAGATTTTGAGAGAACAGAAAAATCGTTTGGCAGTATTAGAAGAAAAACAGCAGTTATTGCAAGTAGAAATTAACCAGCGAGATGAAAAAATTCTGGCTTTAGATGAGGCGATCGCCTCTTTAGATACTCAGTTAAAGGAACGAGAAAAAAATTTAGAAAATTTGGAAGCTCAGATAGAAAATTTACAAGAAGAAGTAGCAGTTCTCGAACTATTCTATCAAAATTTTCAAGTTTTGCGCCAAGGTAATTTAGCTCTGGAGCGAGGGGAAGTCTTGGCATTTAGTTTGGTGAGGATTGAAGACCCAAATCGAATTAATCAAACTATCGATTTATTATTACAAAAAGCCAATGAAGTTGCACTGCAAAAGACGAGAACTGGTAATCAGGACTCGAAAGAACAAATAGTGCAAATTACTAATAAGGAAGTTAGTCAATTAATTGAAGCAATTAAAGATGGTGAAGAATACGTGGTGCAGATTCGCTCTGGAGGGAATTATGTCCAAGGAGAAAACCGAGTGCGAGTCTTTGCTGATGTTACTCCCAATCAACTTATTTTTTATCGCGGGGAAGTTATAGATTCTATCTTCATTGGGGTGAACGATTTTCCGGAAGAAAAAATGCAACAAAAGCTGCGATTTCTTTTATCTCGAGTTGACTTTCGCGCTCGTAGTGTGGGCATAATTGGACCTATTCAATTAGGTAAAAATTATTTTAGCACTTTAATTAGTTTCTTGCAAGCATTAAAGCAGTCAGAGGAAGAGATAGAAGAAATTCAAGCTGTGGCATTAGAAAGTGCTTATAGTGCTGGTCCTTTACAACTAGACTTGGTTGCTATTAGTGATGGGAAGGTTTTATTTACTACTTCTCAATTAGAAGTTAACTCAATTATCCAACAACCAACAACCAATAACCAATAACCAACACTTCGACTACCCTTCGACTACGCTCAGGGCAAGCGCTCAGTGCAAGCAACCAACAACCAACAACCAATGATAATTTTAGGTTTCGACCCAGGAAGGGATAAGTGTGGTTTGGCAGTGATGGAATCTGGAGATAAGGGGTGGGACTCCCCCTAGCCCCCTTAAGTAAGGGGGAAAAGAAAAGGGGGGAAAGAAAAAGGGGGAAAAGAAAAGGGGAAGAAAATATTACTATATAATCAAGTGGTTATTGCTGAAGAAGTATTAGACAAAATTAGTTCTTTAATTGCAGAGTTTTCAGTTGATTTGGTAGTTATGGGAGACCAAACTACTGCTAAGTTTTGGCAAAAGAAACTTGAGCAGATTATACCAAAATCTTTTAGAATTGTGCTGGTGGATGAACGGAATAGTTCCTTGGAGGCACGCGATCGCTATTGGCAAATGTACCCTCCTCAAGGATTAAGTAAACTCATTCCTCAAGGTATGCGACTTCCTCCCCGTCCAGTGGACGATATTGTGGCTATTTTGTTAATCGAAAGGTATCTGTTAACGGTTTTTGGTTGTTAGTTGTTGGTTGTTGGTTGTTGGTTGTTAGTTGTTGGTTGTTGGTTGTTTGTTGTTTGTTGTTAGTCCAAGAAACGCTATATTTTAGGGTGATTGCCGAAATTTGCCAAAGAAACCCGGTTTCTAACCCCAACCGTTAGTCTAAATCTAGACTACCATTTTAGCTGTGCCAAGCCTATATAATTATATCTGTAGCAAACATTTTTGGATTTCATATTAATTCTTAATTCTTAATTGTTCATTGTTGATTGTCATTATGGTAGATATACAAAAATTTTTCCAGGCAACAGAACCTAGCAACACTCTGAATTGAGAGATTTATTGCGCTTGGTTAACGAGTTGATTATGGAAGAAATGACATTACCTCTTACTGGTGCAAGTTTGGAGAAAGTGATTCGCAAGCGTCGCTATGAAATGACTCTTCCTATTTCTGACGAAGATTGGGTATTATTAAAGCAAGTACGAGAAACAAAAGATGTGAGCGATCGCATATAACTTTTTCCCAAACAGTTTGGCTAAATACTACCACATCTGGGATTCGAGATGTATTTTCTTCCGTTCGCACTCCCGTTCCTAAAGCATTGGCCACTAAATCCAACTTTTGAGCTGCAAAATAACGCTGTAACTTGTAAATCAAAAACTTGCAAATATTGGTATGTAAGTGTGTAG
The DNA here is from genome assembly GCA_000252485.1 of Prochloron didemni P4-Papua_New_Guinea. Classification (GTDB taxonomy): domain Bacteria; phylum Cyanobacteriota; class Cyanobacteriia; order Cyanobacteriales; family Prochloraceae; genus Prochloron; species Prochloron didemni. Next base: position 219 of record JH611135.1, on the reverse strand, counting down.
ATGTTGGCATGGGTATTAATTTTCCTTTGACTAACTCGTATCTAACATCCGATTCTGGAACATATTCAAGATATTCTTGGAAAGTCAACAGATGTTCAATTTTCTGAGGTTCATCTACCGTTACCTCGGTTGGTTTCTTGACAGCTTGAATCATTATTTAACCTCTCTCATATTAGCTGATTGGATTATTTTATCCAATATAGCATTTACATTTTCAAG
>JH611134.1 GCA_000252485.1 Prochloron didemni P4-Papua_New_Guinea | reverse complement strand
CGGATAACACTAGTTGGTCAAACTGACTGGAAACAATTGTTTCCTCTTCCGTAAAATCCACAAAAGTATATCCCTCTTCATTGTTAGGTTTAGTAAACACCCTCACGAGTTTCTTTTTTGGGTCTACTATCCAATAGTCCGGAATTTTTGCTATTTCGTATTCATCACGTTTAACCACGTAATCATCCCGGCGATTGCTGCTGACAACTTCTACTACTAGAATCGGCTGTTCTGAAAAATCCAAAACTCCAGCTCCGGGACGATGAATAACTTTTTCCCAAACAGTTTGGCTAAATACTACCACATCTGGGATTCGAGATGTATTTTCTTCCGTTCGCACTCCCGTTCCTAAAGCATTGGCCACTAAATCCAAGTTTTCAGCTGCAAAATAACGCTGTAACTTGTAAATCAAAAACTTGCAAATATTGGTATGTAAGTGTGTAGATGTTGGCATGGGTATTAATTTTCCTTTCACTAACTCGTATCTAACATCCGATTCTGGAACATATTCAAGATATTCTTGGAAAGTCAACAGATGTTCAATTTTCTCAGGTTCATCTACCGTTACCTCGGTTGGTTTCTTGACAGCTTGAATCATTATTTAACCTCTCTTAGGTTCGCTGACTTGATTATTTTTCCAATATAGCATTTACATTTTGTTGGTAAACAAAT
>JH611133.1 GCA_000252485.1 Prochloron didemni P4-Papua_New_Guinea | reverse complement strand
TTCTCTCGTCTTCTCAGTCTTGCCACAGTGCAGCGGATTTATCTCAATGAGTTAGAGTCCGAAGAACCGAATTTGGGCCTGGGAGTTGTTAAACTGATAATGGAAAAGGAGCAAAAAGCGCTCTCACAGGCAAAAGGTTTAATCGAACAAGCCAAGGAAGAGTTGACAGATGAAGCAGTTCGGGAAAAACTAATCGATTTAATTAAAACAATTTTTGTTTACAAATTACCAGAAAAAAGTCGCGAGGAGATTGAAGCCATGTTTGGTTTGAGCGAGTTGAAGCAAACTAAGGTCTATCAGGAAGCCAAGTTGGAAGGGCAGTTAGAGGGGAAGTTGGAAGGGAAGTTGGAAGGAAAGTTAGAAATGATTTCTAAATTACTTGAAGAGGGATTTAAGATGGAAGAAGTTGCGAGAATATCAGATTTACCTCTAGAAATAATCCAAAAAGCAGCAAAAGGAGAAAATAACTAACTCCTTATGATGCTAACGCTCGATTTATAAAGTCACAATTGTAGGGTGGGCATTGCCCACCTTATGCCCCAGTCAAGGAAAAATAAAATAGATTTGAGTCAAGAAACCCGGTTTCTACTATTACTTTGGTAACAAGACTAGGACTTACGCAAAATTTGGTCTAAGACACTATGGATAGTGTGGTGCGTTACGAACGCACCCTACTGATAGCGTTGCTGCGTAAGTCCTGAAGACTAGGATTTTAGCAAGAAACCGGGTTTCTAATTTTAGGCAGTCTCTTCGCAAATCTCCGTCGCTTTTCTATATTCTTTTCAACTAGCAATCGCACAGAACCATTTGGCTGCTATATTAGAGATGGAAAAAATTGTTCATTGTCTCATTGGTCTAGATGAAAACAGACAGCATCTTTTACCGTCTCTTCTTAGAATTTCCCAGCATCTTCTTTGAA
>JH611132.1 GCA_000252485.1 Prochloron didemni P4-Papua_New_Guinea | reverse complement strand
GAAAGCTCCAAAAGCAAAGGGCTGAACTGGAAAGGCAAAGGGCTGAACTGGAACAGCGGCGAGCTCAACAGGCGGAACGAGAAAGAGATACTCAAGCTGCTGCACGACAACAAGCTGAAGGTGAAAGAGATGCGGCTGCTGCTGCACGACAACAAGCTGAAGGTGAAAGAGATGCTGAGGCTGCTGCACGACAACAAGCTGAAGGGGAAAGAGATGCGGCTGTTGCTGCACTACGACAAACAATTACCAGTTTATTAGTAAAAGGTTGGACTCAAGAGCAAATAGCAGAACTATTGGGTTTGTCTGTGGAATTCGTTGAAAATATTGCTAATTGATGATAATAAAACGAACAAGCGATCGCTGAACCTCTACGAACCGTAGGCAAATCGGGGGCGCTCGCTAGGGGTATAAGCTGTAGAAGTCCAGTAAGGAGCCATGGGCCGGTTGCTTTTTTTTAGAAAAAAGGGATTATAATGAAATAGAGCCAGCTGTGTTGTAATCAATGAAATCCCACTGCTTGCCTCTG
>JH611131.1 GCA_000252485.1 Prochloron didemni P4-Papua_New_Guinea | reverse complement strand
TGATCGCGTTCCTTAAGTACCTAGGCAAAATTAATTGGATATTCGCTCAATGCGGTCGCCTGTATTTGTGGGTTGCGGTGCGTTGCGAACGCACCCTACAATGGGAGTCTAGAAGCATAAAGTTTTCACCAGTAGGGAAAACCGAACTTTTGACTCAAGGATATTTGACTCTAAAGTTTATTAGTAATATCGGAGTGCGGACCAAACCTATAAGTTGATAGAGTTTTTGAGTAGGGTGCGGCACTGCCCACCACAACATCTATATCTCTGTGGTCAAAAGTTGTAAATATCATCTGCGTTTATCTGCGTTCATCTGTGGTTCAAACAGGGATTATTACCAGGAGCTTTAATTGGCAATGGGGATTTACATTTTATCTGTGATCGCGTTCCTTATCCAGATATATGATATACGATTTGTTGGTTGTTGGTTGTTGGTTGTTGGTTGTTTGTTGTTTGTTGAGATCCTAACTACAGGAATCAAGCACTGCCCGCCACAACATCTATATCTCTGTGGTCAAAAGTTGTAAATATCATCTGCGTTTATCTGCGTTCATCTGTGGTTCAAACAGGGATTATTACCAGGAGCTTTAATTGGCAATGGGGATTTACATTTTATCTGCGATCGCGTTCCTTATCCAGATTTTAGATATACGATTTGTTGGTTGTTGGTTGTTTGTTGTTGGTTGTTGGTTGTTTATGAATTTTGACTGCTGTTTTCAATCATAGTATTCATGATATCATAGTTTAAAGCTGCTAATAAAAGAGTCAAATCATCATCGGTTCTCTGGGTAACCCGAGGAGATTGAAGAAACTCCATTAACTCTTCTTGGGCCACAGTTTCATCTGTTACCTGAGCCACAAAGCGAAACAAAGGGGAGAAAAAAGGTTGGTGAGGCTCCCCAGACGGCATATTTAAAGCCAGCCTTTGTAAGCCATCGGAAAAAATAGCTAGATGGGGGATGGCCCCAGGCCAAACTTTTATCTGAGCGGTTTCTAAAGCATGAGGAGAAATAAGAAAAGTAGTCTCATTGGCATGTGTCCCGTGATCGGGAACGGTCAGAGAAGTAATTTTGTCCTGATCATCCCCTATTACCACCGCACCATCCCCCACTTGAACTGCTACCACTAACTCCCCAGTAGCCACCACCAGAATCAAGGTACAGGCCAAATCCCGCCCAGGGGCATTTAAATCCTCCGCCTTGTGTAATACTGCAGCAAGAGCTTGTTCCAGGGCCTTAGTCAGTAGTAATTCCCAGTCCCCTTCATCTACTATCAAAGTAAGATCTGCAGTTGCCACTGTTTCTACTGCTGTATTGACTGCCACCTCAGCACCCACCTCTCCTAGAGGTGCAGAACCAGCACCGTCAGCCACAGCAGCAACGAGAACATTATGGGGCAGAATCTCCCAGTGATAGGCATCCTGACCGGGTTTCCCTTGTTTGGTGTGGCTCGTACCGGGAACAGATGCAGCGATCGCCCGCCAGTTCTTACTCTCTACTACCTTCATGGATTAATAATTAATAATTAATAATTATATCAAGTACGGAAATGGTTGCTACTATCCCCCTAAATCCCCCTTACCGAAGGGGGACTTTTAAGATAGAAGTGTTGCCCTATCTGTAAAACCTCTCGAACTGTTATTGTATATGTAGCATTCTTTTTTAGATTTCATATTAGTAATGAATTAAGTCAAATTTCCGCCCAACCAGTGGGTGGTTGTAAAGGTACTTGGTCGCCAACTTGGGAGTGAGAAACACTTTGGACGCTGGCAGAAAGCCATTGAAATAACTCCCGAAAACAAAGTCCTTTCAGTTTAAGAGGTGTGCGCACCACAATTTCTTCCAGTTGTTCCAAGTTTGCTCCTTCTACCCCTACAGCAAAAAAGGCTACACTTTTTTTAGCTTCTTCATTTTTGACTCGTTTTGCTGCTTTTTCGATCCTATCGGTAGGAGTGCCGTCAGTAATCAAAAATACCCAAGGACGATAATATTCTATGCCATTTTCCTTGTAAACCCGTTTGCGATCGCCTATCAAATCCAATGCTTTTTTAATTCCTTCCCCCATACTAGTTCTTCCTTGGGCTGTTAAGATCGGAGGTTCAAATTGGTCGGCAGTGACAAACTCTTGTTCTACTTTCACATTACTATCAAAAGTAACAATGGCTACTTCTACTCGTTTTTGGGCCAAATCATCTTGATTCAGCTCTTCCCTAAAAGTTACTAAACCTTCATTTAAAGCATTTATTTTTGCTCCAGACATAGAATAGGAAACATCTAACAATAAAACGCAAGGGCAACGAGGTTCTGGGTTTTCGGCAAATTCTACTGCTTCGTCTAATTTCATAGTCAACGGTTTATATAAATAAATCTACTAGACTAGAATAGTTTAGCAAACAAGAGTCATTTCTGGTGGTTGTATTTTCATGATTAAAAGCCCAGTGAAGAACACAATCCAACTGGCTAGTGAGAAAAAAGTCAAATTGGGGATTCTGGCTTCTGGTAGCGGGAGCAATTTTGAGGCAGTGGCCAGGGCCATTGAGGAGGGAGAGCTAAATTGCAGCATTCCATTGTTGATTTACAACAAACCTGAAGCGAAAGTTAAATCTCGAGGCGATCGCTGGCAAGTACCAACAGTATTGTTAGAACATGGCAATTATGAGAGTCGAGAGGCTTTTGATCGCGCCATTGTGGAGGTGTTGCAATCTTACGGAGTGGAGTGGGTCATAATGGCTGGTTGGATGAGAATTGTAACCCAGGTGTTATTAGAGGCTTATCCTAACAGAGTAATTAACATTCACCCCAGCCTATTACCCAGTTTTCGGGGTATGAGGGCGGTGGAACAAGCCCTGGCTGCTGGAGTGAAAATTACCGGCTGTACAGTCCATCTAGTGAGTTTAGAAGTGGACAGTGGTCCTATTTTAATCCAAGCTGCCGTGCCTATTGAAGAGGAGGATACTGCAGAAACTTTACACGCTCGCATTCAAGTAGAGGAACATCGGATTCTACCCCAGGCGATCGCTCTTGCTGTCCAAAAATATTAGATCTGAATCGTTGAGTTAAATGGCAAACCAAAATTTTTCGGCTAACTACACTAGTGCTGACTTAGAAAAAGCTGCACTAAAACGCTTTCGCGCCCTAATGCGTTTTTTACCAGAAGAATGTAAAATCTTTAGAGAAATTTGGGGTTCTTCCACAGTTCTCTGCCTCGATTTTGCCCGTTGCCCTCACTTATTAGAAGCTACCAAACAACAATCTTTTCTCTTATTAATTGGTGCTAATTATCTTGGCTTGACTAATTCTTTGCTTTTCCGAGTGGATAAAAAAGTTATCGACTGGACTACATTGAGCAGTGGATAGTTGATAGTTGATAGTTGATAGTTGATAGTTGATAGTTGATTATATAATTGTAGGGTGCGGCACTGCCCACCACAACCAAATTTTATCTCAGAAACTCAAAAACAATTGAATAATATAGCACTACGCATTTAGGTATTGTCATTAATAAAGCCTGAAACCTAGTCACAGCCTATTTTTGAATTTTGAATTTTGAATTTTGAATTGCGCGTAGCGCTATATCTGTGGTTAATCGATTTACTGTTGGCTAGTTGGTTCTGGTAGATAGAGGCGTGGTTGCAGTTGTTCTTGCCAAGCTTTAATGTCAGCTCGAGCTTGATTATAAGTTGAAGTTCCATAGGGAACCTTTTGGGCTATAGCAATAGCCCGTTTCAAGGAATATCGCGCCTCGCTTCTGGCTTCAAGTAACAATTGTTCGCTCCAACTATTGAGTAATTGAGTTTGTCTAGTACCAACGCTGGTGGAAGATGGTATGGTATAAGCAATCTCTATGGCCTTTGCCAAAGCATCTGGAGTTCCTTGGCGAGAAATGCGGTAAGCTTTTTCTAAGATTTCTCTTGCCGTTAATTCCCGCTGCCAGTCGATAATTTTTGCTTGAGCATCATTGTAAAGTACTCTTCCCGGTTTAATTTCTCCTGCTGTCTCAATGGCTGCGGCAAAATTACCCACATTAGCAAATGCCATGGCCCGATCCAGAATCGGTTGGTCTTGCTGTCTCTGAATGGTTTTGCGCCACCTTCTAATTTTGTTTTGGGCTTCTCGATAAAGAGGACGATTGGGGTCGATCAAACTAGCTTGATTAATAGCTTCTTGTAGACCGTTAACAGTGCCGCTATAAGCCCATTCTTGGGCCCGATCTAGAAAAGGCTTATCTTCCAGGATCGCAATGTTTCGTTGCCAGTCATTAATTTTACTTCTAGCTTCTTGATAACGGGGATTATTGCTAGGCATTTCTTGTAGCTTGGCTATAGCAGAAGTTAAACTGGCAATGGAACCTACTCGAGCTAATTTCTCTGCTTCTGATAGCAATATTACTCCAGCCATTTCTAGCTCCCAGCGCTTAAGTAATGGCTGGACTTGCTCGTAGATGGCGCTACTGGGAAGAATGGTTTGGGCTTGAAGAATAGCAATTTCCAAACTATTCATGGTTCCTAACTGAGCATTAGACCCGGCGCGAGCCAGCAAATCCCAGTCATTTAATTGGTCCTGTAATTCTAGATTAGGAGGAATGTCATTGATGATGCGGGATAATTGAGACCAATTTTGTCGCTTTATTAAATTTTCTGCTATTTGAATAATCTTTTTCTGGCCATTGGCAATAATATTTTGTGCTTCTTGATAAGCGTAGCTGTCCTGACTAATTCCTTCTGCTTCTTTAATCGCTTTGATAATATTCTGAAACCCACCTCGACGCAATGCTGCATGGGCCTTATCTAACTGACCGCTTTCGTTTCTGGCCAGTTGAATTTTATCAATTAGCTCTTGATATTTAATCGTTGCCCAATAATTATTCTTGACATAGGATAGTTTCACTGTAAAGCGAAAAGCCAACAGCCAATTACCAGCTCGCAACTGCCGCTCCGCTTCATTATAACTTTCTTCTCCCTTGGACCAAATGGAACGCCAGCGTTCCATTCTCTCGGCAACTAATCGATGCGCTTCTGATTTGATGGGGATTTTTTCCGCCATGGAGATGGCCTTTTCCAGTTGACCCGCTTGGAAATTCCGCTCTGCCACGTTTAAGAGATCCGTAGCCCATTCTTCTACATTGGCATTGATTTGGGGGCGCAGAGGATGGTCTAGAGGCAACTCTTCTATCAAGGCGATCGCCCACAGTAAGCCACTAGCTGTTTTTTTCTCTGCTTCTAACTGGGCGCAATACATTCGCATGGAAGCGGAGGCAAATCTCCAAGAAACTTCTTCGCAGTTGGGCACTTTCGGCAATTTAAACAACCACACCATCGCTCCAAAGCCCATCCCACCAGCAACCAGGACCAATAAAAAGGCCCACAGTTGCCATACGGGCCAACCCAAACCCCAGTCTTGCTTTGGAGGTGGGGGAGAAGGAATACGTTTCTGCTCTCTCCCTAACCGGTTTCCTGTAGATGGAATTTCTCTGGCTGCGTGATCGATGTTCATTGAAACTAATCCTTATTCCATTCTACCAATATAGCAGTTGACAGTTGATAGCTCCCTTCGGTCGAATTCAAAATTCAAAATTCAAAATTCAAAATTTAATTCGTGACGAACATCTGGGCAAAAAATGGCAGAAACTTTCTTGAGCCTTATCCCTCTTAGTTTTTAGCTTCTTGTCAATTTTCAGATTCGGTCGAGTTATACAGCACAGCAGCGGTTCTTCTCACTAGACATAGTAAGAAATGGTTATAAGTGCATAATACATTAACTTAAATTTTTCTCACATTGCTCAAATATATAGCGTATAATTCCTATAATTTCCCCCATAGTACCTAAAGAATAGGGAAGACTTTCGTAAACTTCTCCCTGAGAAGTGAGTTGATAAAAGTTCCAAGTATTGCCGTTAGTGACAATGCCAAAAATATCCAGGTTTTTACCAATTTGTTCGTTGCACCACTGACAAGCCTGCATTTCTACCAAACACTGGGCCAAACCTTGCTCGAAATCATCTTTTTTTGCTTCTACAATACAGAGAAATGGTGCTTCTAAATATCGTTTTTTTTCCGCAACTAAATAGTCAACTTCGCCACCAATCTCCTTACCCTGCAAACTCGCTCCTTTCCAAATTTTGAGCCGTTCAAAAACATCTATCCCTTCCTCGCAAATAGCATCGATTAAAAGTTTTTTTGACTCCTCGCAGCTTTGTAAATCGAAGTTTTCCAATCTGGCTAAACGCTGATGGAAAAACTCGCTGGGAGCAATTGGTTTTACAGGTAGTTCCCAGGTTAATAGCTCTGTTAAATTGAGTTGTTGAAAAGCGTCTTTTGTATTAAAACTAGAGAAACTTTTTTTCTTTTTCTTGGTCATTGATTGTTAGTTTGTGGTTAGTGGCACAGGCTAGAAGCCTGTGATTTATTAGTTATTGGCTTTTTGTTGTTCTAAATCTTCAACTAATTGCCGTAACTGGTCTTTACTCGCTTGGTAAACTTCCCCACAAAATTGGCAAGTAGCTTCAGCACCTTCATCCTTTTCAATCATATCCAACAATTCTTCTTCCCCCAGCATTTTCAGAGCGCCCAAAAGGCGATCAAAAGAACAATGGCAGTCAAACCGAACCATTTGCACTTCCGGGAAAATAACTAAGTTTAAATCCCCCAACAATTCCTCGAGAATATCTGGTAAAGTTTTCCCAGCTCGTAACAAAGGAGTAAAACCAGTCAATTGACCTACTCTTGCTTCTAAAACTTCGATTAAACTTTCATCTCGAGCTGCTTTCGGTAAAATTTGTAACAGCAGTCCCCCAGAAGCAGTCACCCCCCTTTCCCCCACAAAAACCCCTACCAATAAAGCCGAAGGAGTTTGTTCAGAAGTAACCAAATAATTAGCAATATCTTCCCCAACTTCTCCAGAAACCAGTTCTACAGTGCTAGAATAAGGATAGCCATAGCCTAAATCCCGAATTACATAGAGGTAGCCTTCTCGACCCACAGCACCCCCTACATCTAATTTCCCTTTAGCATTAGGAGGCAATTCTACCCTGGGGTTTTGTACGTAACCTCTAACAGTACCGTCCGGTCCCGCATCAACTAATAGCCCTCCGAGGGGTCCATTTCCTTGAATGCGAATATTAATGCGGGAGTCTTCTTGTTTCATGCTATTCGCCAGTAATAAACCAGAGGACATAGCTCTTCCTAGAGCTGCTGTGGCTACATAGGATAGTTTGTGTCTTGTTCTTGCGAATTCTGTCAGGTGGGTAGTAATGACCCCTACCGCTCTAATACCACCATCTGCTGCTGTAGCACGGATTAGTTTATCAGCCATTTGTTGTTTGTTGTTTGTTGGTTGTTGGTTGTTCGTTGTTTGTTATTATAGTAATATTTGAGCTAGTATCTCACGGAAAACTCCCCACTTGTTAATTGCTCATTGTTAATTGCTCATTGTTAATTGCTCATTGTTAATTGCTCATTGTTAATTGCTCATTGTTATTTCACATGATAGGTAAATTTCAACAAAGTAATCTTCGTATTGAAGTAGAAGCGGACCCTCAAGCCCTGAGTAATAGTTTATTGTATCCCGATCGCCTCAGTAAGTGGCTCTGGCCAATTCGCTTTTCTGACCAGTTACCAGAAAAACTCTCAGAAGGAACTACTTATAGCAGTTGGACCGGACCCATAGAAATAGAACATCGGGTTGAGATAGCTAACGAGCAGTGTTTGCGCTTGTTATTGAGTAAAGGCATTGATGGCTACCACGAATGGTACTGGGGAGATGGCTGGGTGCAGTCTCGCTTGGAAGGGATTTCGGTGCTACCTTTGAATTTGGGTCAGACTTTCAGTTTATTGCGACTGCGCCAATTTTTGACCACTGTTGAGTAGGGGCGACCCGGCAATAGGCTAAAATACAAAATCTAGCCATGGGTAGGGTGGGTTAGGCTCTACCAAAAAATTGGGAATAAGTACCTAATATTTGTACAGAGCTGTAACGCACCAACCAGAATCTTGAGGATAAGAAAAAGCAACCCTTATCAAAAGGTGATTTAGGGGTATAGCACTCTCTCGTAATATGGTATAATTTATCGAGAACAAGATGATTGAAAGTGTCTTGTTTTTACATAGGTTGCGGTGCGTTACGAAAGCACCATCCCAGGGCAATCGCCAAGGGTCCCACTCTATACTAAGGCAACGCACTATCCAAATACAGAGGAAAATAACTATGAGATTTATTAGCCCGAAAACAGATTTTGCCTTCAAGAAAATCTTTGGCTCTACGAAAAGCAAACCCATCCTGATTAGCTTTTTAAATTCTATTATATACAAAGGGAAAAAATAATTAAAGATTTGGAAATAATCGATCCTTATAATGCAGGAAAAACTAGGGAATTGAAAGATAGCTATTTAGATGTAAAAGCTTTGTTGGATAATGAAACTACCGTCATCATTGAAATGCAGGTAATGAATCTTCCAGCCTTTGATAAAAGGGTAGTATACAACCTTGCTAAAACCTATGGCAATCAATTAGAATCAGGACAAGGATACATTCAACTTCAACCAGTAATAGCCTTAACTATAACAGATTTTAGCTTATTTCCAGAAATAGAAAAAGTGATTACCTTTTGGAAATTCAAGGAAGAAACTGAACAAAAAGATTATGCTAATGAAGAATTGAAAATGGTATTTGTAGAATTGCCGAAGTTTAAGAAAAGCTTAGAGGAGTTAGAAACTATCACAGATAAGTGGATTTACTTCGTTAAAGATGCCCCTTCCCTAGATATGATTCCCGATAAAATGGGAGATGTCTCAGAAATAAATCAAGCGTTAAATATAGCTAATTTAGCAAATTTAACAAGGAAAGAATTGGACGATTTACATCATCAAGAAGTATTTTTTCAAGACCAAATAGGCTATACTATCAAAGCTAGGGAAGAGGGTTTGCAACAAGGTCGAGAAGAAGGTCGAGAAGAAGGTTTGCTTACAGGACAGATAAACGTAATCCAGCGGCTTCTTGAGCGGAAGTTGGGCGAGCTGCCAACCCAAGTAAAGGACTCTATTGCTCGCCTTTCTCCTAAAAAATTGGAAGATTTAAGCCTAGCGATATTAGATTTTACTAGTTTGGACGATCTAATCAATTTCTTGAAGTAACCAGCAAGCCCTAAATAGAATTAATATCGTTGCTCAACCAAGCAATAGCATTTCTAATCCAATCTTCGGCATTTTGATTTTTTAGCAATTGATTGTCTTTACTAAGAGCAGAAATTGCCTGTTCTATTTCTTCATTAGAATAGCCTAAGGCTAATAAAGTCATTTCCAGATCCTCTAAGATAGCCCTAGCTGGGGCAACAGCACCAGCAGAAATACTTACTCCTGCCAGTTTTCGCCATTGAGATAGCTTAGTTTTTAGTTCTAAGGAAATTCTTTCAGCAGTTTTCTTGCCTACACCGGGAGTTTTGATTAAAATACGGATATTACCGGTGACAATTGCTTGAACTAAATCCTCAATTCCCAAAGTATCAATTAGGGACACTGCTAATTGATTGCCAATGCCGCTAACTTGAATTAATTGTCGAAATAAATCTCTTTCTGCCGCTGAAGCAAAACCGTAGAGTATTTGTTGGTCTTCTCTTACTTGTAAGTGAGTAAAAACTTGTACCGGTTCCTCTATTTTTACTTGTCGCGCGAAACGGGAAGGGATGGAAACTTCGTAACCAATATCATTCACTTCTACAACGAGAATGATTTTATTGGTGGTGTTTTTAATAACGGCGATCGCTTTTCCTTTCAGGTAACTAATCATTGGTTAGTAATTTCGTATAGTTGATAGTTGACAGTGGATAGTTGATAGTTGACAGTTGATAGTGGATAGTGGATAGTTGATAGTTGACAGTGAATGTATTAACCGGATGAATACCCCAAAACGCTTGTATATCAAATCTAACAATATTTGCTACAAATATAATAGTATTTATAAGTTATTTCAAATGCTTTAGGGTTGGATCCCCCCCAGCCCCCCTTCAAAAGGGGGGAGCCTGAAAAGTCCCCCTATTATAATAGGGGGGGGAGCCTGAAAAGTCCCCCTTTGATAAGGGGGATTTAGGGGGATATAGCAAACACTTTCAGATTTCATATTATAGCACTACGCATTTAGGGTAGGACATTAATAAAGCCTGAAACCTAGTCATAGCCGTCTTTATGAATTTTGAATTTTGAATTTTGAATTGCGCGTAGCGCTATACCACTTTAGTACAACAAGCAGTAGTAGCAGAAAAAGCCATTGAAGAAATAGAGAAAAATCCCAGTTTAAAACAAAGAACCATAGCCGCACTTAAAGTTGCTACTATTGAAGGGTTCGTAGAGTTAATCGACAATCCCGTGATTAACGTGATGCGTTCTGGTTTGGAAGCTTGGCGAGAAGGTTAGGAAATCATAATGGTGGAGCAGGATCCAGGGGGAAAAACCCATCATCTTCTATTGGTAGTTCTGAAAATCAAGGAACTCAGGGGAATGTGGCTGCAAATGTTGGTGGCAATCAGATTGGCACTCAGAACAACTATTTCCATAGAAAGGATAGTCCAGTTGAGAGTCAATCTCGACGAAATCCAACCCAACAAATACTCTTAGACTCCGTAGACCAGGAAGTTAACAGCCGTCTTATTCATTCTCTCCACAACCGCATCTTGATTAACTTAGAAAAGGAAGAAGACCCGAACCAAGTGCGTCCTCCTTGGTCTGTAGATGTGAAAATCGGCAGTCAAGAACCTTTTCCTTAATACAAGTAGGATGTTCCTGCAAAGAGTAGGAGGGGGGTATCGCTTCCTCCACAAATTACTGCAAGAACATTTTGCACAATTATCAACCAACAAATAACCAACAACAAACAACTAATAGATTATCCCGTTTTAAGGTTGGATCCCCCTATCCCCCCTTGATCCCCCCTTGGTCCCCCCCACTGGGGGAAAAGAAAGGGGGGAGCAAGAAAAGTCCCCCTTTGATGAAAAGTCCCCCTTTGATAAGGGGGATTTAGGGGGATAGTTGATTACATCGTAGGTTGGGTTGAGGTAACGAAACCCTTCGGCTACGCCCAACAAGCCAGAAAATTGGTGTTGGGTTTCCCTATCGCTCAACCCAACCTACAATTGCTGAAATCTATTCCACTCTCAGAATTTTGCACAATTATCAACCAACAAACAACCAACAACCAACAACCAACAACAAATAACCAACAACTAACAACTAACAAAATTCATGCTCAAGTCTAACCAAGTGGAACGAGTAATAGGAGCGCTGCTGGAGATAAAATCTACTCCTGTTTCTGCTACAGATCTAATAGTCTCAAGAGTAATATTCCCGGAAGCTTCAATTTTCACCCTGGGATTGGTTTTTCTAATTAGTTGAACTGCTTCAGCCATTTCAGCTAAAGCCATATTATCTAACATGATAATATCCGCCAAACTGGCCAAAGCTTCCTCTACCTCCCCTATCTTACTAGTCTCTACTTCTATATTTAAAGGATAGGGAATATTCTCTCGCAGACGAGCGATCGCCGCCTTAATCCCCCCAGCAGCTTGAATGTGATTGTCCTTAATCATAGCCGCATCATCCAATCCCAGCCGATGATTCATGGCTCCCCCCACCCGAGTGGCGTATTTCTCCAACATCCTCAATCCGGGGGTAGTTTTGCGGGTATCCACCAATTGAGCAGGCAGATCCGCAATAGTTTCTACATATTTCCCGGTCAAAGTTGCTATGCCACTCAGACGCATAACTATGTTGAGGGCCACCCGTTCTCCCATCAACAATCCATCTACCGGACCGTTCAAATAAGCAATAACTTGCCCAGCAGCAACTTTTTCTCCTTCAGGGACCATGGCCACCAAATCTATTTCTGAGTTCAATAATCGAAATACTCTGGCGGCAAAGGGCAATCCCCCTATTCGTCCTTCCTGTTTAACTATCCATTGAGCTTTTCCCCTCTCTACTTTCTGGGAGAATAAGCCCGATGTGGTAAGGTCCCCTCTTCCCAAATCCTCTAATAACCAGTTTTCTAGGAGCGGATCTACTAAGATCCAAGGTGGTAATGCGGTCATAGCAGTTGATAGTTGATAGTTGACAGTTGATAGTTGACAGTTGATAGTTTCTCAGTGATCAGCGACCAGTGAGACGGTGTTTTCAGTTTTTTTACGAGCGATCGGGCGGAGCCTGCCACTGCTCGTGCTGCGAAGCAGATCGCTTCGCGAGCGCCTTTCTGTAATTACAGAAACTGTAGGGTGCGGCACTGCCCACCAGGGGTGGTGCGTTACGAACGCACCCTACAACTGAGAAATAGTTTTAGCATTGGGAGTGATTTAAGATTCGGTGGAGTTATATCGCACTACGCATTTAGGTATTGTCATTAATAAAGCCTGAAACCTAGTCATAGCCTCTGAATGAATTTTGAATTTTGAATTTTGAATTGCCCGTAGCGCTATACTGCTTCCCGTTGGCCTGGAAACAGATCCAAGAGTTTTTCTTAATTATTTGTTAAATTCTTCTTATTGTGCAAGAATAAATGCTAGATTTAAAAAATTACTTACTTTCCCCAAGTCGAACAAGTAAATATAGTGTTTTTTGAATTCATAAGGTACATCTACGTCTCCAGCCTATGAACTGGTTTGGTCTTGAGTAAGAGCAACCAAACGGTCGTTATATAACTATCAACTATCCACTATCAACTATCCACTACCCTCTAGACTATGTTTGCCACCCAACCACAAACAACAGATATCAAAATTAGCTTTTTTCCAGACGATTTATTTAGTGCCATTGAAGACCTAAAAAAAGAATTAAATGCAGTAATACTTGCTCACTACTATCAAGAACCGGATATTCAAGATATTGCGGATTATATTGGTGATTCTCTAGGTTTATCCCAGCAAGCAGCTAGTACAGACGCTGATGTAATAGTTTTTGCTGGAGTCCATTTTATGGCAGAAACAGCCAAAATTATTAACCCGAATAAATTGGTATTGTTGCCAGATTTAGATGCTGGCTGTTCCCTGGCTGATAGCTGTCCCCCCCAAGAATTTGCTGCTTTCAAGGCTCGGTATCCCAATCATCTAGTTGTATCTTATATTAATTGCTCTGCAGCTATTAAAGCAATGAGTGATATAATTTGTACTAGCTCTAATTCTGTCAAAATAGTCAATCAAATTCCTCAAGACCAGCCCATCATTTTTGCTCCCGATAAGAATTTAGGACGCTATGTCATGGAGGAAACTGGCAGAGATTTAGTACTTTGGCAAGGTAGTTGTATCGTTCACGAAACTTTCTCAGAAAAGAAGATTGTTCAACTAAAAGTAGAACATCCCGAAGCAGAAATTATTGCTCATCCAGAATGCGAACCTACTGTTTTGCGCCATGCTGATTATATTGGCTCTACTACCGCTTTATTAAAATATTCTCAGCAAAGTTCTGCGGCAGAATTTATTGTGGCTACCGAGCCAGGAATTCTTCATCAAATGGAAAAGGACGCACCGCAAAAGCAATTTATTCCCGCACCAGCCACAAATAATTGCCCTTGTAATGAATGTCCTCACATGCGTCTCAATACTTTGGAAAAACTCTATTTAGCCATGAAAAATCGTCAGCCAGAAATTACTTTACCGGAAGATATTCGGCTGGCTGCACTGAAACCGATTCAAAAAATGTTAGAAATGTCAAGCAGTTGACAGTGGATAGTGGATAGTGGATAGTGGATAGTGGATAGTTATACAATAACCGGTTGGTTGCTCTCACTCAATACTAAACGGGTGTGGTCAAAAGTAGTTGTTTGGGGCTAAATATATCGTGGGGTAGCCCTCTGGGCTGCCTAACAATCGCGGATAAGCCATGACTAATGATTAAAATTTAGTTAAAATCTAGCCAATATAATTTAGAGATCTGAAAAAATTACACTAGAGAAAAACAATGGCAGCAAAGGATACTTTCCATCAAACAGTAAGATTAGCTTTGGAGAAGGATAGGTGGCAGATAACTCACGATCCTTTTTATATCAATTTTGCTGAAGTTGAATTTTACATCGACTTGGGTGCAGAAAGACTCCTAGCAGCAGAAAAAGATCAAGAAAAAATAGCTGTTGAAATTAAAACCTTTCTCAATCCCTCGGGAGTTTCTGAATTTCACACAGTGCTGGGACAGTTACTTAACTATCGCTTTGCCCTTAAAGTAAAAGAACCAGAGAGGCTTTTGTATTTAGCTATTCCCATGGAAATTTACGAAACTTTCTTTGCTCGTCGTTTTGTTCAACTTATTATCCAAGAATATCAACTAAAATTACTTGTCTTTAATCCAGTCACGGAGGAAATTGTACAATGGCAAAAATAGACCGATATCGAGAATTTGTCAAAGAAATCTTAACGGAATATAGCCGTCACAAATCTGCTTATGGGGAGATAGAACCGGAACTTATCTTGGATACAGAACGAGACCGCTATCAGTTGGTTCATGCTGGATGGAGCGATCATCTCCGTGTTTATGGCTCTACAATTCACATAGATCTCAAAGATGAGAAAATTTGGATTCAAAATGATGGCACGGAGGTGGGAATTGCCAATCTCTTAGTGGAGCGTGGCGTACCTCACCAAGATATTGTTCTCGCTTATCACGCTCCCTATCTCAGAAAGTTTACTGATTTTGCAGTAGGATGAACAATTAACAATAAATTATACTCTACCTATACTATGCCTTTATTAAACTCACAATTCTCCCCAGAAATTAAGCAATTTGATATTATTGTAGTAGGTTCCGGTGCAGCAGGCTTATATTCTGCCCTTTGTCTTCCCTCCCATTTACAAGTTGCTATAATTACCAAAGATACCATTAAAACAGGTTCTAGTAATTGGGCTCAGGGAGGTATTGCAGCGGCAATTTCCCCCGACGATTCCCCTCAATTACACCTTGAAGATACTTTAAAAGCTGGTGCGGGATTGTGCGACCCTGAAGCAGTTTCATTCTTAGTAGAAAATGCTGCCAGTTCCATTGAATCTTTATTAGAAATGGGAGTAGCTTTTGACCGTCAGGGTAAAAACCTAGCCATGACGAAAGAAGCGGCTCATTCTCGTTCCCGGGTGCTTCATTCTGCCGATACTACGGGTAAAAGTATCATTAATACTCTCACTGCAAAAGTTCTAGAGCGTTCTAATATTTGGATTTTAGCTCAAGCATTTGTTTTAAATTTGTGGTTGGGGAATAATGGAGTGCGAGGGGTTAGCATTCTTTGCCAAAATCGCATTCAATGGGTCAGGGCCAAAGCAGTAATTTTAGCTACAGGTGGAGGCGGTCAAGTTTACGCTCGTACCACCAATCCTCAAGTAAGTACGGGAGATGGTGTAGCCTTAGCTTGGCGCAGTGGAGCAATTGTTAGGGATTTAGAATTTTTCCAATTCCATCCTACCTCATTAACTAAAGAGAACGCACCTCGCTTTCTTATTACCGAAGCAGTGAGAGGAGAAGGAGGCCATTTAGTAGATAGTTCCGGACATCGCTTTGCCTTCGATTATCATGCCGATGGAGAATTAGCCCCTAGAGATGTAGTCAGTCGAGCAATTTTTCACCATCTAGAAAAGATTAATAGTCAACCAAAGGTGGCCAATGTTTATTTAGACTTACGTCCCATTCCTAGAGAACGGATTAATTATCGCTTTCCCAATATTCTAAAAGTTTGTCGCAATTACGGAATTGACCCTCTGAAGGAGCCTATTCCAGTGGCTCCTGCGGCTCACTATTGGATGGGGGGAATCGCTACAGATTTGCGGGGACAAACTTCCATTGCTGGTTTATATGCTATGGGAGAAACTGCCAGTACGGGAGTTCATGGAGCTAATCGTTTAGCCAGTAATTCTTTATTGGAATGTTTGGTCTTTGCCGCTCAACTAGCTACAATAGAAATTGAATCCAACGGTTTTGTTGCTCCTTCTATGACTTCTATCTCGGAATCCAGAACTTGGGATAATGAAATAGAAACAGTTTTAGCGATCGAAACTAGTTTACCCCAATTAATGTGGCAAAGTGCGGGAATTTCTCGCTCCGAAGAATTATTAGAAAATGCCTTGGAACGGGTAAGTGCCTGGAGAGAGAAGTTAACCATTTCCAAGCTAGGTGAATATTTACAAGAGTTAACACCCAATACAACAATAGAATTTCAATGGGCACGAGGGGAGAAACAATTGCGCCTGGCAGCGGAAACTCTCAATCTGCTCGATATTAGCTATTTAATCCTGAAAAGTGCTGCTTGGCGCAAAGAAAGTCGAGGGGGACATTACCGTGAAGATTATCCTCAAACTTCAGTAGATTGGCAGTTTCATAGTTTAATCCAAGAGCATAGTATTTGGGGGGAAAGTAATATGAATTACGAAAATATTTGCCACAATCCCCCTAAATCCCCCTTATCAAAGGGGGACTTTCCAGTTTATAAATCGTAGGTTGGGTTGAGGTCACGAAACCCTTCGGCTCCGCGGCCCCTGAGGGTCGTCGAAGGGCAGGGCAGGCCCAACAAGCCACAACATTGGTGTTGGGTTTCGCTATCGCTCAACCCAACCTACAATATAATCTACTATTTAGCTAAGAAGCGATACAATAAACTTATCTCAGGCAGCTATTTCAACAGTTTTGGGTTTGGGAATAGTTTCTCCCTCAGTTTTCCAAGCTTCTAGGTACATTTCTATGACTTCTTCACCGTTACTAATTGCTTCTTGACGAGTGTTTCCATGGGTACAAGGCATTACTACCAGATTAGCAAACTCGGGAATTGTTACTAAGAAGAGTTCATCTTCTTCCGACCATTGAACAATCATGCTGTAGGGATTCATGAGTCTAGCTCTTATCCTCACTATTTTTTAATATTTTTAGAGCGAATAACAAAACTTTTGCTACAATTCCTAGTGGACTTAGATATCTTTTAGTTTTCAGCTAACCAGTTTATTTTAGTAACAATTCGCGAACTTATACTTGGGGTCAAGCGTTTTAAATCCGTGAGAGCTTCTCGCTCGTATTCAACGGTATAGCTCATAGTCAATTTAGCCCTAGTTCATTCATGACCTCATCTGAAGAAAGAGTTTGTTTTGAAGTCTTGCGCCGTTCTTTCATCTGAAGTAACTGCTGTCGAATCTCTTCTCTAATTTGCTTCCCTTCATCAGGATCGAATAAGTACCTAGGCAAAATTAATTGGATATTCGCTCAATGCGGTCGCTTGTATTTATGGGTTGCGGTGCGTTGCGCACGCGAAGCGCCGCTCTTAGCGCCCGCACCCTACAATGGGAGTCAATATATACAAATAATTTTGCACGACTACTTAACATATCTTGAAGTACGTCCTCTACAGTTTCTCGAATCGCAGCTTTAAACTCCTCTACTGTCATATCTTTGACTTGCATACGGTCTATCTCCTTAAATTAAATTAAACCGAAACTTTTCAATTTCATTTAGAATACATTATCTTTTGTTACCCCAGGATGTGGAACGCGATCACGAAGTGCCGCGAAGCGATCGCCTAGCTGAGTCCGCCTTATCTGCTGAAGTTTTGACCAAGGCTTTAAGGAAGATTCAGTCCAAACGCCTCTTGGTGGTTATTGATAGCTGTCATATGCTATCTTTTAATGTTTTTAGAGCGAATAAAAAATTTTTGCTACAATTGCCAGTGTGTCTTAAATATCTTTTAGTTTTCAGCCAAGAAACCGGGTTTCTCCTATTATTTTAGGGATTAATGCTGAAATTTGGGAATATTCCCGGTTTGGAAACCCACGGGATAACCTCAATCTATTTAAGATATTTGAGAAACACTAATAATCGCTCGGTTGTAAAATGGCTAAAATGTCCATTAAAGTATATAAACATTTTTGTCTCATTGTAATGCAATAAAAATACTATATACACTATACTAACTAAAGAAGAGATATGCCAGCCAAAGATACCTACCACGATTGTGTCAAAAATGCTCTCATCAAAGATAATTGGACAATTACCCATGATCCCCTCAGTTTAAAATGGGGAAAGAAAGATATGTACGTTGACTTGGGCGCAGAGCAACTCTTAGCAGCTCAAAGAGCAGAACGGAAAATAGCAGTTGAAATTAAGAGTTTCACCGGTTTGTCGGAAATGAACGATCTGGAAAAAGCGATCGGTCAGTATACTGTATATTATGACGTTCTCGCCCAAGTTGAACCCGATCGAGAGCTTTTTTTGGCAGTATCCCAAGAGGTTGCCAGTGGATTGTTTGAAGAACCCCTGGGGAAGCTTTTGTTAGAAAACAATCGAGTTCGTCTTTTAGTTTTCGATATCTTAGCGGAGGATATTGTTAAATGGATACCTTAGAACAAGACCGACAGATTATTGAAAAAATTATTTCAGAATACGCAGCAATTCCTTATTCCTACGGAGAAATTGAGCGACACAGTGTATTCGATCGCCATCGAGATCGCTACTTATTAATGATAGTTGGTTGGGAGGGAGTGCGGCAAGTTCACGGCTGTATCATTCATCTAGAAATTATCCAAAACAAAATCTGGATTCATCGGGATGGGACGGAAGATGGCATTGCCAGGGAACTACTAGAAGCAGGTATTCCCAAAGAGCGCATTGTTCTTGCTTTCAAATCACCGGAACTGAGAAAACACACCGATTTTGCAGTTGCTTGAACTCCCAAATCCTAATGTGAAATAAGAAGATAGGTGTTTGTGCGAGGGTATTGGTAATTATAGCAATGAGCAATGAACAATTAACAATGAACAATTAAGAGGTTAATAAGAAAAATGCCCCTTTTCCTTTGTACAAAGGTGATGCAGCAGATGCAGCACTTTTGTATAAAAAAATGTAGCATGTAACGACACTTTAGGAGCGAAGCGCTATAAATTTAGATCCAATAAACTCTCTATCGATAGGGTAAGATAACCGGGTTTCTTTCCAGCAATATCTTTATTTTATATGAAATATGAAAAAGAATGCTACAGATACAATAATAGTTCGATATCTTTTACAGATAGGGAAACAGTTCTATGTTAAAAGTCCCCCTTACGAAGGGGGATTTAGGGGGATAAAACGGTTTCCTGGTCTTGTTGGGCCTGCCCTGCCCTTCGACGACCCTCAGGGGCCGCGTAGCCGAAGGGTTTCGTTACCTCAACCCAACCTACGAAAAATAAACTATTCTTTATCTGCTATAGCACTACGCATTTAGGTTAGGACATTAATAAAGCCTGAAACCTAGTCATAGCCTCTGAATGAATTTTGAATTTTGAATTTTGAATTGCGCGTAGCGCTATATTTGTTTGTTTATATTGGGGGTTGTGGTGGGCAATGCCCACCCTACAATATTAAATCAATGTCTACAATATGAAATTAATTTCCAACAACAAACAACCAACAACAAACAACAAACAACTAATCTTCAGTTGAGGAGTAACTATGTCACAATCATTTATATTAGAATATTGGCAAGATGATGGTTGGTTAGTGGGGCGTTTGAGAGGGATTCCCGGTGTATTTAGTCAAGGAGAAACTCTTGAAGAGCTAAAGGAAAATATTCGGGATGCTTATGAACTAATGAGAGAAGAGGAAGAGTCTGCACCAGTGGGCGTAGAAGTCAAAGAACTCGTACTGGAAATATGAAACGCAAACAGTTTATTCGGGAGTTAGAAAAAGCTGGTTGTTTCTTACATATAGCAATGAGCAATGAACAATTAACAATGAACAATTAAAAGGAGTAAATAACAAAACAATCTATCTTTAGGATTGTTAAACTATCCTTTATCTGCTATTTGTTTGTTTATATTGGGGGTTTTGGTGGGCGATGCCCACCCTACTACTCAGGGAGCGCCCAACACAAGTTTCCTGGTCTTGTTGGGCCTGCCCTGAGCGTAGTCGAAGGGTTTCGTGACCTCAACCCAACCTACAATATAATCTAAAAAGGCAATACTCAAGAAACCGGGTTTCTGTCCACAATTTCAGCATTAATTCCTAAAATAATAGAAGAAACCCGGTTTCTAAACCCACGGGATAATCTAAAAAAATTTTTCTACTTAAATCTTAATTTTCTCCATCATTTTGAGTAATTAACTGTTGTAATTCCTCCACCGAAGCTACCGTAACAGCTCGTTTATGAAGCTGCTTCAAAAATTCCAAATCCTCTATCCCATTGAGAACTGCAGTTAATTCGGAAGGTACCTCAGCAAACCTTATCTCTAGAACCTCAATAATTGATTGCCTTTGAGTTTGTAAATTTCCTCGTTCAATTCCTCGTTCAATTCCCAATCTTTCAATACTGGTAATATAAGGCATTTTCTTTTCCTCCTCTATGCTACTCACTTCATAATTAAACCTTGACCTTAACTCTTTCGGTAAAGTCATCATCCAATCAACTAACCGAAATAACTGCAGAATTTGTTCCTTGCTATAACCTCCGTCATACAGTCCTCTGATTATACTTAATTTGCTGCTGAATCTTTCTGAGGCATTGTTTCGGGTTGCTTTCGTTTTCAGATGTGCCATCACCATGATAGCAAAAGGATTGCGACTTGCTGTTAAAGCTGACCAATTCTTTTGATAATCTAGCAGTTTGACCACCGGGAACTGGAAATTCAGTTTGCAACCCCAACGACTGTAGTGATGGTTTTTGGGCTTCCACCAATTGTTGTCATCTCCTAGGATTGCTAAACTGACTACTTCTGTATTTT
>JH611130.1 GCA_000252485.1 Prochloron didemni P4-Papua_New_Guinea | reverse complement strand
TTTGAATCGATTCTTTCATTAATTTTTTCTAGCTTTTTTCTTGATTGTTAACTTTACTTTAGCAGATTTTTTAAGAAAATTTTAGTTTGATTTAGCGGATATTATTACAAAATCTTAATTGATAATAAAGAAACTTTTAACAACACCCGTATTAGAAACCGGTTTTTTTACCAAAATCTTTGTTTATATTGGAGGTTTTGGTGGGCGATGCCCACCCTACTACGAAGCTACTACGAAGCAGTATAAACAACTTTGTGAAAAGCTTCACCATCTTGATGAGGCGCAATTGAAATAGTTACTTTCATATTAAGACATTGGAGAAACACTAATAATCGCTCGGTTGTAAAATGGCTAAAATGTCCATTTATTAAATGAGAAACTTCTAGTTCAGAAATATTCAACAAAGTAGCTATTTCTCGTTCTTTTAAATCACGCTGTTTAAGAATCTGATAGATATAAAATCCAATTTTGGATCTTGTTAATAATTCTTCAGCACAAGCCAAACCTAGATCCGCATAAATATTTCCGCTACCTCGTTCAAATTCTATTTCTTTATTCTCACTCATTTTTTGCTAACTTTACAACAACAACCAGTGCTGTTGGGTTTCTACGAAAAATAAACTGTCCTTTATCTGCTATTTGTTTGTTTATATTGGGGGTTGTGGTGGGCGATGCCCACCCTACAATATTAAATCAATGTCTACAAGATGAAATTAATTTCCAACAACAAACAACAAACAACAAACAACAAACAACAAACAACAAATAACAAACAACAAACAACAAACAACAAACAACAAACAACAAACAACAAACAACAAACAACAAACAACAAACAACAAACAACAAACAACAAACAACAAACAACAAACAACAAACAACAAATTAACTTATTGCTTCCTTCAGACTACGACAAAACTCACCAATTTCTTTCAAACCTTCTTCTGGAGTTCCTGCGGCCAAACGCTTGACAAAAGCGCTACCTACCACTACTGCATCCGCACCCCAAGCTTTAATCTGTCTCGCTTGTTCTGGCTGGGAAATGCCGAAACCCACCCCAATAGGCTTGTCAGTGGCTTCATGCAAACTGGCTAATAAATCTTGCACTCGACTTTCTACTTGGGTGCGCATTCCCGTTACTCCAGTAACGCTGACCAGATAGATAAAACCTTTCGATTGTTGGGCGATCGCCTCAATCCGTTCTTTGGGAGTAGTGGGAGCCACCAATAAAGTTAATTCAATGCCCAATTTTGCTGCTGGTTCCAGAATAGTTTGGGCTTCTTCCAGGGGCAAGTCAGGAACCACCAAGCCTTTAACCCCCGCCGCAACGATTTGTTCCAGAAAAACTTCAATACCTCGGTAAAAGATAGGATTGTAGTAGGTGAAGAGAACGATGGGCGCTTGGATATCCACCGAAACTTCTTGGACAATCCCGAGAACATCATCTAAACTCACTCCTCGTTGTAAAGCCCTAGTAGCGGCGGCTTGTATAGTAGGACCGTCTGCCAGAGGGTCGGCGTAGGGAACCCCCAGTTCAATAATATCCGCACCGGAGCGATCCAAGATATGGAGAGCTTGGGCCGTGGTGGCTAAATCCGGATCGCCAGCAGTTATAAAGGGGATGAGAGCGCATTTATTGGCCTCTTTGAGAGACTGGAAGCATTGGGAAACTGAAGTCATTTGATAGTGGATAGTTGATAGTGGATAGTTGATAGCTCCGGACGGTCGAATTCAAAATTCAAAATTCAAAATTCAAAATTTAATTCGTGACGAACATCTGGGCTATTATGGCAGAAACTTTCTTGAGCCTTGTTACTCTTGGTTTTTAGCTTGTTGTCAATTTTCAGATGATTGTCGAGTTGATAGCTACTGAGGTACGCTCCACGCCTTGCAGTGCAGTTCGACTCCGCGGTCAGTGAGCGTAGTCGAACTGCCCCAAATAAAAATGAGAAACTTCCCCAGGGGGTCTTATCGCACAGAGCGATATGTGTTATTATATCGCAATCAAGTGTTTCAGAGAAAGGAAAAGAAATCCAGATAATAGCAACAAGCTGCCGAAACAAATACTCATTGGATCTGTACCTTAATAATGGGGAATGTTGCCCAAAATAATCCGGTACATTCGTCAACTATAGGACTTACGCAGAAACCGGGTTTCTGAACTAAAACTCTGGATTTTAGCCGTTTTATCCCGACGAGAAACCCGGTTTCTAGGCTTATTGGCGTAAGTCCTGCGGTACATTCGTCAACTTTTCTCCTGAGCAACAATACTCAGTCTCTAATCTATCGACAGAGTAGCTATCAAGGATTTTCCCCAAAAATTCAATTTCCGCTCGCAATAATACTCAGTCCCTAATCTATCGATAGAGTAGCTATCAAGGATTTTCCCAAAAATTCAATTTCCGCTCGCAATAATACTCAGTCCCTAACCTATCGATAGAGTAGCTATCAAGGATTTTCCCCAAAAATTCAATTTCCGCTCGCAACAATACTCAGTCCTTAATCTATCGATAGAGTAGCTATCAAGGATTTTCCCAAAAATCTTCTGATCGCAATAATACTCAGTCTCTAATCTATCGACATAGAAACCCGGTTTCTTTTCTAATCCCAAGACTTTTCAAACACGCTCTAAAAAAATATAAAATTTTCCCATAAAGATAAACAACTTCTATTGCTGTTAGTGGAAAACATGAATTGAACGATAATGTTAGTAAAATACTAAGAGTGCTGGAATCAAAAGAAAAAACAACTCAAAGCAGTTGAATTTTGCGCCGTGGTTCTATAATTGAGGATTGTCTATTGTTTATTCTTAATTGATAAAGATGAGCCAACCGAAAGCCCCAGAAATAGCCACCAGGAGCGCACCCCATGAAGACTATCGGGGGCTAGATACGGATAAGCTCTCTCCCATGTATCGCCACTACGTGGAAGTCAAAAAACAATATCCCAACGCTCTTCTCCTCTACCGAGTAGGAGACTTTTTCGAGTGCTTCTTCCAAGATGCAGTAACCATATCGGAAGAATTAGAACTAGTTCGTACCAGCAAGGAGGGAGGCAAAGGTATCGGTCGAGTAGCTATGACCGGAGTTCCCGCTCACGCCGTGGAACGCTACAGCAGGCTCTTAGTAGAAAAAGGCTTCTCCGTAGCCATTTGCGACCAAGTAGAAGATGCTGCAGTAGCTCTAGCAGAAAAGCGGATCCTCAAACGAGAAGTACAGAAACTCCTCACCCCTGGCACTTTAACCGATGACGAAATGCTCTCCCCCCGTCGCAATAATTTCCTCGCCGCAACAGTTATTGCCAGGTCTCGTTGGGGTTTAGCCTACGCCGACATTTCCACCGGAGAATTTTACACTACCCAAGGAGAAGAACTGGAAGCTCTCACAGCAGAATTAATGCGCTTGCAACCGGCGGAAGTCCTCTTTCCCAGCAATGTACCCAGCAATACATCCGATCTCAATGCTATCCTCCGACCGGGAGAACAATCCTCTTACCTCCCGGAATGCCTCCCAGACTGTTTTTGCTATGCCCTCCGTTCCCCCACACCTTTTACCCTAGTGGAAGCCAAACAACGCTTGCTAGAAACTTTCCGAGTTAGTTCTTTAGAAGGAATGGGTTGCGAACACCTCACTTTGGCAATTAGATCTGCTGGGGGCTTGTTAGAATATATTGAAGATACTCAAAAAGCCAATCCCGTTCCCCTTCAACCCCTGCGTACTTACGGCACTGAAGATTTCCTCGTCCTCGACCACCAAACCAGAAGGAACCTGGAAATTACCCAAACTGTGCGAGATGGCAAACTCCAAGGTTCTCTTCTTTGGGCTCTGGACTGCACCAATACCGCCATGGGAGGAAGAGCCTTGCGCCGCTGGTTATTACAGCCTTTAATTGATGCCAAAGGTATTAGCGCCAGACAGGACACTATTGAGGAACTGGTGCAAAATACCGAGTTGCGGGAAGACCTGCGCCAACTATTGCGAAGCATTTACGATTTAGAAAGGTTGACTGGTCGGGTTGGTTCGGGAACGGCGCGACCGAGAGACTTGCTGTCTCTGGCTGAATCTTTGGTGCGTTTAAGCCGATTGGCTCAATTAGCCAATTTAGGTTCTGCACCCTATTTAAAAGCATTACAAGAAGTACCCCCTCAATTAGAAGAGTTAGGCAAAATTGTCATCCAGCAACTGGTAGAAAATCCTCCCATTCATCTTAAGGAAGGGGGAGTAATTAGGGATGGAGTTAATGCTGAATTAGACGAAATGCGGCGACTGTCAGAAGAGGATAAACAGTGGTTGGCTAATCTGGAAGTAACGGAAAGAGAGCGCACGGGAATCAGCAAGTTGAAGGTGGGTTACAATAAGACCTTCGGTTACTATCTCAGTCTACCTCGCTCCCAAGCTGATAAAGCTCCTGCTAATTACCTGCGCAAACAGACTTTAACTAGTGAGGAGCGCTATATTACCTCGGAGTTAAAGGAGAGGGAAACCCGGATTTTAACGGCGAAAGAAGACCTTAATCGCTTGGAATACGAAATTTTTGCCGCTCTCAGAGCGGAAGTAGGAACTCAAGCGCAGGAAATTAGAAATATATCTAAAGCAGTAGCGGCGATCGATGTTTTGTCCAGTTTAGCAGAATTAGCCGTTTATCAAGGTTACTGCCGTCCAGACATCTTACCAGGAAGGGAAATTGAAGTTCTTGACGGTCGTCATCCCGTGGTGGAAAAGTCTCTTCCAGCAGGTTTCTTTGTTCCTAATTCTACTTATATGGGACAGGAATTAAGATCTGAAATTGAAGAAGATTTGGATGAAAATCAACCAGATTTAATTATTCTCACCGGACCCAATGCTAGCGGCAAGAGTTGTTATTTAAGACAAGTGGGTTTGATTCAATTAATGGCTCAAACTGGAAGTTTTGTCCCAGCTAGTAAGGCAAAATTGGGCATATGCGATCGCATTTTTACCCGAGTGGGAGCGGTAGACGACCTAGCCACCGGTCAATCCACCTTTATGGTAGAAATGAATGAAACAGCTAACATTCTCAATCACGCTACCGAGAAATCCTTAGTTTTGCTAGATGAAATTGGGCGAGGAACCGCTACCTTTGACGGTCTTTCTATTGCTTGGGCAGTAGCAGAATATTTAGCAGTAGAAATTCGCTCCCGAACGATTTTCGCGACCCACTATCACGAACTAAACGAATTAGCATCTATTCTTACAAATGTAGCAAATTATCAAGTAACTGTCAAGGAATTGCCCGAAGAAATTGTCTTTTTGCATCAAGTGCGTCCGGGAGGTGCAGACCGTTCCTACGGCATCGAAGCAGGGCGTTTGGCCGGTTTGCCCGCCACAGTTATAGATCGAGCCAAACAGGTCATGGGACAGATTGAGAAGCACAGCAAAATCGCCTTAGGCTTACGTCAAGGTATTCAGCCACACAAACCCCCCTTCCGCAACTCTCAGGACAAGGCCCAGAAGGGGAACAAGGGCAGCAGACAGATGTCCGAGCAGTTAGATATTTTTGAGAGTTAATAACTATTACAAAAAATTAAGAAAAGGCAATGTTTTCAGCCCAAGCATTGTTATTATTGAAGTAGATTGAGCGCAACTCCCAATTACTTACCTTGTTGAATATTATCTCTATGATAGCAAACCAAAACTTCCGGATTATCAAAGAAACAGCTAAAACAGATAACCAAGGTCGTTTAACGCTAGGAAATGAAGGTAAAGAAAAAATTATCGAGTCATGATGAATGATGCGGGGCAAATACTGCTCGATCCAGTATTGGAAATACCCGAGACAGAATTATGGCTGTGGCGCAACCCCGAAGCGCTGGCTGCCCTGCAAAGAGGGATTCAACAAGCTGTAGTTGGTGAAGGTCGCTTCTTAGGGTACTTTTGTCAATATGCAGACTTGGAGATTGAAGATTAGTGCAGTTTCAGTTAGAATTCCAACCAGAAGCAGAAAAATCGTTAACAAATCTTCAAGAATCTGAGCCAAAGAAGTATAAGAAAGTCTTGAAAACTTTGGGGTTGATGTCTACTAACTTGCGTCACCCCTCTCTTAAGACCCACAAATACGTTTCTTTATCTGGTCCTGAAGGAGAGGATATTAAAGAGCCTATGTAGAGAATAAAACACCAGCCGCCTTCCGGGTCTTTTGGTGCTATCGACCTGGTGGCGGTAGAATCACTGTTTTATCAATTTCTGCTCACCCTTAATTAATGAACAATCAGCAATGAACAACGAATAGAAAAATGTTTAAACAAAAAGCTGCCCTATTTGTTTTAAATCTACATTTCCACCTGTAATAATAACTCCAACTTTCTTTCCCTTTCCATTAACAATACCTTCCAATAAAGCAGTAGCTCCCAACACTCCCGTGGGTTCCACCACAATTTTCAACCTTTCCCAAATAAAATACATGGTGCTAACAATAGCTGTATCGGACACAGTTACCATGTCATCAACATATTGCAAAACCAGGGGAAAAGTAATCTCACCCAAAGAGGGAGTTCTCGCGCCATCAGCAATAGTATTAGGATTGCTAACAGTTTGCAAGCTCTGGCTGTAAAAAGAGCGAGTAGCATCATCTCCTAATTCCGGTTCCACCCCAATAACCCGACATTGAGGAGATAGAGTTTTAGAAGCTATGGCACAGCCAGAAAGCAAACCTCCACCGCCACAACTTATCAACAAAATATCCAACTCTCCCACTTCTTCAATTAATTCTTTCGCTGCAGTTCCTTGTCCAGCAATAATATGGGGATGGTCGTAAGGAGGAATAATAACTGCACCTCTTTCTCCAGCTATTTTAGTGGCTAATTCTTCTCGCCGCCAATTTTGGCGGTTGTAAAGGATTACTTCAGCCCCATATCCCTTATTGGCAGCAATTTTAACTGCTGGCGCATCTTCTGGCATAATGACGGTAGCTTTAATGCCTAAAAGTTGGCTTGCTAAAGCTAGAGCTTGTCCATGATTACCCGATGAATAAGTCAGCACTCCCCCTTGTTTTTCTTCAGGAGATAATTGAGCAAGAGCGTTGTATGCTCCCCGAAATTTAAAAGAACCAGTGCGCTGGAAATTTTCACACTTAAAAAAAACTTTACTCCCAGTTAATTGGTTTACAGTAGTATTGGTGAAAACGGGAGTTTTAGAGACGATCTTTAGAGCGCGAGCGCCTGCTTGTGCCACATCCTGATAACTAACCATAGCAGGGATTTATTCGATTATATTTATTTATATTATCTTGTTTGCCTTTAGCCAATTTGTACAGACAAGATTTTCGCTAATTTTGGCTACTTATATCGGCCTGAGAACCTTTGTTTTTCCACATCTCTATTCTACTTAGCTCTAACATCAATGCTGCCTTAATACTGGGAGAAAATCCCATATTAAAATCCATCTGAAAAGCTCCCTCTGTCAGAAATTTAGTAGTCATTTCGCTATTGAGGGGCTTAGAGAAAAAATATCCTTGACCCAAATCGCATCCCAGTAGTTGTAGTTTTTCCAATTGAGCTATAGTCTCAATACCTTCAGCCACAACATCCATTTCCAAGCTATAATCAAGCTAGTACTGCCTGCTACTTCAGTCTAGCATTATTTCATGTTCTAGTATAGATTATGTAAACTTTAATTTAAGGTAACTTAAAGCCTAGGTAAAATTCTGTATCAACAATTACTTCTATTTTCTTTTTTTCCAGACTGGACAATAGAAGAGTCGATTTGTTTGACTAACATGACCCAAGGCTAAAAAGCCAGCTAGAAAAGCTTTTTACAGCCGATTATTTTTCCCAAAAGACCAGATTTTTAAGAATTGTTAAATAATGCGATCGTATTTAACAATCTTGGAAATCCTATGATACAAAAAAAACTTACATAGAACAATTCACTTTATAGCGCTTCGCGCTGGTGTCGTTACATGCTACATTGTTTTACAAAAGTGCTGCATCTGCTGCATCACCTTTGTACAAAGCGAAAGGGGCATTTTTCTGCACGAACTCTTAATTGTTAATTGTTAATTGTTCATTGCTCATTGCTATAGATTCGATCAGGAAGTATCCAGAGGCTTTAAGCTGGGAAATTGATTGGTAGTCGAGAGTTTATTGGTACATAGTTAAACAATCACGATGTATAATAGGCTAGTCTCGAAAAAAGCGACCCATGAAAGCCTGCAATATTCTGAGCTTGTCACAAGCGTCATAATCCCTTGGCAAAGATCGCCTTGGATTTTATTTAATATATAAAAGGGAAAAATAAGTTAAATTAGATCTTGATTACCGAATTCGCTCCTCAATCTGCTATTTTGCCTTAGGGGAAAAATTTATGTTAGCTCGTTTAACCAGTTTATTGGGAAGAAACACCAATGGGATCGGCATCGAACTTGCGCCAGAACGGATCAATATCGTTCAACTGCAGAAGTTAAAACAGCAATATAAACTGGTAGTCAATTGTTCGGTAGAAGTCCCAGAAGGAATGTTTGAGGAAGGAAAAATTGCTGATGCACCAGCAATAGCTGAACTAATTCAAGATACCTTGGCGAGTAATAGTATTAAGTCAACGAGAGTGGCGACTGCAGTGCCGATGCGAGAAGCAATTATGCAAATCATCCCTATTCCTGCAGAATTAGACGATAGAGAGTTGCGCGATGTGGTACTCAACCAAGAAGCAGACCTTTACTTACGCTATCCTCGGGAGGAAGTAGATTTAGATTATCAAAAGCTAGGTTATTTTGTAGATGAGGACGGAATAGAAAAAGTAAACGTACTGCTAGTAGCAACCAAAAGAGACATTACCGATCTGTATCTGGACACTTTTCTTCAAGCTGGTTTACAGATAGATGTTTTAGAGATTAATAGCTTTGCTCTGATTAGAACCATTAGAGAGCAATTGCGTCCATTTGGTTCTACAGAAGCAGTAGTGCTAGTGGATCTGGAATTTGATAGTACGGAAATTGCTATCATTGTAGAAGGAGTCCCACAGTTTTCCCGGAGCATACCCATTGGCACTTACCAACTACAAACAGCTCTCTCCCGAGCAATGAATTTACCCCCCTCCAGAAATATTGAATTACTCCAGGGAATGACAATTCCCGATCTGCCTGCTCAAAGTAGCGGTACTGGTGCAACATCGATTAATCCAGAAATGGCAGCTTTATTGAGAGTTTTAGGAGAGTTGACAGACGAACTAGGTCGTTCCATCGATTTTTATCTAAATCAGAGCGATGATATAGAAGTAGCCCAATTATTGCTAGCAGGTCCAGGAGGGGGAATTGGACAGCTAGATGAATTTTTTACTAAGCGATTGAGCTTACCAACGATGCAGATAGATCCAATAACTTCTCTTTCCTTGGAAGTAAATGAAGAAATTCCCATCGCGCAAAGACCGGGATTAGGAACTGTACTCGGTTTAGGACTACGTGAGGTCTAACTAATGTATAATTTAGATGTAAATTTTCTCAAAGACCGGGGTTTAGATAGCGGTTCAGGTCAACCTGCAGTCAAAACCAAGCAATTCAATATGGAAGTTGGGGAAACGGTTCCCCTGATTGGCGGAGTTGTGGCTATGTTGCTGTTACCAATGATCACACTGACCTGGTTGTTTATTGTTAAAAACAAAACAGCTACAATCCAAAAAGAGATTCAAGAGATTGAGGGAGAAATCAAATCTTTAGAAGCTAAAAGAGAAAAAATCAAAAAACTTGAAGGAGAAGCTAAGAAAATAGAGCAGGAATCCTCGGCATTAATCTCTGTCATCGATCAGATAAAACCTTGGTCTGCAATATTGCAAGACATTAGCGATCGCACTCCTATTAGAGTTCAAATTGACTCTATAGAACAAAATAAATCCGGTCTTTTGACCATCTCAGGAATAGCAGCTTCATATGAAGATGTCGCCGATTTCCTACTCACGTTAAAAAACTCACAATTTTTGCAAGCCCAGACAATACACTTAGAAAGTGCTAATTTAGCTTCTAACCTAACCCAATTACAATATAGTCAATCGGCGGGACAAGGAACACAAATTACAGTTGAGCTACCAAAAGTAGTGGAATACCAAATTGAAGCCGAGTTGAGTAAAACACCTGCCTCCGACCTACTCCAAGAGCTACAGCGCAAAGGTGCTGTAGGCTTGCTACAGCGGCTCGAAATTCTTCAGGAGAAAGGATTGATCTAAAAATGACATTTGCTGATAACTTTACCCCTAACGACGAGAACGAACTAGAAGAAGATACTAGTTATCCTGTTGCTTTTGGTATTACTTTTACGCCCTTAGTAAGCGGAATAACTTTTGCTATTATCGGTTTGTTAGGCTCGGCATATATATTCGTGTCTTTTGGGTTGCCAGTTCTACAAAATTATCAAACCCTTGTAACTAACAAAATAGAGAAACAGGCTAAAATACAAGGAGAAGAAGAACTTGAAGAACAACTGAGAAAACTGGAGTCAGAAGTACGAAAAGCTCAAAGTATCAAACCAAAAATATTAGAAGAAATGTGGGCTGGTGAAAATAACTTGGACACTTTGTTAATCGATCTCAATGGTTTTATCGAAGGAAGAAAAGCTCAGTTACTAACCTTTAATCCTGTCGGTAGAGAAAAAGTAGTTAGAGATGGTTCTTTGGGTAAAGGAGTCAACGGAAAACTGAAACGCCAGGAATATAATCTGCAGATGCAAGGGACTTTTGAACAGACTAAGTCAATCATGAGAAATATAGAGCGACTGCAATCTTTGTTGGTGGTTAAAGACTTCAACTCTAAAGTAACAGAAAGACCTACTTTACTATTGGATGGAGAAAAAGTAGTTTCTCAAGGGGAAACACTATTAACAACTAACTTTACAGTAGAGGCTCTCATACCCTTAGGTGAAAGTAAAGTAGCCAAAGAAGAATAACCTGGTAAGTAACAAGAGTGTAAGTTTCCAACTAAGCAAGCAGGCCCATCTAATCTTAGAACAGCTGAGCTAGATTCACATTGGACTTGGGTTTAAGATTCGGTGGAGTAAAATTGAGGAGTGAACAATGAAAAAATATTGTGGTCAGCTAATAATTGGGGCAGCAGTAATGCTCCTAACAATAAAACCAGCAAGAGCCAACACGACTCCCATAACGGGCGTTAAACTTCAATCAGGAATTAATGAGATAGAGCAACCACTACAAATTGCTCAAACTTCAGAACAACCCATTCCATTAATTACTAATCCAGAAATTATTATTGAAGACAGTCAGACATCGGTGGGGCAGGAAAATCAACAACCAACAATAATCACAACCCCATCCCCTTTACCCAGAGCTGTTGCTCCACCATTGGGAGATATAGCTGTCTCTAACATCGATTCAACTCCGGAAATTATCAATCTTGGAACTGCTGCTAGAGTACCCCGTTTGCTATTGCGAGAAGCTCCAGTGGAAGAAGTACTAGGCATCCTTGCTCGTTCTGCGAATCTCAATCTTATCTTCAGTGATGAGGGGAAAGAAACAAATAGGACTGTTACCTTGGATTTAGAAAACGAGTCCGTTCAAGACATCTTTAATTCTGTACTGCTAGTTTCCGGCTTGGAAGCAAATCGCCAGGGAAGAATCTTATATGTTGGTTATCAGTTGCCCCAAGCAGCTCGAAATTTGATGACCCGCACTTTCCGGCTCAATCAAGCCAGTGCCTCTGCTGTAGCTAGTGTACTAGCTAGCCACGGAGCAGCAGTGCAACAATTGGTAACCCCAATTACTGAAATTACCGATCCCACAACCGGCAGGGTTGTTCAGAGAAGAGAGGAACCAGCAGAGCTAAGACCAATTACTGTCAATCAACCTGAAGATTCCACAGCACCTTTATTACTTCAAGGATTAACAGTCACAACGGATGACCGCAATAACTCTCTCACCATGGTAGGTTCTGGTCGCAAAATTGAAATAGCTACTTCTTTCTTAATGCAAATGGATGTTCGTCGCCGTCAGGTGGCAGTCAATGTCAAAGTGATTGATGTTAATCTATCAAACGATGATCGATTTGATGCCAGCTTTTCCTTTGGCTCTGGAGATGGGTTTTTTGTCAGCGATGGCGGTAATGCTTTCTTTAACTACGGAGGAGTTAATCCCCCCACATCAGATGTCGCTGCTAGCAGTCGATTTGCCCCAGCAGTTGTTCCTCTTGATGTTCCTGGTGCTGAGTTGGAGCCATTTTTCGACAACCCTCAAGATGCCCCTTTTGGAGAAATCAATCAGGATCCAAACTTTCCTTTTGCTCGTCCTAACTTCGGGACTAATGATAATCCATTTCAACCAGGAGTTTCGGACATTACAATCCAGGATCGGGATACTACTGGGGATATGGGGCTAGATACGGAAAGACGAATTGTTACTTTTGAACCTCCCTCGCTCTTCCAGTTTCCCACAAAATTCTTAGCTAGCTTGGAAGCTCGGATCATCAGTGGCAATGCCAAGATTCTCACGGATCCCACCTTGGTAGTGCAAGAGGGTCAGGAAGCTACGGTCAAATTAGTGCAAGAGGTGATCGGCAGTATTAACAGCGAGATAGACACTGAAACTAATATAAGAACTGTTACCCCAGTAATTCGCGAGGCAGGTTTAAATCTGACGATCAACATCGAAAAAATTGATGACAATGGCTTTATCAATTTCACCGTCAGTCCAGTAGTAACCGCTCCAGCAACTACCCAAGATTTTAGTAGTGCCGGTCAAATCAATGAATTGACTTTACTGAACATCCGGGAATTGAATTCAGGACTAATTCGCCTGCGAGATGCTCAAACTCTGATTCTTTCGGGCATCATCCAGGAAAGAGACACCACAACAGTTGCTAAAGTGCCAATTTTGGGTGATATCCCCCTGTTGGGTGCTTTGTTTAGAAGTACTCAGCGAGACAATGACCGCAATGAAGTAATTGTGTTGGTGACACCTCAAATTATCGATGATTCAGACAGTTCCG
The DNA here is from genome assembly GCA_000252485.1 of Prochloron didemni P4-Papua_New_Guinea. Taxonomy (GTDB): domain Bacteria; phylum Cyanobacteriota; class Cyanobacteriia; order Cyanobacteriales; family Prochloraceae; genus Prochloron; species Prochloron didemni. Next base: position 3,211 of record JH611130.1, on the reverse strand, counting down.
GGTTTGGCTATAATTACGTTCCTGGACGTGAAGCAAGTCAAATCCTGCGACAGCAAGGAGTACAAGTTCCCAACGGTTCCCCGTAACACCATCATCAGCCAATGGAAATCAAGAGTTTATTAGTCTCAAGCCAGCAGCAATGAGAAAAAAAATTCTTCAAATCTCAATAAATTCAAGGTATTAGCGCTCCAGATTGGGAAAGTAGAGCTTAGAATATTGCAGTAAAACTTTGAGTCTAACGGTATTTCAGCGATTACTTGCGAAAAATCACCGAACTTGGGTTCGCCTCTGAGGCTCTGGGACAAAGAGCTGAAGGGGAAAGATAAAACAAATAGGCAACAAAGGAGATTTTGGATGAATAAAGGCCAATTAGTTGATCAAGTCGCCAATAAAACAACTGTTACCAAAAAGCAAGCAGATGCAGTGATTACTGCCGCCATTGAAACAATAATGGAAGCAGTGTCAGAAGGAGATAAAGTAACTTTGGTTGGTTTCGGTTCTTTTGAGTCTCGGGAGCGGAAGGCTCGCGAGGGTCGCAATCCCAAGACTGGAGATAAAATGGAAATTCCAGCTACTAAAGTACCTGCTTTTTCTGCTGGAAAGCTGTTTAAAGAGATGGTTGCTCCTAAAAAATAATACTATCTCTTGAGGATTAGGGCAGATTGAACAGACCCTTTCGTCGTCAACGCCTATGGTTCCAAAATTTTTTGCTGATCTGTGCAAGGATTTGGAACCCGAGGACAATATTTCCTTTTTCTGATTAAGATTATGCCAGTGGAATACGACTTAATCGTCATAGGAGCAAGTCCAGAAGGTATTTATGCTGCTCTCGTCGCCAACTCTTTCAATGCGAGAGTAGCTTTAGTAGGAAAGCCAGTAGCACATCAGGAAATTAACAACCTCAGTCTCACGAGGGTTGCCAATTTATACCACCAATACACTCCTGAGTTTGGGGTTGATTATCTGGGAACTAGTCTAAACTTAGCTGAAGTACGCTCAGGAACAAAACTGATTTTATCTGCAATAGCCCAAGGAGATTCTCTAGCAAGATTAGGGAATTTGGGAGTGGATATTGTTATAGCTCAAAGCGAGTTTTCTCGCTTTCCCGATCTAGCCTTAATTACCAAAGATAGGCGACTACGAGCTCGCTCTTATTTAATTGCGACTGGTTGTGTATCGAGAATACCCTATAAGTTGGGACTGGAAGAAATTGGCTATCTCACTCCCCTTTCTCTTTGGACTGATGATAATTTACTGTCCTTTCCTGAGAACTTGATTGTCGCGGGCGGAACTCCCAGCGCCTTGGAATTGGCTCAAAGTTTTGCTCGTCTCGGGAAGAATGTAACTATGCTAGTGGAGCATAAGAGCATATTACCTCAAGAAGATCCGGAAGTTTCCCTATCAATTCAAGCCCAGCTAGAAGCAGAGGGCGTAAAAATTATGACACTGGCACCAGTGATTCAAGTAAAAGAAATTGAAGGGAAAAAGTGGGTGCAAGCGGGAACCCAGGCACTGGAATCAGACGAGATAGTCATGGCAAAAGTCGGAGAACCTAATGTTGAAGGTTTAAACTTGGAAGGGGTGGGTGTACAGTTGGGAAAAGATGGCATTCTAATTAATGAGAAAATGCAAACCACTAACCAAAACATTTATGCTTGTGGTGATGTTGTGGGCGGCTATCCTTTGTCTCATATTGCTTGTTATGAAGCTGATATTGCTGTCAAAAATGCTTTATTTGTTCCTTTATTTAAGGTAGACTATAATAGTGTTCCTTGGGTGATTTTTACTGATCCTCAAGTTGCCCGAGTGGGAATGACAGCCACCCAAGCAGGACGTTATTATGGCAAGGAGGTTAGAGTAGTACGAGAATATTTTAAGAACCTTCCTTTAGCTCAGTTCTTGACAAAGACCAGTGGGTTTTGTCAATTTGTAATTGGTTCTCATGATGAAATTTTGGGTGCTTCTATTGTTGGCTCTAGAGCTGGGGAGTTAATCGGGGCGCTTTCTCTGGCAATTAGACAGAAGATTAAACTAGATAAACTCCTCTGTTTCCCTGATCTGACTTTATCCCAGATAATACCTCAAGCAGTATTTTCATGGCAGAGCGATTGCCGCAAACGCAATCGTACTTGGCAAAACCTTTTAGCAAACTTATTTATTTGGCGGCGAAATTGGACAAAATAAAATTTATCGTTTTTGAAGGTATCGATGGTTCGGGAAAATCCACCCAAGCTAGTCTTTTAAAAAAATATTTTATCTCTCAAGGAAAACAAGCAGTACTTAGTCCGGAACCTTCCAGTGGTCCAATCGGACATTTAATTAGGGAAACTCTCAAAAAAAGAGTTTTTTTTAGTCACGATTACCAAAAATTTAATGGGCAAATGGCTTATTTATTTGCTGCGGATCGTTACGACCATTTATATAATGAAATAGACGGGGTTTTCCAATTAATTGCCAATAATTTTTACATTATTACAACGAGATATTATTTCTCTTCTCTAGCCTATAATTCTGAGAATACAACGGAATTTGAGTTGGTCAAGCAATTAAATCAAAGATTTCCTAATCCAGATCTGGTAATATATCTGGATATCCCGATTTCAGTGTCTCTAGATAGATTGGATCGGTTTTATATAAGGGAAGTGTATGAAACAGAATCAAAACTATTAAGAGTAAGACAAACCTACGAAAACATTTTTGGCAAATATAAAGATTTATGTTTGATAGTAGATGGGACACAGAAAAAAGAAGTCATTCATCAGCAAATTGTTAACTTTATTGAAAAGCAGTAAGTCGAATGAATAAGCATTAAAATTATAGTGAATTTGAAATCAAGCTTTATTATAGAGTAGGGTATTAGTTATTTAAGATTGTTTGAAGAAATTTGAACAATGGCTCATATATATAGTGAGTTTAAATGGTTCGTGCAACTGACATCAACGAATAATTCAGTCGTTTTGATTCGTCAGCTTTTGAGAGTTATAGCACGATTTTATCTATTATAGCGTTTCTCTGACTCATGAGGTACAGTAAGTGATCGCTTTATCCGAAGGGAGATCGCTTTATCCAAAGGGAGATCGCTTTATCCAAAGGGAGATCGCTTTATCCCAAGGGCGATCGCTTTATTCCAAGGGCGATCGCTTTATCCGAAGGAAGATCGCTTTATTTAAAGGGAGATCGCTTTATTCCAAGGGTGATCGCTTATTCCATT
>JH611129.1 GCA_000252485.1 Prochloron didemni P4-Papua_New_Guinea | reverse complement strand
AGATCGCTTTATCCCAAGTGCGATCGCTTATTCCATTGGGAGATCGCTTTATCCAAAGGGCGATCGCTTTATTCCAAGGGAGATCGCTTTATCTGAAGGGCGATCGCTTTATTCCAAGGGCGATCGCTTTATTCCAAGGGCGATCGCTTTATATGAAGGGAGATCGCTTTATATGAAGGGCGATCGCTTTATCCAAAAGGCGATCGCTTTATCCCAAGGGCGATCGCTTTATCCAAAGGGAGATCGCTTTATCCCAAGGGCGAAAAGATCCCAAATTAAATCTTAAATATATGATTAGCTTTATAGAATCTTGACAAGATGGCGAAAATACGGAAATTTTAAAATCAGTCGGGGTAAAGTAATTTAGAAAAACTGTCTCAAACCACAGAATAATTCAATAAAACTCGTGCTAGGCTAGGTCACCTATTCGGGGGGACTCAACTTCAAAAGGAAGGGACTGCGTTAGATACGCCCTCTCTGAGAGACTTCCTTTCAGAGTGCATTGTTAGCATTAGTTAGCAAAATAGTATCGGAATAACTACATTAGCTAAAGTTAGCGTAAATCTGAGAAACCTCGAACCATAATATTTGATTTGTGTGCGATGGATCGGGGAAAATTTTTGCGTGGCACAGGCATCTTGCCTGTGTTCGTAATTTGGCAAATTCTAGGACTTGCATGAATTTAAATGTTCAATGTGTTAGATTTCACAAGACAGTATTAAAACTAAGCGATGAGAACTGCCTGCCAAGACAAAAGCAAGTAGAAATAAGCTGCTTTGCCTGCTGAAAGAGAACCTATTATTAATTAGACTTGTGAAGGAAAGTAAACTATGAATTCAATTTTTGGGAAACTAAAAGACTTTGTAGGTTTAAATGAAGCGGAAGAATATGAAGAGTATGAATATGAGGAAATGGATGGAGAAAACTATCCAAATCATTATCAGCAAGAACATTCTCAAGTAGCCCAAGAAGAAGAGCATCCAGTTCGCCGAAGGAATTCAGTAAGATCGAACTTAACAGAGGAAACCAAAATGGAAGCAAATATAAGGAGTAATGTGATTGGAATGCCAGGAGTTAACAACGGTATTTCAGAAGTGGTAGTTTTCGAGCCGCGTTCTTTTGAGGAAATGCCCCAAGTAATTCAAGCATTGCGAGAGCGCCGTTCGGTAGTTCTCAATTTGAACGTGATGGATCCTGATGACGCTCAAAGAGCAGTGGATTTTGTCGCTGGCGGTACTTACGCGATCGACGGCCATCAAGAGCGTATTGGGGAGAGCATTTTCCTGTTTACACCAAGCTGCGTTCAAGTTAGTACTCAATCAGGAGTTGTACATGAAGCTCCCTCCTCAGCCCCCAAAAGCACTCCAAGACAAACCGCACCTACTCCAGCTTGGTCAGCAGAAGCAAGTCGAATCGCTCAGTAATCAAGTGCTTGTTGGATAGATATATGGTGGAAAACTTTAGTTGATAGAACATGACTGCCAAGTTAGGTATTATTGGAGGCGGGGTAATGGGAGAAGCAATCCTATCCCGCCTTCTTACTGAAAAAATTTACTCTGTCGAGACAGTTTTGGTGAGCGAACTGCAAAGGTCACGGCGGGATTCTTTGCATCAGCAATACGGCGTTAGGGTAACAGACAATAACCAGGAAACAATAGCCGCGAGAGATGTTTTGTTATTGGCGATTAAACCACAGGTCTTGGATCTGGTTATAGCTAGTTTAGAAGTTAGTGATCGCCTGACAAACAAGCCTTTGATAATTTCAATTTTAGCAGGAGTACCAATAGGACGTTTGGAAGGAGCTTTTCCGGGATATCCAGTAATTAGGGCAATGCCCAATACCCCGGCCACTGTAGGTGCCGGAATGACGGCGATCGCGCCTGGTTCACAAGTTGAAGATTTCCATCTTGCCAAAGCAAAATCAATTTTTCAAGCTGTGGGAGAAGTAGTGGAAGTTCCGGAGTCTCTAATGAATGCAGTTACAGGACTTTCCGGCTCGGGACCTGCTTATGTAGCTATGGCCATCGAAGCCCTAGCAGATGGAGGAGTAGCAGCAGGATTACCTCGAGCTATAGCGAATCAACTAGCATTGCAAACTGTTTTGGGAACTGCAAAACTGATCCAAAATAAGGCTCTGCATCCGGCTGAACTAAAAGATAAAGTGACAAGTCCAGGAGGAACCACTATTTGTGGAGTCGCTCAATTAGAGAAAGGGGGTTTTCGTTCGGCAATAATTGAAGCTGTACTGGCCTCTTATAATCGTTCTCAGGAATTGGGGTAGAAAGCAGTTGCCTAAAATACTACTATTTTCTAGTATTCACTTAGAGCTTTGAGCGGGTAAATCTACAAAGATGACGCAACTGTATTTAATTCGGCAAGATTATATGGTAGTAGATCCAAAAGATATCTCCAGAAAATCTGCGGACAACTCCAGCAATCTATTGACAAGCTCCAAATGCTTGTTTATTATGATTTAAGGTAGACTATATAGCTCCATGAATAGTATAACTTACGTAAAAGGAATACCAACGGCAGAACAAGAGTTGAACAAGCTTGGCTTTTCTGAAGTTGAAATGTTCTTGACGAGCTACTCAAAAATATTCCATGCAGCAGCCTGTGAAACGGCAAATCATCTACTCTCTTGTTCTAGATTCAACTTATCTAAATGGAATACCTATTTACAAGATAAATACGGCATAAGTAAAAGACATGCTGGCGGTGTTATCGCTTTTGCTAATGGTGATGTTAAGTCCCGCAAAGAATGCTCCAAAGAAGAAATAGCCCAACTAACCCGTAAGCTCAAGTCTGCTAAAAAATGGCTTAATAGCAAGGTAAAATTGCTAAAGTCTAGCCAAAAATTCTACTCTAATAAAAAATGGTTTGAAAGCAAGAAAGGTTGTTTGCTGTATTTGGCTTGCTCTCTTAAGTATAAGGATACTAATCTCAAAAATCTGAGATTTCAGATTCATCATAAAAAACGCTATATTCACTTGTTGGAGCAAAAAATACAGCATCTGAAAGACAAACCAATTCAGGTAAAAATACCTCACTCACAATGTTTTATTGTGGGTTCTAAAGATGAAACATGTGGAAACCAAATTTGCCAATGGGATGGGGAAAATCTTAAATTTAGAGTACCATATTGTCTAGAGGACAAATTTGGCAAATATGTAATTTTTAAACTGGGTGACTTTGATAGAAAAGTCAATAGGTTGCCCTTTCTTGGGGCAAAAACGTGGCATTTCTACTACAAGTATGAAAAGTGGAATGCGGCTGTCCAATTCACCCCAGCTCCCGTTCAACAAGTTTCTAGGAGTATTCATTTTGGATGTATTGGCATAGATTTGAATCCCACTAGTATTGGCTGGGCACGTGTTGACCAAGATGGCAACCTTAAAGCTTCTGGAAAAATCAAGATCCAACCAGGGCTGCCTAAAAATAAGATGGATGCTCAGTTAGTAGATGCTTGTTTGCAGCTACAACAACTAGCAAATAGATTTGCTTGCCCAATTGTAGTAGAAAACCTGAATTTTCAAGCCAAGAAAACAAGATTAAGAGAGGAAGGTAAAAAATATTCCCGCATGCTATCAGGGTGGGCTTACGCTCGTTTCTTTGAATTACTGTCGGACATTACGAGCAATCGGGGAATCAAACTTATTAAGGTCAATCCAGCCTACACTAGTTTGATTGGATTGATCAAATATTCTCGATTATATGGGTTGGGAAGCGACCAAAGTGCTGCTTTGGCAATCGCCCGCAGAGGAATGAGATTGTCAGAGAGAATTAAACCAGGCTCCATAACCGCTTATCTTGGCGTGAAGCCCGGAAAACACGTATGGGGCCAATGGAACAAATTAAATTCAATTGTAAAGGTGCATAGAATAAAACGGCATAGTTATTATTCTATCTCTAACTGGGAGTCACAGGTCAAGGAATGGACGACGGCGACAAAGTCTCGAAGACCCAAACCAAGCGAAAGCGTTTGTGATTGCATCTTTAAAACTCTCACCGCTTGAGTTTTACTACATTTTTGTAGATTTTAATGAGCGGCGCAAAGGTTAGTAGTTACTCGGCCGTGGCGGTTGCTATAGATAGTATTTACACTATTTACATTTTTGGCCATTAACTTTCCAGGTTAAGTCTTGTCTAGTCTAAGTTTCTTCCTGTTGTAGCTTCTTGCCAATCTGAGGCTCTGTACCTGCAAGCAAACGACCAATATTGCTACGATGACGCCAGGTAATGTAGATCCCTACTAGTCCAGCAAACAACATATAAGGCAAAGGCTGTTGCAAAAGAATCATAAATACATTGACCGCGATCGCCCCACTAATTGAACTCAGAGAAACAATGCGGGATAATGCCAACACGATGAGAAAGACTGCTAAGGTCCCCAAGGCAACTATTGGGTTCATAACCAATAAAACACCCAAACTCGTGGCTACCGATTTCCCGCCGGTCAAATTAATCCAGATGGATTTGCTGTGACCTACAACGGCAGCTATTGCAGCACCAGTTTCTAACCAAGGTTGCCAACTTCCGGGTACTTCTGTAGCCTCAATGCTAATTACAAGAGAAACAAGAGCAACAGCCAGGGAACCTTTAAGCAAATCGAGAGTTAAAACAGCGATCGCAGCTTTTTTGCCAAGGGTTCGCAAAACATTTGTTGCTCCAATTGAGCCTGAACCATGCTCTCGAATATCTATTCCTTGAAGATAGCGCCCAAGCAAATAACCGGTAGGAATAGAACCTAAGAAATAGGCAGCGATCGCGAGCAATCCACTAATAATAAATTCGGTCATGATAGCAGTTAAAACATATAGCTAGACATTTGTTGGGGGTCCGGAGCAAAAGCTAACCACAGGGGAAATTGTAACAGGGATAGACTAACCCTATCTTCTGTTTCATCCACAATGGCTAAAGGTAAGCACTTCTCCTGAAGTAAACGATCAGCTTTTTGAACCAGAGCATCCGTAGCTTCAAAAAGAACTATACCTCGATCCGGACCAAAATCGCTGCGGGAAATTCCCAAGCAGTCCTGCAAACCCCGCCGCCATTCTCCCAATCTTTCCGGTGTATTAGCCAAGACCAAAGTACGCAGACGCACTGCTTTAGGGTTCCCCTTGGTATCGCCGTAGAGACTTTGCAAAACAGAAATTACCGCTGAAGCAAGCAGAATGTTCTGCAACCGACTGCCCATAGTCGGAATCGCGCCTCTTCCTCCTTGAGAGAAAAACCAACTTTCCACTCTTTCAGCGTGAATCGGTTCAAAAGTGCGGCGCAGTTGCCAAGGAGGACCGTAATAATCAGGTAGAGTTCTGTATTGGTCTAGAATCCGACGAATTTGTTTTCTCTGATCTTGAAATTCCTGTTTGGCAAACTGGGGTTTCAATGCTTCATCATGAGATTCTGCTTTTGTTTCTTTTGGTCTTTCCCATTTTTTTGTAGCGGGTAATTCCAGTTGTTCGGCTGCAGCTGCCAAGTCCTGTAAACTGCCGACCAAATAATCTTTAAAGCCCTGTACTCTAATCGCTAGTTCTTGAGAGATTCCAGCAAAACTTGTACGCATTTCCTCCCTAATTCTTTCCCGGCGACGTTCTAGTTGTTCTATTTCTATTTGTAAAGCTTGCTTACGCCCTTCTAGATCTTCAAGTCCTACTTTTACGATCTTGGCTAAAGTTTCTTGAATCTGATGCCGCTCTGATAATATTTGACTTTTATTTTCAGAAAGTATCTCCATTTCTATCTCAAGAGAGTCTTTTTGCTGTTTTAATTCAGCTACTCTTGCTGCCAATTGTTCTACTTCATTAGTGTCTATATCTGTGTTTTGAGGTAGGATTGCATCTAATTTTTCTTCATCTAATTTTTCCCGATCTATTGTTGACTCTTTATACTCCATTTTGTCTGTAGCTTCAGAGTCTTTTTCTGAAGATTTTCTCTCTTTTTGTTCCTCCGCTAGTTTTTCTTCAATAGCCTCGGATTTATTTGAACTCTCAACGGCTAAATCTTTTTTTGGGGTTTTCGTTCCATCTGAATTCATATATTTTTCTTGACCTATTTTCATTCATTTTTTACTTTAGCATGTATTTATCTAAACATTCTTCGAGAATTTTTGGAGCAAAAATAACAGGCAAAAAATGAATGCTATTAACTTCTTTGAAATAAAACAAAATTGGTACTGGATTCCAGAAAATGCGTGCTTCTTGCCAATCAGCATAGGGAAATGTCCGAATTAATCTTTCAGAACTATAGATATCTAAAGCAGTTGGCGTAAATTTTAGTCTTATAGTAACAGCTTGAAACATGAGAAACAATCCTAAAAGTCCGATTGGTAAACTCACCCATGGTTTCAGCAGTAGTAAAATTATAGCAATCAGTACTAAAACCAGAGGGATTGTATAGCTCGGAGGTAATTCAATTGTTTGTGCTGTTAAATTATGGCTAGTAGTCATTGTTTTTCTATTTCACTCAACTATTAGATAGTCTCATCTTTAGCCAATTAAAGCACTGCCGGTGCCTTGAAACATTAACCAAGATAAAAAGAAGTTAGCGATAAAAATCGCCAGTAAAGCAGTCACCACTGCAGCAGTAGTAGATTGACCTACTCCTTTGGCTCCTCCAGTGGTGGTCAAACCCCAACTACAACCGATAGTAGCAATTAGTGCGCCAAAAACCATGGACTTAATTACAGCTGCTGTCAGATCCCAAAAATCCAAAAAATTCTTAGCAGAATTAAGAAATACCGATTGAGGAATGTTATATAAATTAGTGGCGATCAGCAGTCCCCCAGCCATACCAGTAATTAGAGATAAAATAGTCAAAATCGGTAACATCAAAGAGCAGGCAAGAACGCGAGGAATCACTAGGTAGTCAATAGGGTCAGTTTTCAGCACATAAAGAGCATCAATTTGTTCTGTGACTCGCATGGTACCTATTTCTGCTGCCATTGCCGAGCCAACTCTACCTGCTAAAACTACCGCTGTTAGAACTGGTGCTAATTCCCGAGCCAAAGCGATGGCCAGAACACCACCTACAGCTGTTCCAGCTCCAAAGTAGATAAACTCTCGCGCTACTTGAATTGTGAAGACCATGCCGACAAAACTAGCAGTAATTAAAGCAATAGTTAAAGAATCCGGTCCTACTATTGCCATTTGCTCCACGGTATTGCGTCGGTGAATTTTACTGTTGAGTAAGTGAACTACAATCTGTCCAGCAAGAAAAATTGCTGCTAACAAGCGAGTTGCCCACAACTCAATCCCATTCCTCTTGGTAGAATTCCCAGTCATTATTGATCCTCCGTGGCTTCTACCCGGAACCGTTCCACTGACGAGAGTAAGTCTCGAGCGATACCGACGAGGTTTTGCAAAGAACCTGCAACTCTTTGAGATTCCTGGGATGTTTCTTGGGCTGTCAACTCTACAGATTGCATAACTTGAGCCACCGCACGAGAGTTTTCCCTTTGTTCTACAGTGTCGGCAGTAATAGAACGTACCAGAGCATCAATTCTGTTGGATACCTGAATAATATCTTCCAGCGATCGCTTGGCTTGTTCTGCCCGTCTTGTTCCCTCAATTACCTGCTGAGTCCCTTCTTCCATTGCCGTCATCACCGAACTAGTTTCACTCTGGATTTGCAAAACTATTTGTTCGATTTCCTTAAGAGCCTTTGCCGAGCGATCTGCTAGTTGTCTTACCTCGTCTGCAACTACAGCAAAACCTCTGCCAGCTTCTCCTGCTCTTGCTGCTTCAATTGAAGCGTTAAGTGCCAACAAATTAGTTCGAGAAGCAATGGTGGAAATTACCGCTACAATCTTGGAAATTTCCTGAGATGATTCTGCTAGACGCTTAACTTTACGAGCTGTTTCTGCTACAGTTTCACGGATTTGCAAAATACCTGCCACTGTATGTTCTACTGCCTCGCCCCCTCTTAAAGCAGTTGTAAATGCAGAGCGAGCGACTTCTTCTGCTTCCCGGGCATTTTCTGCCACCCTTTGGATTGATTCAGTCATCATCTGCACCGAGTTGAGAGTAACTGCTAACTCTTCTGCTTGACGCCAAGCATCGCCAGAAAGATTGCTGGCAAATGTTTCGCTATCGGTAGCATTTTGGTTAACCTGTCGTGCCGCCTGCTTAACCTGCTGGACAATTTCCCGCAGATTTTGAATAGTGAGGTTAAAAGCATCTGCTACTGCGCCCAAAACGTCTGCCGTTACTTCTGCTTGTACAGTTAAGTCTCCTCTTGCTGCTCCTTCAACGTCATCTAGCAACCTAATCACCTGACGTTGCAGGTCTTCTCTAGCCTGTTCTGTTTCTTCTGCTCTTCGTTGGGCTTCGCTTGTAGTGGTTAGGATCGTCCGTGCCATTTGGTTAAATCCCAACGCTAATTGACCGAATTCGTCGTCTGAGTAAACTGTTGCTTGGACATTCAAATTTCCCTGAGATACTGCTTCAAATTGAGCTTGTAAATCCCTAGTAGAACGGTTAATTTGCGATATTGTAATTCCTCCTAAAATAAAAGTAGTACCGAAGCTAGCTATCCCAGCCGCTAAAGTCGTCCAAATGACATTACTTAGATGGGACTCAACTCTTTCTCCATTTGGTTTCTCGCCCAAGCTAGGAATATAGCTTAAACCAGCAACAGTGATTAAAGATATGGTTCCCGTGATCGTCGCAGTGAGCAATTGTTTTTTACTTAGAGAAGCATTTTCAAACCAAGATAGCAGACCTTGTTTAACCCCATCCGCAGGATCAACTATTCTTTCTGGTTGACTTGCCAAATTAGGAGAAATGTTTGTGCTAGAATCGGGCGAAGCAAACGGTGACTCATCGTCATCAGTTTGAGTAACTTTTTCTGGGATTTTGTTTATATCTCCCCCAGAATTTTCGTTTTGGTTATTGAACAATCCAGAATCTTCCAATTCCTGATCAACAACCATATCAAAGTTGGGTATGCCATCTAACTCATCATCGTTAAATACATCAAATTCGTCTAAGAAACCTTCTGAAGGAGGATCTGCAGACAGATCATCTGTTAGTTCCTCCAATTTCGGTTTTTTCAAATTCGACGTGGTGCTAATATCTAGGTCATCCAGTGAGAAATTGTTGGAAATTTTTTCTGAAGTAGTGCCATAGATATCATCAATATTATGAGAATATGTCGATGTATTTTCAGCTATCATATCCTCAAGCCTGTGATCACTGCTGAAATCATCTCCAGGGTACATTAATAGTGTTTCTTCTCCTGAAACAGGTTGAGTTTCATCCGTTGGATAGCTGGTTAAAAAACTTTCTTTCTTGCCTACGTCTATGAAAGTATCTTGCTGACCTTCTCTGGCAAAAGTCTCTGTTCTCTGTGAATCCAAAAAAGTATCTGTTTCATCATTCATCCCTTCTGTATCTGTGTTCAGGTTGCTTGATTCTTGCGAACTGGACTGATTCAATTTCTGACTATGAGAGACGACAAAAGTACGTCCTTGATAATTTGGATATCCGTCATATTGCTGTTCTTTTTTCTGCTGCTCCTCATATTCACGAGGCTCTTGAAAAGGAAAGTCAGAAGAGCTTTCTACTCTAAGCTGTTCCCAATCCATAGAGGTGTCATCTGGTTCTTCTCCAAAAGGATCTAGATAATTATCATTATCAACAAATTCAGAGGAATCAAAACCTTTACTTTCTGTATCCATAGCAAAAGAATTAGTGGAAGTTTCTTTTGAATCTGAATTGTCCTTGTAAGAACCTTCATCGATAGACAAATCATTTCCAAACTTGGTTATTTCTTCTGATTTATCATTAACCTCAGTAACATAGTTGTCTTGCCAATCATGATCATCTAATTCATCACTCCAGGCTTCTGTTTCATGAAGCTCTGGGTCAAAATTAGCTTCAGTGTCTGCTGGCAGATCGCTAGCTTGTTGATGATCTAATTGTCTAGATCGTTGCAGACCGTTATTAGCATAATCGATATATAGTGGCTCTTCAGTTAGTCGTAAAACTGACTCATATTGTTTTTGAGCAAACTCGTACTGCTGAAGTCCATAGCAGTATATGTTACCTCGGAGCAATAGAATCCTGGGTTCATCTGGAAACTCTTCAGCCATGCGATCTATAATTGTGGCTGCCTCCTGATAATTGTGATAACAGTAAGCTAGTTCTGCTTTTTTGTATGCTTTTTCGTATTCTGTTGTGTAATCCGATCCCGAGCGCATTTGCTTTCCTCCATGGCTGGAAATCTAACATTGATAGGTTCGTAGTATTGATTTCAGATACTACTGAGATTTTAAGTACCAACCATCCCATCTTGCCGAGCGCAAAATGGCCACTTGGTCTAACAGTCTCAGGAACTTATGGTCAGATAAAACCCATTCTCCTTGTACGAAAGGCTTCATTTTGTCCGAGATATTAGTTCCGATTTTTTGTAGTTGTTGAGGATCTCGCCAATCCATTTCTCCGAGACCCTCAATAGCTAACCCTAAAATGCTTTCGTCACCTTCAATAGCAATTACAGGTATTTCGGGTCTTTCTGTATTCAGCACTGCTGTCTCTCCTAAAAATTGACCTAGATCTGCCAGCCAAATAACCTGTCCTCGTAAGTTTATCGTTCCTAACAATAAAGGAGAAGCGTTAGGAATAGGTGTAATACGATCTGGTGATTGTTGCATCACCTCTCTGATGCTTGTGGCCGGAAGTGCAAATTCATCACCCGAAGGCACGTAAAAACGAAGGTGAGGTTCGCCTACAGGGCTTTCTAGCTGCTCGATATCTGACGATATTTCTAGATTCGCTTCTTTTAAAAAATTCGGTTGACCGACCATTTTTCAGTATTCCTCCAATTTACTTTTTGGAATTGGGTAAGTGAAGGGCAGGTTATTTTAGATGTTGTCCAATAATCATGTATTAGCTATTCCCTGAGCGTCAATTCTACTCTGACACGGAGGATCATGAGGTCGGATATTAAAGTGAATGGCAAATGATCTTCTATCTTCATACCAAAGCTGTCTAGACTTAAGCTCTTCATCCCCAATGACCCTTTGATTGTACTCCTATCCTCTCAGTAGCTGTTTTACAGTTCCAATTAACTCTATTGGCTCAAAAGGTTTAGCAATATACGCATCTGCCCCTTGTTTCATGCCCCAGTAGCGATCAAATTCTTCTCCTTTAGAAGAACACATCACCACTGGCACATTTTGGGTTTTAGGATGGTTTTTAAGGCGGCGGCAAACCTCATAACCATTCATGCGGGGCATGACAATGTCTAACACTACTAAATCGGGGCTAGTTTCCTCAATGTGTTCTAATGCTTCGACCCCATCCGCTGCCTCTGAAACTTGTAACCCACTACCTTTGAGTAGGTCTAAGATCATCTGCCGTTGTGCGGCGCTGTCTTCTACAACCAAAACTATGCTCATAACTCACTACCTGATTTGCCGGTTCCGTGATGCTTTTCGTACCCACGCCTGATTACTCACGCTTACTCTTTAATTATTAATCTAATTTAGTATCTTTCATCTCAATATCCTTTATATCTAAACGGATCACCAAAATCAGGGGTTTTGTCTTCGATAAAGCTAACACCCAATGGAGGGAGATGTTTTTCTACTAAAATCAATAATTCGTTTTCCCGAAAGGGCTTTGTTAGGTAGTCAGTCGCTCCTAACATTCGAGCTTTTACCCGATCTATAAATCTTTCGCGGGCAGACAGGATTATGATAGGGGTGTATCTGAAGATTGTAGAATGCCGCAACATTGCACAAATTTGATAACCATCGATTTCTGGCATTGCTAAATCACAGAGGATTAAATTTGGCTTCAGTTGAAAAATAAGGGTTAATGCTTTAATCGGTTCGGAAACTGCTATGGTCTTATAGCCCCTTTTATTTAGTACATGTTCTATACGCTTACTTACTGTATAGTCATTGTCTATACAGACCACATGACTCACTTGGCTAGTGGAGCCCAACTGCCATTCTTTTTTCGGTTGGTTTTCTTGTTTCCCAGCATCTAGCAGTTGAACCCAGCCCTTTTTGATCAAAGGATAAATAGCTCTTGCTACCGTTGTCAGGTCTCGATTGAGATATCTTGATATTTGACGAAGAGAAGTTTGACCATCTGCCCACCGATCCAACCCTTTATAAGCATTGTGTTCTAGATATTCTCGCAACTTAATTTTATTAGCAATCACAGGACACTGAATGGGTGATTTTATCTCGGGATACAATTGTTTCCATTGTTGCACCTGTTTCATCATTTTTTCTAGGATTGGAGCAATTTCTATACTTGTAAGTTCAGGTGCTAACGGTGGGCCAAGATCAAAAATAAAATTTCCTTGGTGAAGGCTGAGAAGGTCAAATAGAGTTTCTTGGACTATACTGAAAAGTATGCTTCGTCCTTGAGCTGGACTAAGGAAGTTTTTTTTTAGCAAAAACCAAATATAAGCGTATTCTGGGGCAACTGATTCCCAATGTGAACCATGCTCCTCCAACCCTAATACAGCATCGACCCTATAATAATGCAGATAATCTCGTAGGCGTAATAAATTATTGTTGCTTGCAGTAGCTGCATAAGTTATTTTGCCATTGACAAAAAAGACAAACCAAACTAATTCGTCCTGCATATAAATTTGTCCATTGGCAAAACCATCCTTAAAATGATTGCTCATCTTCTCAGTTAGATAATTGTGGTAAAGACAATCTCCTTGAACAAATAACTCTCCTGTTCGCTGACCTAATTCGATCAGCTGCAGGATGCTGCGGATATCAATCTCTTTTAAATTTCCCTGCATGTGACCGAAATCAGCTCCTTATGACTTTTGCTATATTATTGTCATTTTTTATCATTCTCTCTTCGCCGCAAGAACTCTCACTGTCAGAAAACTAATGTTTAATCCTCTATTTCAAGGGCTTCTTGGAACATCAGACAGTTTTTCGTCACGCGCTCTCGCCTACCCATGAGGTGAATGGGCGATCTTGCCAACCGCCCTCAATCACCAGGTTTTTATTGAGCAGATATGATATCGTAAGAAGACGATGTAAATCGAGGAATTGACAGCTTTTGCTCTCAAGTCTTGCCTTATAATGTTCTTTTCACTTATGCTAGCTCATATCTAGGTGGCTATAATAGCTTGATAAGGTCAATTTAGCAATTAAGCCGGACCAATGACTTGGATAATTTTTCTTTTAGATATGCTGGTATTGTACCTTTTAGAAGATTATACTACATTACGGCGATAATATTAGGTTTAGTCCATAAGCTCTTGCTCAAGCCTATTGAGAGGAGCACAGTAAAAAATAGATTTTGGTCAAAATATTAAGCAGAATAAAAAAGGAGCGTTAGGGTGCTATATCTCGCAGAAGTACAAAAACAAACAAGGGTGTTCGGTGGAGCCGAAACAAAATTAAAACTTTTGGCTTGTAAACAAAAGGATCAAAGTTGGAATCCCGTGCGTGGTTCCGAACCAATAGTATTCGAAGAAACTAGTGATTTTGGGGATGGGGCTCTGGTAATTGTGTCCCTAAGTGCCAATAAACGAGTTCAAGGGAAACCAGAGCTAGCTGGAGCTAGATTAGTTAAAGAACTGCAAAATTTTTCTCGCCTTTTGGAAAGAGCGAAAGAGCAGGAAGAAGAAATTGAACAGTGGAAACAGTCTCTAACCTATCAAAGTCAAGAACTGACTCGCAGAGAAATGGATATCGAAGCTCGACTCGAAGAAATGGAACAAAAAGAAGAAGAGCTGAAAACTTTAGACCAAAAAAGGGAACAGATTAATAATGAACTGGGAGAATTAGAACAAAGTAAGCAAGAGTTTGAGCAGAAAAGTGAGGAGTTAGAAGGGGCTTGGAATCATCTGCGAGGAGAACAACAACGTTTAGAAGATAAACGAAGGGAAATTGAGCAGACAACAGTTTTGGATGAGGAGCAGACGAGGAAAATTAAGGAGTTGATGGGACGGCTTTCATCTGCTGTATTACCTACTGATTCTCTAGAAGAACAAATAAAATTTGCGTATGTTGAACTGAATAGTCAACAAACTAATTTAGATGAGCGTTGGCAGCAGCTAGCGGAACAAAGAGCCAATCTTAGGCAAAAACAAGACGAGTTGGATAAACAGAGTGAGAAACTAGTTAGTCGCAAGCAGGAATTAGAAGCAGAAAGAGTATCTCTAGAGCAAGAAAAAACAGAGTTACTGGTTCGTCAGAATGGTGTAAAAAACCAGCAGGAATTAGCTCAAAAACTCCAGCAAAATCTTGAAAAAGGTAACTCACTATATCAGAAAATTTCAAATTTTGCAGTTTCTTCAGGAGATATTAACCTAGAGGGAAAAGTTGATCTTAAAGCATTAGAAAATCTACCTTTGGCAGAGCTAGAAAAAAAAGTTGAAAGTCTTGAGAAGGAACAAAAAAGGGATGTTCAATTTGTTAAAGACCAAGAAGACGAACTGATGTTTCAGCGTCAAGCAATGGATGAATTAAAGGGAAAAATTGCGGCAGCAGGAGAATATGATCGCCTCGCTTTGGAAGCAGAGCTATCAGACGAACAAGATGGCTATAAAATACTAGAAGAATCTTTAGTGGGTTCCCGTCGCAAACTACGAGAACGGGAAGAGATTTTGAAACAGCACATGCGGATTTTGCGCAGTCGCACTGGGGTAATCGATCTAGATGCTGACGCTCGCCAGATTAATCTCCAACCAGTTATCCAGCAGTTAGAGCAGCAACAAAAACAATTACAGCAGGAGCTAGAAAAGCTAAATCAGGAAATTGAACAGCTGGAAAACAGTATCAGCCAGGACGAAGCAAGACTGCAGGAGAAAAGTAAAGAACAAGAGGCAAAGCAGCAAAAATTAGTTGAAGGCGAAGAAAACTGTCAACAACTAAAAATTGAGATTGCTAAACTTGAATACGGGATAGATTCTGATGAAAAAATTCTTGAGTCTCTTCAAGATAGTCTTAATTCCTACGAGCGTCAGTTACAATCTTTTGAGAAGTTCCTCACTCAGTTGACTGATAATAGTAGTTCTCAACAAGAAGCACTTGAGCAGATGGAGGCGACTATGACTAGTTTAATGGAGGCTTAGAGAAAAAAAATCAAAGAGGCTTAAAGATAATAAAGTTTCCTCTCACTTCCGAGATCGCCCCCTTAGCTAAAGAGGAAGTTCTGGTGCGGTTGGGGGCATCTATCAATTGAGTCACAGCTTCAATTTGCTCGAAGTTAGGGGCTTTATTCATTGCCTTGTGGAGGAATTGTCGGATCGTTCGCCGCTGTATTGCTAGATGTGCCTGACCCAAACAAATCCGATTCAAGCTGGTTCCGTCGGGGGATATGGCCTCTTCTAAAAGCTGACTGGCAGCATTTTCCAAATATTCTCCTTCCGCCCGTAATAATTCTGCCGTTTGTGCCAAAGTTGTTTCTACTTGAGGGTTAAATTGGGTTTTTAAGTAGGGAAGCAGATCGGCCCGGATGCGATTGCGAGCATATTTGAGATTTTGATTTACTCTATCTTCTATAACTGGTAATTGGAATTGACAGCAAAATTCTCCTGTTTCGCGACGAGAAATATTTAAGATTGGACGAACTAGGTTAATTTCTGGAGTGAGAAAGCGGTTCCAAGTGAGAGCAGCCATTCCATCAGCTCCTGCACCGCGAATCAAGTTGTAGAGCAAGGTCTCCGCGCGATCGCTTAAGGTATGTCCGGTGAGAATAAGCTCAAAACCTTGCTCCAAGGCGATTTCTATCAGGGCTTCATAGCGCCATTTTCTAGCTGCTGCTTCTGTTTCTTTGATCGTTTCAGTGGCTTGCCCTGATCGCTCGCCCTGAGCGCTCGCCCTGATCGCTCGCCCAGAGGGTCGTCGAAGGGAAGTCGAAGGGAACTCGAAGGGAAGTCGAAGGGCTTTTTTCAAATAAAAAGGGATTCCCCAGGAAGTAGCGATTCGTTCTACGGCATCGGCAATACCTTCATCGGAGGACCAGCAATGATCGCAGTGGGCGATCGCGATTTCCCAAAACCACTTGGATCGCAAATCCAATAATAGTTTCAGCAAGCACAGAGAATCTTGTCCTCCTGAGACTGCTACTAATAATCGATCTTTTTGCTTTAATAATTTTCTTTGGCGTAGTGTTTGATGGAGTCTTGCGTGGAGAGGAGTCCAGGGTTGGGGATTAGTCATTTTAATCTGATTCTTAAACTGCGATCGCCATTTATGGAATAAAAAGCCGACCCACTCCCATATAATTTTCAAGCTCCAGTACGATTTCAACTAAACGGTCAACACATTTTTCCCGATATTCAAATTCATCGAGACGAGTCAGATCGCTAATCGTAATCACAGGAAATGAAGTTAATGTATTTTCTTGCCGCATAACTTGTTCTAATGAATCCAGATCCTTCATATTGCGGTTTGCAGTCAGAATCATCATCTGATGTTCTTGAGCGTAATTCCAAACAACACGGTCACTGCTGTCCATCGATAGTCCAGCTTCTCTAAAAGTGACAAATTGTATTGAAAAGAACTCCAGCCAGCCCCGTTTCGTCAAAATACCAAGGAAAACAGCAGCGTAACCATCCAAATTGTAGTCAACCAGAAAATTCATCCCTTTACTGAAGCACGAGACGATTTTTGTTGCTCAAGTTTTGCCCAAAGCTCTTCTTGCCCTGGCTTATGAGGCTTTGTTGCAAGATTAGCAAAGTACTCGCGGTTGCGCTCTTCCCAGTACTGACGTATCTCTTCCCTGGTACGCAGCGCTTTTTTATATTCAGCCTCTACCTGAGAGTTATTAGTATTGATATAAGACAAGGCACTATTTATTTGAGCATCAGTGAGATTTAATTTATCCCGAATGAGTTTTAGCGGATACTGAGCTTTGAGAAAATCCATAACATCGTAGAGGGTAATGCGCGTACCTGCGATGGTTCTTCCTCGCTCTGTGGGAATTATTGCGACTTGGTTGTTGGATTCTGCTCTCATTATGAAGACTCCTTTTGACACTCCCCGCTCCAAAGATACGGGGATTCTTGCTTCACAGAGCTGTCTTGCTCAACCAGGCCAGAACCAGTTCGAGTAGAGGACAATTCTCCACAAGCGTTTTGGTCTAAGACCAGGGTTCCTGTGTGCCCCACAGTACCTAAGGCTTTTTTGAGAATATTGATTGCGGCATTGCGATCTCTGTCTAACTGGCAACCACATTTACAGGTGTGAGTCCTGGTTGACAGGGATTTCTTCACAATCGAGCCGCACTCAGAACAATTTTGGCTGGTGTAGGCAGGATTGACTGCGACAGTTACCCTGCTAAACTTCTGACCAAAATGCTCTATCCATTCCCGAAACTGATACCAACCAGCATCATTAATAGATTTAGCAAGACAGTGGTTTTGAACCAAATTTCTAACTTTCAAATCTTCATAGGCCACCAGGTCGTTAGACCGGATTACGCAACGTGCGAGTCTCTTCGCATGTTCTTCACGCTGCCTACTTATTTTGAGATGTGTCTTGCCTAGTCTCTTGACGGCTTTTCTGCGATTAGATGAGCCTTTCTTTTTCCGGGAAACCCGACGTTGATAAAGCTTTAAACGCTTGAAACCTGTTCGATAAAAGCGAGGGTTGGGTTCAGTTTTGCCATCAGAATCTGTGTAAAAATCTTTTAGCCCTACATCTAACCCAATGATGTTACCAGTTGGCTCTAATTCTTCCTTAATGTCAACTAAAACACAAAATTGGACATAGTAGCCATCAGCTCGCCGAACTATACGAACCCGCTTGATTTGCGAATTATCAAAACGCCATAAATCCCAAGTACCCTTGAGCTTAAGCCGCCCAATTCCTTTTTTGTCACTGAACGTGATAGACTTCTTATCAGGAGATAATTTCCAACCTGACTTTTTGTACTCAACTGACCTACCACGTTTTTGAAATTTTGGGAAACCTTTCGAACCAGGTACCTTCTTTTTACAGTTGTCAAAGAATCGAGAAATTGATGACCAAGCCCGTTCAGAACTAGATTGGCGAGCGGTAGAATTCAATTCATTAGCAAACGGAAACTGATGAGCTAATACTTTACTGTATTTATTGAGGTCGTATTTGTTAATCCCTTTATTATCCATCCAATAACGGATACAACTATTACGGATGAAACGAGCTGTCCTGATAGCTTCATCTATAGCTAGATATTGTTGTTTTTTGCCGTATGCTTTGAATTCTAGGGTAATCATCAGTCTCGACCTTTAACTGTTCTATATTCTACAGCCCCCAGTGAAAAATTCCGTTTTTTTTCACGGCGGCTAAAGCCACTATGTCGGGAGCATCCCCAGTCTAAAGACGCTTTATAAACATCTTTCTTTACAAAAAACTTGACAAAAGCGCATTTTGTGTATATTGGCCTGAAATGACCATTTTTGGTTGCGATAGCCAACAACATTGTGGGATTTTCTCCTCTCCTGAGTAAATAATAGCATTCAGAAAGCTAATGAGGATATCTTTGCTTTGTTCGGAACCAAATATTTTTTTAAAAGCAAAGTCTGTTTTGGGACTAATGAATCTCATTTTTATTTTTTCCTATTATGGCGATCGCTTATAGCAGTTGATAGTTGATAGTGGACAGTTGATAGTTATACAGCAACCTGCCGGTTGCTTTCACTCAATACTAAACACGCTCATAGGCTGGTATCGTAGATGTACCTCACGACCAAGGAACCCTATATTATCTAATCCTCCCAACTCCCGTAAGTTTTTCAAATCCAGTTTAAAATTCTCCACTTTCTAGGAGCAAAGGTGAATATTTCCTTGCTTTACCAGTTTACTTTCTCTTACGTTTATCGGTTTGCTTCCCGATTAAGCGCTTCTATCGCCCATTGATTAATGCTTTTTCCACTTAATTCTGCTGCTGTTGCAACCGCTGCATGGATTTCTGGAGGTATACAGAGCATTAATTGTCCCTGAGGCGATTTACCTACCCGAGTGCAGGTCTCCAAATAATCATTAACCGCTTCCTCAAAAGCTGCCTTTAATTCAGCAACAGTTTCACCATGGAATCCAACCAGATCTTTGATTCCTGCTATTTGACCAACAAAACACTCGTCTTCGGAGCTAAATTGAATACGAGCGGTATATCCTTTGTATAATAACGAATTGCTCATGGTTCTAAATTCGTTCATTCTAGAATAGATTATTTTTAAATCTCGTCTCTATTTAAACCAATTTTAGTTGGCTGTAATCCTTGCTATATAAGCTTTACAGATCTAGTTGTCACCCCCTCAGATAATTTTAAGTTCAAGTATATTAGCCGCAATCGGTTATTTTATTGCTAAGTTAAAATCTGATTATTTACTTCAAATCTATAGAACCCATTTAAATAAACCATTATCCTCATCAGTTAGGAGATAGAGGCGATCGCGATCGCACTATAGGAAATAACAAGATTGAAAGAAGTAATTCTTATAATCTTCAAGAAGATATTGATATAGGTAGAAAATCATCTCAATCATCGTAAGTTTTGCTCGATTGTTCTAACTCCTTTAAAGCCTTTTCCGGATTGCGACGGCGACCACGATACCAAGTAGCGCCTCCTACCAGGATACCCATTAAAGCAAAAGAAAATATCAGGGGCAAAATTTGCCCAGTTTTCATAGCTTTTAAGCCGGAATTACCAAGCATGACAAAGGGAAAGATTCCCGGTACTGTACCTAGAATTGTAGCAAATAAATAGTCGCGAAAGGGAATTGAAGTTAAACCAGCAGCAAAATTAACTAAACCATAGGGAATAATGGGAAACAGTCTAATGGCAAAAAGATAATATAAACCTCCTTGATGGATTTCTGCATCCATTGCTTTCCAAGTACCTGCCAACTTTTTTTCTATTAATTCTCGTCCCATAGTACGACTAAACAAAAAAGCGACAATAGCGGCAATAATCGCAGCTAAACTTGTCCACAAAGTACCCCACCAGATACCAAAAATAGCTCCTCCGCTTAGATTGAGTGGAGTTGTGGGTAAAACCAAGATTGTTACTAAGATATAAACAATAATATAAATTAGTGGAGCCCAAATACCTAATTGCTTCAGGAAAGTATTTAACTGTTCCTGTTCTATATTCCCGAGAAAATACCATCCTATAGCGGTAGGGATAATGAAAAGCAGTAAGAAAATAATAATTAAACCTTTATTCTGGAACACAAATAATTCTCCTGTTAAATCTATTTTAGGTTTAATTTAAAGTTGAGTTGGCGAGTTACTGATAGTGGGGAAGTAACCGCAGATGAACTCACAGGCAAGATGCCTGTGCCACGATGAACGCAGATGAGTAGAGATTATTTTGATTAAATACTGGGAGAGATTAATTTTATAGATTGTAGGTTGGGTTGAGGTCACGAAACCCTTCGGCGACCCGGCCCCAGAGGGTCGTCGAAGGGCTGGGCAGGCCCAACAGCCAGTAAGTTTATCTTGGGTTTTGCTAAAGTCTTGGGTAATTCGGATACAATGGAATAATAGCAACCAATTTAATTATTACAGGTTAATTTGGTGTTATCTCATAAGGCTTGTGGTGGGCATTATCCCGTAGGTTTAGAAACCGGGTTTCTTAGCAAGATTTTGGCATTATTCTTAAAATATAGAAGAAACCCGGTTTCTTAGCTGAGTAGGTTGGGTTAAATGGAAAGTTCGCAATCATTCCGATAGATAAGTACTTGGCGCATTATTTTCCCTTGAGATAGGTTTCTTATTGCATCATATTTCTTAAGTTCTTTCAAATTGAAATATAATATCAAAACAATTATCTAGCTAGCTACAGGTTTATCCCCCTAAATCCACCCTTCGGCTACGCGGTCCCTGAGCGAAGTCGAAGGGCAGGGCAAGCCTTAATAAGGGGGACTTTCCAGGCTCTGACAGGTGTAGGTTTTTTACGAATCGGCTAAGGTAAGACAAGGTGGACAAGGTGAGAAAGTAGACAAGGGGGGAAAACTGTACCAAAACAGTTCTGTTACTAACATTACTAAAATCGTCCAAAAGACAATTTTGCGTTTAAAAACCTTCCTTTTCTACCTGTCGAATTACCTTACCTGTCTAGCCAACACCCAAATGTTAAAAACCTACACTTGTGAGCTTTCCAGGCTCCCCCCTTTTGAAGGGGGGCTGGGGGGGATCCAACAGCATTTGTAAATAACTGATATGGGGACTTTGAGAATATAGACAAACAACCAACAACCAACAACCAAAAAGCTTTATATTTAAAGATTGTAGAGTTTAAGCTCATTTCGAGCAAGCAAAGAAAAGGTTAAATCTATGGCTTTAGCAGTTGGCACAACCGCCCCCTCTTTCACCACCACCGATGACGAAGGTAAAACCGTCTCCTTATCTGACTTTGCAGGTAAAGTGGTGGTCATGTACTTCTATCCTAAAGACGATACTCCCGGTTGTACCAAAGAAGCCCAAAGTTTCCGGGATAACTACCAGCAGTATCAAGATAAAGACATGGTGGTGCTGGGGGTCAGCACTGACGACCAAGCATCCCACAAAAAATTCAAGGAAAAATACGGACTACCTTTTCAATTGTTGGTAGACAGCGATGAAGCCATTAGTAAAGCTTACGATGTCGATGGTGGTGGTTATTCTCAGCGGGTCACTTATATTATCGATGGAGAAGGGAAAATTAGCCACGTTGACAGTAACGTGAAAACAGCAACTCACGCTACCGATATTTTACAAACCGTGGGCTAATTTCTTGATTTAATAGCTGTAGGGGCAAGGTATTACCTTGCCCCGATAAGAAGGATTTAGATCAAAGATGATGCTCAAAAAAGTTGTTATTATCGGAGCGGGGCCTTCTGGACTGCTGCTTGCTCATTATTTATTGCGTCGGGGTCAGTATCAAATTGAGATCTACGAACGTCGCAGCCACCAGAACTTAACCAATGCCACCGCACGCTCGTTTCCCCTTGCTCTTCAGCCAAGGGGAAGAGGGGCTATGAAAGCTATTCCAGGATTAGACTCCGCCATCGCTGCTGAAAGTATTTTCTGTCAAGGAACAATAATCTATCGACTCAATAGCAAACCCCGAAAGATTAAGAGAAAAAATCCCATTCTCACTATAGATCGCAATCGTCTGGTTGCTATCTTCTTAGAGCGATTGAAGGAAAAGTACGACGGCGATGGAGTAAAGATACATTTTGATTGTGAATGTACTCAGGTGGATGAAACTGCTAAAACAGTAACTTTACAACCCCAGGAGGGAAATAGCTTTACAGTTAACTACGATTTACTGGTGGGTGCGGATGGTGCTAGATCGCGCATTCGGGAATATTTACATTCCCATGCTGGCCTGAAATGCGAGGAAAGCTACACCCCGAATGCCTATAAGTCTATACTTTTAAATCGCCTCAATGCAAATCTGGGAATAGAGTTAGAAAAAGATCTATTTCATGGGTCAAGTTTTAGTAATAACAACCGCATGATTTTCGCTCCCTCCCTGGGAGATAAACTCAATGGCACGATTATTTTTAATGCTGAAAATAATCCCCTAGCAGAATTCTCAACTAAAGAAGAAATCTTGGCATTCTTTGAGGAAAAATTTCCCCTCTTTGCCAAGTTAATGCCCTCAGAGGAAGCAGAGGCGTTGTTGCAGCGTCCGGTAGCTAGGGTATTAACTGTACGCTGCGATCGCTTCCATCATGGGGATAGTATCTTGCTGATTGGAGATGCAGCTCATGCAGTGTCCGCTTCCAGCGGTCAAGGATGTAACTCTGCTTTAGAAGACGTGCTGATTTTGGCTGGATTGTTAGATAGCTATGAAGATAATTGGGAAAAAGTATTGCCTCAGTTTTCTGAGCAAAGGGTTCCCGATGCTCATGCTTTAAGGGAGTTGACCAATTATTCCTTTCCCCTCTT
This sequence comes from Prochloron didemni P4-Papua_New_Guinea, assembly GCA_000252485.1. Classification (GTDB taxonomy): domain Bacteria; phylum Cyanobacteriota; class Cyanobacteriia; order Cyanobacteriales; family Prochloraceae; genus Prochloron; species Prochloron didemni. Next base: position 1,225 of record JH611129.1, on the reverse strand, counting down.
TGATACCAATATGCCTTATTCCGAGATATTGAACCGTCACCTTGGCTGGGTAAATAAAGTAAAGCAATCCACGATTGAGAACTCGTGAAGAAAATATATTGTTTATTGCCTTTTCTTCATTGCCATGACCCTCTTAACTGTCAATGACGGTATTTCGCCTAAATAAGGCAAAGTATCATTTCCCGAACAAATCCGAGGTAAATCATCTCCTTGCCAGACCCAAATTTGCTCGCGAGTCATATCTATCAACCAAGCCAGTTGGGTTCCATTGCTTAGACAGTGAAGTATTTTATTCTGTAAGTTGAGAGTGTTTTGGTCGGGGGAGCGGATTTCAATTAACCAGTCAGGCGCTCCCTCTAAGGGGCCATCTTCTTCAGGAAGACGAGACAAGGCAACAACTGAAATATCGGGAACTGGAGAGAAAGGACTCACTAGACAACGCAGTTCTTGCACTGCTTCATATCCTTCTAAATGCTCGTTGATGTAATTAACTAGATTGCGCTGCAGTCGCGAGTGAAAAAGGGTTGGCATGGGTTTTTGTAGTGCCCGTCCGTTAATTAACTCCCAGGCAGGAGATGTTTCAATGTCCGGTTGAGAGAGAAATTCTGTTAGGGGGGCGATCGCTACAGATTTCATGATGCTTTCCAACTTCTCTTTTAACTTATTCTAACTCCTGGTCAGTTTCTCACATATCATTCCTGATTGCTATATAGGTGCTAAACTTCTTCTTTAAACTCCTACTTCCTCCAACCAAATAATTAAATCTGCAGTTGTACTAAAGTCGAATAAAGCTTCTCCCAATTTTTCTAATTGAGATATAGATAACCTTTCGATTCTCTTTAAAATTTTCGGTTCAATTGTACCAATTTTTCGCTTCAGCAGACGTATTAAAATTTCTTTTTGTCCTTCTTGTCGCCCTTCCTTTCGTCCTTCGAGCAGTCCTTCTCGTTTTCCTTCTTCCAGAATATCTTGATAAATTACAGATTGACGCATCAGGTCCCTCCTCAATAACTGTCCGATGAAATTTTTGTTAAACCTCAATCCTGCCAGAACCGCTACACAAGCTGAGATATTTTGCTGTTGCTGTGGTTCTTCAATCTTAGCTACTTCTCGAGCTACTTGTTCAAATAATACTCCCGGAGTATTGCTTTTTGTTAAAGGTGCTAGGGGTAATAACGCTGGGTGAGCTAAAAATTGCTTTGGTTCTTGCTCCCATAGTCGAATT
>JH611128.1 GCA_000252485.1 Prochloron didemni P4-Papua_New_Guinea | reverse complement strand
GGTGTTTATTGCTTAATTCAATTCTAAATTAAGCATATCATGGAGAAGAGCGATATCTGGGATATCGCCCAACTTCTTTTTTAAACTCCTACTTCCTCTTTCAAAGGTGCTCACGAAGTGTCGCATTTACTTGAACTGGCGATCGGATTAGCAACCGCTGCTGTGCTGTATTAACTCGACCGAATCTTAAATCGGGAAAAATATGCTCAAACTATTACGAGCTAAGGGATTGAAAAGTTTCTGAAATTACATTTGGTGACCGACAAGTCAAAAACTGAAAACACCGTCTCACTGGTCACTGGTCACTGAAAAGCTATCAACTGTCAACTGCTATAACTACTAAGAATATCTACTTAGACAGCTTGAATATTAGCGAGAATAAAATTTTTTTGCTATACCACTCCAGGAAACAAACCAGTGGAAAAAAATAGTGAAAGGACATCCTTGGGTAATTATTGCCCTCAGCAAAACAAGCGGATTTGCAGGTTATTGGTGCGGAATCAAAGGAAATTACTTGATGAGTAGCGACAAGATCAAGTTTTGGCAACGGAAAAAAGATGCTACTCAAAAATGTAGGGAGTTAAATGCTTTATCCAGTCAATCTAGGGAAAAATTTATTGTCTTAAGATACTGGCCACCTACCGCAACAGTTAAACCCTGATTTAGTACTAAACTTGTAGTCTTTTATACTGCAACAATCGAGAATTCAGCCTTTACGCTTTCTTATCCAAGTGCGAAAGGCTTTCATTGTTTTATTTCTTCCCTCAATTTTACTCCGTTCTAGATATTGCGGAATTATTTCTTTAAGAGGGAAGCCGGGAAAATGAGGACTTTCCTTTGTTTGAATATATTCACCTTCTTGCAATACATTTATTTCTAAAATCCTGCCGTTAAATCGCCACAGTTCTCCCACTCCTAAGGCTTGGTAGTTCTCTAACAGAGTTCGGTTGGTAATATCAATTTCCAGGGCTAAATCCGGCGGAGGATCTACAGTTAAATCGATGCGCTTTTTCCCCCGAATAGCTGCTTCATTTTCCAGATAAAAACAGTCATCAGCCTCTAGCCCTTGTTTCATTGTTTCGCTTTTAAAAGTTGTAGAACCCAAACTTCTAAATTCTATCTCCAGTTCTTCCAGCAAGATTTTAATCAAGTCAGTAATTATCACTTTATCGTCTTCATGTTCTGCTAAAGGAACCACTATTTCTAAAACTCCTCTACTATAATTAATCAGGGAACTTCGTTTTTCGCCAAACTCTTCTAAGAGTTGTTCGTACATCAGCCAACTCACATCGGTGATGAGGAGTTTATCGCCGGGAGGAACTATTATTTGTTGAAGCTGGACTTGCATGTTTTAGAACCGCAGATGAACACAGATAAACACAGATGGATTTGTTGCTTCTGACAAGCAATCTAATTCATTGAGAAGAAACTAGAGAGGAAAGAATACCTAACAGTAATTCGATATTTTCGATAAACCATTCTTTTTGCTCCACAACCACAGTTTTCTCTTCTAAACGAAGGAATTTCCACAAACTCCCCGTAGTCACAATCCCGTAAATAGGTGAGATTTGATTGTTAGCTCCCTCGTTGAAAATTTGGGCTGCGATGGTTTCCGCTATACATTGGGGAATACCAGACTTGATATTATCATTTTTTGCTTCTACTATAGTAATAATCGGAGCAGTTAAATCTAACTGTTCTGGAGACTTGCTGAGAATAAAATCGCAAATACCGTTTAAACCTTGCTCTTTATCTATATTAAAGTCTATTCCAGAAAAAATACTAATCTTGCGCTGGAAAAGTTTGCGCAGTTCAATCAAAACAGGAACAATAATCATTTCCGAACGAGCTTTTTCTGTATCGATATCTAAGGCTAAAGGAATATTCTCGGCTAAGGTTTCTTGTAAATGCTCACTGGGAGTGATAGACTCAATTTGAGCAAATAATTGTCTTTGTTCTTTAATGGTTAATTCAAATTGGCTTTTGAGTAAACTTAAAGTAAATTCACTGTAAGACATGACTTTATAATAACCGCAGATGAACACAGATGAACACAGATGGATACAGGGAATTGTAGGGTGGGCATTGCCCACCATAGGAAAATGTTATTCTTGTTCGGTGGTAGAAGTGGTAGAATTCAAATTAGATTGAGATTGTGGATTTAGCAATAACTCTTGTTGTTGACGCTTAAACTCAGCAGCAGCATCATCAAGGTTTTCTTGACTCTCTTGGTTAAACTCTTCTGGACTGCGACCATTTCCCAACCTGGCATTGTGAATTAAATCTAAAGGATTAAGATCAGTCCCACCGGAGAAAGAATCTCTTTCATTGGCAGGATATGTTCCTACTCCTTCTAAATCTCCTGCTGTTTGGGCGAAAGTGGAGCTATTTCCAGTTATTAAAACTAAACTAGCTCCTAAGCCTAAAGTTAAAGAAATTTTTGCTAATCTTTTCATAGGTCTTTACTTCGGTAAGTTGATATTTTACAAGTTTTGGGATCCCCCCCAACCCCCCTTAATAAGGGGGGAGAAGAAGATAAGGGAGATAACGGAGATAACGGGGCAGAAGATCAGGGAGATAACGGGGCAGAAGATCAGGGGTGTGGTCAAAAGTAGTTGTTTTTGGCTGAACACGTAGAAAGTAAATCGTGGGGTAGCCCTCTGGGCTGCCTATCTTTCAGGGTAAGCGGCGACTATTGAGAATTAAAAATTCAACTATTTCTGACCCCACCCGAAGATAAGAGAGATAAGGGGGGAGAAGATAAGGGAAGGAGAAGAAGATAAAGAATGAGGAAGAAGATAAAGGAGAAAAAGATAAGGGGTAAGAAGATAAGGGGTAAGAAGATGAAATAAACGTATTTGATTGTTAATTGTTAATTGTTAATTGTTAATTGTTCATTGTTAATTGTTCATTGTTCATTGATTCAGGCAAAGCGACGGCGAAGTAAAGGTTGAATTGCCAATAAAACTAAAGCATCAAAAGCTAGTAAAATCAGGAGAACGATGCCGAAGCTAATGGATATCCAGGGAGTATCCATGACTGGGGTAGAAATTCCCCAATCCCTATGTAAATATAAATAGCGAATGGGTTCGATCGCGTAGGTCAAAGGATTTAAACTGGCAACTGTTTGTAACCATTTGGCCATAAAAGAAAGAGGAGCGAGAGCGGTACTAGCAAATAGTAAAGGCAAGTTAGTCACGAAGATGACGGCAATCAACTCTATATGTCCGGGAAGGGCAAAAGCCAAACCCAAACTCAAGGCAGTTACTCCCAAAACTATGAGAAAGACGATGAGAGAGATGGCTACTAATCCGGCGATATTTGGCAACCCAGCACCCAAGAAAGCGCTGGCAGCTACAATAACTGCGGTTTGAATAAAACTGAGGGCCATAATATAAATGGTGGAAGCCGCTACGATGGAGTAACGGGAGGCTAAAGGAGCCACTAACAGGCGATTGAGGAAGCCAAACTCTCGGTCGAACATCACAGGTAAGCCCGCATTTAAAGCCCCAGAAAAGGCAGTAAAAACAATCACCCCAGGAGCGAGAAACTGGCCGTAATTGAGTTCTTCTCCGAACAGTCCCACCGGAGCATTAGCAAACAGAGCGCCAAATAATAGCAACCACATAAAGGGTTGAATAACTCCAGCAACCAGAGTGGAAGGACGGCGTTGCAGTTGAATAAAAAGACGCTTCGTTAAAGCAAAGGTTTCCTGGAAAAAATCTGCCAAGGGACTGGCGGCAGGCTCCACATCTTTCTTAAAAGAAGAATTAGGCGACAAACTTTTATTAATAGGAGACTGAGTAATCATTTAACTTCTATACTTTCCTCAAATAACATCGTGTACTTATCTGTGTTCATCTGTGTTCATCTGCGGTTCATGCTTTGTTTCTTTTCCGCCTTCAAATCCCTAGTGCCTGCAGCAGCCATTTCCGCATCCATTAGAGTCCGTCCTGTAGCAGCTAGATAAACATCATCTAAACTGGGACGAGATTGAGCCATGCTGAAGATGGGCCAACCTTTAGCAGTTAAAGATTGCTCCAACTCCCTCAGAGCGTCGCTTTCCCGCTCCACTACCAGGTTCAGAGAATTACCCCTGGTACTGTTAATAGTGGCAGATTTCACGAAAGCAAGGGACTCCAACATGGTTTTTGCTTGCTGTGCCTCTTCTTGGGGCGTAAATTCTTTAATTTGGAGCGTGACGCGATCGCCTCCCACCCGTTCTTTCAACTCAGCGGGGGAACCGGACCCAATAACTACTCCCTGGTCAATAATAGCCAATCTATCTGCCAAAGCGTCGATTTCTTCCAGATAATGACTGGTAATCAAGACAGTGGTTCCCGCAGCCTTCAGTTGACCCAGAAATTCCCAGACAATGAAGCGACTTTCAATATCTAATCCCACCGTGGGTTCGTCCAGTATCAAAATATCCGGTTGATGGAGCAGTCCCGCAGCCAAATCTAGCCGCTTGCGCAAACCGCCGGAATAAGTCCCGGTTTTGCGCTCTGCATAATCCGTTAAACCCAGCAGTTCCAGCAGGCTATTAATTCTCTCTTTAGCCGCAACAGGAGGAAGGTGATAGAGAGCAGCTTGTAACTCCAGCAGTTCTCTTCCTGTGAGCATTTTATCTAAAGCTACTTCTTGAGCTACATATCCCAGCCTTTGTCTCACTGCCTTGGGCTTGTCTACAGCGGAAATGCCACACACTTCCACCTGGCCCCCATCCGGTTTAGCCAGAGTTGCCAGACAGCGAATAGTGGTGGTTTTCCCCGCTCCATTAGGGCCGAGGAGTCCGAAAATTTCCCCCTGTTCAACGACAAAGGAAATATCTTTTATTGCGGCGATCGAGCCGTAGCTCTTCTGTAGGTTAGCGATTAAAACGGCAGTTGCCATATAGTAGTTGAGAGTTGAGAGTTGATAGTTGATAGTTGATAGCTAATATTGTAACTAATTCTTCCTGTTGGATCTAGATCAAATAAAGATTGAGAGATAGTATCTCTTCTTTAAGACTTTCAATACTGTCACAACCGAAAAATGAGTACCAGCAAATTTCTTTTTTCTTCTCCTTGGAGACTTCTGGCCAGCTCCATTATACCCCTTGCTGCTGTTACCACCGCTGAAACAGCCCTAGCAACTAAGAGTCCTTCTCAACTAGCCCAACTGGCCATTCCCGTCACCGTACAGATTAATTCAGAATTGGGTGGTGGTTCCGGGGTGATTATCGATCAAACCACCATAGGAGCGGAAACCACCTACTTCGTTCTCACTGCCAACCATATCGTGGAAAATTCCCAGCTTCCCTACGAGATTAGTACCTATACAGGAGAAACCTATATTGTCAGCAGTATCAAACAGTATAGAGAAACAGAGAATGACCCGGAACTAGCTGTAATCACCTTCCAAACTCAAGACTATTATCCTGTGGCTGCCATGGGAAATTCTAGCGAAACAGAACTGGGAGCAACAATTGCCATTTTTGGCTATCCCGATTTGGGTTTGGGTTTGACTGGCAGCGCCAGACCGTTTATTTATTCTCCAGGCCAGATTGAAAATTTACAGGAAAATTTACAGGAAAATTTAGAGCCAGAAACAAACCAAAATTATTATTGGAGTTACGAGGCTCTCACTCACAATGGCATGGACGGCGGTCCCGTTTTTGACCGCCAAGGTCAATTAGTGGCTATTCACGGAAAGGAAAAGTTAGCCCCATTATATAATCCATATAATCTATATAAACAAGGAATTCCTATTCATACCTTGACCGCCATCGCCCCTGAATTTGCCACCAACCAGCGCCGAGCAAGTTTGGACGAAGCAGCAATTACTTTCGGTTACACCAACAGCGATCGCTATGCCGGAGCGTCTTGGTTTTACTGCGACCTCAAGGGGGAAGTTCCCCGCACCATGGCTCGCAACGTGGTCAACAATGCCCATCAAGTGCTAATTAACTGGGAAGCCAATAGCAATGTTAATGGAGAGAAAACCCCCAGGGAAAACTGTCAAGATGTTTCCAGTAGATTCCAAAGAGCTTATTACGAGAATCGATTGAATTACTTAGGTGTAGAAGAGGTCAATGGCTTGCCTATTATTTGCGGTTTAACTGAAGAACAAGGCAGTTGTAACGAGCAAAATAAATTAATTGAGTTTTCCCCAGGAACTAATGGCAGGAAATGGTTGGAAGCATTTTTACAAGGTCAAACTAATCTGAGCAACCTCCTCGCTCCCCTGCAAGAACAACCAGAGATTCTTTGGTAGGGAAGGGATTGTGATTCAGTGAGCTATAAGCAATACTTATCTGATAATCATCCCGAACCATCTGTGTTCATCTGTGTTCATCTGTGGTTAATCAATCATCTTCATTGGATTTGGTATTATATGCTAAAGAAAAAAACAAGAACGAGCTAAAGCTTTTTTGAGCAATACTTGATAAGCGCGATCGCTCACTATATAAGAACCAAAACGTTCTAAATGAGGATTTTGCAGTTGAGCGTCGAACAGCAGAAAATTGCGCTGACGCAAATGCTCCACCAACTTCACCATAGCAATTTTCGAGGCTTCTGGAATCTTATAAAACATGGATTCGCCGATAAAAGCACCCCGAATCACAATACCGAGAATCCCTCCAGCCAATTTATTTCCTTGCCAAGTCTCAAAACTCTGTGCCCAACCCGCTTTATGAAGAGCCAGATATATTTCCATTAGTTCTGGGGAGATCCAAGTACTGGGGCGATCGGCGCATCCTTGGCAAACACCAGCAAAATCCCGACTGATAGCTACAGTAAAGCGTTCTTGATTGAGGGCGCGACGCAAGGATTTGGGATAGCAAAATCTTTCGTCTAAAGGAATCACCGCCCTCTCCCTACTAGAATACCATTTTAAATCTCCATCGTTATTGTCCATTAAGAAATAGCCTTTGGCGTATCCTTGAATTACGGAGGCAGTGTCCAATGTCATTGTCGAAAATATGCCCTCAATGGAAAACAATCTATAATAAAAGAAAATGGCAGAACCAATTTCCGCAATTACTTTACCACCAATCCAAAATCCCCAGCAGGAACAAGAGTGGCTGCAAATTTCCTTGCACCAGTGGCTCGATACAGAATTTCTTCCCGAAATAATTAACGGGAAAATTGCCGACCGAGCTGCGCAAATTTTCGTTCGTCAGCGCTTAGAAGGAGAAAACGATTTAGGGAGTCTAGTCATTGCTATTGTTACCGAGATGCAAGCCTTTGACTTTAGCAAGAGTTTTTATGGTGAATTCGCGATCGCCAATGCAGTGAGCGATTTAATCTTAGATAGCTTAGGTATTGACCATTGCTGTGGCGGATAAACAATGAACAATTAACAATGAACAATTAACAATGAACAATGAACAATGAACAATTAACAATGAACAATTAACAATGAACAATTAACAATTAACATTATTAATTGACTTGGTCGTCAGTTACTAACAACCAACAACCAACAATCCAAAATATTTATTTGTATTTATCTGTGTTCATCGTGGCACAGGCATCTTGCCTGTGACTTCATCTGCGGTTCAAATTACCAACTAGACTTAACTACACCTGGCAATAAACCTTCATGAGCCCATTCCCGGATTACATTCCGAGAAAGACCAAAGTCTCTATAATGGCCCCGAGGACGACCAGTGAGCCAACAGCGGTTCCGCTTGCGACTGGGAGCGCTATTGCGAGGTAAACGTTGTATTTGGCGATGAATCTCCAATTTTTCCTTGGAGTTAGTTGCAGTGCGAAACTGTTCTTTTAACTCAGCACGTTTAGCGGCATATTTATCAACCAAACGTTCGCGCTTTTTCTCCCGCTCGATCATGCTTTTTTTAGCCATAAACCTTCCTTCTTGTTATTTTCAAACGGCCAGTTTTCTATTCTAAACTCTTCTGAAGAGAAATAGTACATTATTGTCATTGCGCGACGGTAGTGCAGCATTTAACCTCCTTTGGACGCACTGCGCCCCTTCAGGACGATTCCCCTTCGGGACACAAATGAGCCAGGGAACAACCAGCACAATTGGGTTTCCTAGCTTGGCAAACTGCCCGACCGTGATAAATCAAGCGAATGGACCAATTTTCCCACTCCGGTTGAGGCAAAAGCTTCATTAAGTCCTGTTCTATCTTCACTGGGTCAGTTGCGGTGGTCAAACCCAATCGCTGGGAGAGACGCTTGACATGGGTATCCACTGTCACCCCTTCAATAATACCGTAACCGTGAGCCAAAACTACATTAGCCGTCTTGCGAGCAACTCCTGGCAAACTTACCAATAATTCCATTTGTTGAGGTACTTCCCCACCAAATTCTTTTACCAACTTTTCGCAAGCAGCACGAATATTTTTTGCTTTATTGCGATAAAAGCCTGTAGAACGGATTAATTTTTCTAATTCCTCTATTTTCGCATTAGCAAGAGCTTTAGCGTCCGGGAAGCGAGCGAATAAAGCAGGAGTTACTTTATTGACTCGCTCGTCCGTACATTGAGCTGATAGCATGGTGGCTACCAGCAATTGTACTGGACTTTCGTAATTTAGGCTGCAAGTGGCATCGGGATACAGACGTTTAAGCTGCACCAGAATTTCTGCTGCACGCTGTTTTTTTTCTGCCGATTGAGACCCATTCATTAGCGATCGACTAATATCAAATCTCAAAAAGAATACTACAAATACTGGGTAGTGTGGTGCGTTGCGCCCAGCTTCGCGCCCGGAAAGCGCGACCGCACCCTACTAATAGATTAGCTACCAATACAATAGTAGTTTGAGAGCGTTATTCTTAAAGTCCCCCTTTGATAAGGCTTGCCCAGAGGGTCGCCGAAGGGGGGATTTAGGGGGATATGTAATATCTATTGAAAGAATTGCTGGACAACCGCTAAATTAATTGTATCCCTGACAATCAAAAATACACCCAAACCTAGTAACAATACTAATCCTGTTTGCATGATACCATCTTGAAGCCGAGTGGGTAAAGGTTTTCCCAACAAACCTTCTACCATTAAAAAAGCCAATTGACCTCCATCTAGAGCGGGAAGAGGTAAAATATTGATAATGGCTAAGTTGATACTAATTAAAGCAGCAAATTGGAAAAGATTGGCCAGATTATCTTGGGCTAATTGGGCCCCAACTGCCACAATTGCTACAGGACCTGCTACCTGTTTAGCACTTTCTTGAAAGTTAAAAATCAACTGACCGAAACCATTGATGGTCAAGGTAGTAATGCGTTGGTATTGCTTGGCTCCAAAAGTAAAAGCTTCGAGCAAGTTGTTCGCTGTGCGGCGTATTGTTTCCCCGTTAGGAGAGAGCATCACGCCAATTTTACCTTTTCCTTCACTGTCTGCCTGAGGAGTAACGGAAAGGAAAATTATTTCTTCTCCTCGTTGAATCTTAAACTCGAGGGGTTCATTAGCAGAAATTTGAATTTTATCCCGGAGGGTCATCATCCCTTCATTGCCCGAGTTTAATTCTTGATTTTCTACTGCTAAAATAACATCCCCCGCTTTGATTCCCGCTTGTTGTGCGGCAGAAATTTCTGTGGACACTATTTCAGGAATTTTCACCCCCGGTTGATAGTTGATATCTTGAAAGCCCACAGTACCTGCTTGAACCACTAAGAGGAAATAAGCAAAGATTAAATTAGCAATTACCCCCGCACTCATGACGATCGCCCTGTCTAGAATGGGACGATTGCGCATTAAGTCCGGGTCGTTGGGGGGAATATCGCTTTCAGGTTCGTCATCGGGAAAACCCACATAACCGCCGAGAGGAAAAGCTCTAATTGCATATTCAGTAGCGCTTCCTTGATACTTTACCAATACTGGACCGAAGCCAATGGAAAAACGATTGACGTGAATACCTTGAAACCTCGCTGCTGCAAAATGACCTAATTCGTGAACTATGATAAGAAGCGCCAAAACGCCGATCGCCGCCAAGACTGACATAGTGAGTTAATGCAAATCTAATATTCTCCTCCATTTTAAACAATTAAGAACAATTCCTGTAGTTATTCCTAGGGCGAACCAAGTTACTGTCAACCCCACGACTTCAAACAGGAACAAGTTAGCGAACAGGCGCAACCAACCTGCTATAGTCCAGCCTAAAGCCAGAGCAATACCCCAACAGAGGGGATTAGCCCATAACCAGTGTATAGCGCCTTTTGCTTGCTTTCTCAGTACCAACCATTGCATTGTACCGAGGATGGAACCGGCGATCGCGCCGAAGATAAAGCCGTAGATAGTTCTCAGGGCAAGAATATTGGTGCGTGGGGTTACCCAACCCATGGCTCCGATGCCGCTACCAGTAATTAAGCCCCAACCCAGAATACAAGCCAACGGCCACAACCAAGCATGGTTCAATCTACCTCGCAGCATTAAATATTGGCTAATACCCACAATTGCTGCCCCGATAATGGCCTCAAAAGTTGGAAGTTCTGGTCTTTCGCCAATTTCTACAAATAGCAAACTAAAGCCAAAAGCGAGAATAGTTCCTAAAGTCCATTTGAGGAAGAACCAGATTCCAGATTTATTTATATTTTTAGTATATTTTTTATCCGTTTTCATCTGTGTTCATCTGTGTTCATCTGCGGTTCAATAAGTAGAAAATTTCGGCACCAAAGCCGGTTCGGGAAAAAGAGTTTGGAAAGTGTGGCGACGCTTTCTAGGAGAGTCTGGGGTTAGATAACTCCAGAGACTTTCCCAATAAAAGAAAGATACTCCATTAAAACCGTAATCTCTCACTGCTTCAACTTGTTTTTCAATCCTTTCAATCCCAACAGGATTGTTTAGATTACCTGTAAATATCCCAATACTAGCAGGAGTTTTGCTGCGAGCAAGTTTTACTGCTTCCGCAGATAATTCCCCGACAAAACTATTTAAATCTTCTCTATAAACTTGTAAAATTAATTCATCTACCCAACCTCTTGCTACCCAAGTTTGCCAGTCTTGGAGATAATTTCTATAAGCAAATTGATAGGGATTGGTAGCCAGGGAAATTCTGAGATCTGGCTTGACTTTTCTCGCACTTTCTGCTATTTCCTGCCAAAGTTGGGTGAGTTTATTGGCTCGCCACTTCATCCATTCCTGATTGTAATAGTCTATAGGAGGGAAACTTCCTTGGTGTTCCTGTCTGTATGACCAAACAGTTGTAGAGTCATAGCCAAATTCTACAGGCAAACCAAAATGGTCGTCAAACTGAATCCCATCCACATCGTAATTGCTTACAACTTCTATAACTAAGTCTTTAAGAAATTGCCGTACTTCCGGTTTTAAGGGATTGAGCCAAACTTGGGATTTGAGTTCTGGTTGATCGGATATACTATATTCCCCATCGCCATTTTGAGTTAACCATTCAGGATGAAGTTTAGCTAAAGAAGAATTAGCAGGAGTCATCAAGCCATATTCAAACCAGGGAATTACTTTTAAATCTTGTTCTTTTCCTGCTTTCACTGTTTTAGCTAAAACATCTTCTCCTCCTCCCATTAATGTTAGCAAAGGTACTTGCTCAGTTCCCGTCAATTTTTTGCTTACTTCGCTGGGGTAGAGAGTTAATCCTCGGTTCCAAACAACGGGATAGACAGTGTTAAAATTGAGTTGGGAGAGCATTGTGAGAGAACGCTCTAGAGACCCTGGTGCGAAGAGTACCCCTGAAGCTACATTAGTTAGCCAAACTCCTCGCAACTCCATGGGGTTCTCGTTACTGCTGGAGTTAATAGGAGCAGAAGGAAAGGCAATATTATTGCGATAGAATAAAGCAATACTCAGGAATAGAACCAGACAAGCTAAATATTTAAACCAAGAAAGAAGTTTCATTTCAATTCACAATAAACAACGAGCAATTAGAGCATGTTTATTGTTCTGGGAAAGTTTCCTTAAACTCTTCAACTAATTCATCGAATTCTTCAATGGCTTGATTGACATCAATACGCAAAGTTCCCAAGTTCGGAAGTTCTCGCAGTTGTTCCAGTAGCTCTCGCTTGGCTCCAATCTGAGTTATTTTCGACCTTAGGGTTGTTCTATCCATCTCCATAGTCCAATTCCAATACTTCCTCGTCTAGAATCTTAACCCAAAACAAGAGATAATAGGATTTCCGTCTCAAAGAAGATCTCCCAGAGATCTGCTTCGCGGTGCGTCCACAGGAAAATAACAAACAAAAATATGCTTGGTAAAGTATCTTTAGGAAATTTAGGATTAGTTGTGGGTGGTGGCTTGGCCATTATGGGTTTTATCGCCTACGGTGCAGAGAATGCTACTTTAAATTTGATCGGATTTTTCTACGGCATTCCTCTCTTACTGGGAGGACTGGCGCTGAAAGCATCAGAGTTGAAGCCCACACCCTATTCTCAGCCCACACCGGAGAATATTGTGGCTTTGCGGGAACAACAAGCAACGAATACTCAAAAACAAATTATTAAAGATGTGACTCGCTATCGCTACGGACAGGACGTTCATTTGGATGAGTCGTTAAAAAAGTTGGGTTTGAGTCCCACTGACGAAGAAGCACCGGTTTTGACCAGCATCAAGGAAGTAGCTGTAGATGGTGCTTATACTTTAGTGTTGGCCTTTGACTCTCCATTGATTGATTTCCAACTTTGGCAGGAGAAACAGGATAGGATTGGTCGATTTTTTGGTCCCGATGTCCGCGCTGAGGTTACTGAGTCGGAGGAAGATGAAGTTGAAGTTGCTTTGATTAAGGTTAATTCAACCGCAGACTTCGACTTCGCTCAGTCGAACGATGAACGCGGATGAACACAGATAAACATAGATAGATGATGGATTGGGATTGGGGATTGATAGAGATGGAGGATTAAGTTCGATGTAATAGATAATTCTTCAATGGTAGGCGACCTGGATTATAATTTCAATAAGATTGATTTAGGTGATCTCGAAGAGATCCGCAAAGAGTCCGCCATTTTCTCCCAATTCCACCATGACCTTGACTCAAAATTCAGAAGCTGGAGCAAGTTTAAAGATCCCGACTGAAGTAGAAGAAGATATAATTATTCCACCTTGGGATTTATGGAGTGATGAACCACCTTTGGAAAGTGACCTGCATCGAGAGCAAATAGAGCTGTTACTGGCTTGTCTT
>JH611127.1 GCA_000252485.1 Prochloron didemni P4-Papua_New_Guinea | reverse complement strand
ATTTTCCTGGTTAATCCTAGGGAAAAGTTTTACACAATTCCCAAGGCGGTATTTTCCAGTTTTTCTAACATTTAGAAAATAGTTGACAGTTGATAGTTGACAGTTGACAGTTATCTCTCTAGAACGATAAAATGAGTAAAAGTTGTTTTGTTTGAGAGGAACATTGATAAAATGGTTAACTATCAACTATCCACTATCAAGTATCCACTAAAAGTAGACCCCCTCGAAAACCTTGCCCAGTATAGGTTTGAACCCTGTCTCTCTCGGCTCTATTGAGAAGATGTTGCAATTATTTGTGAAATTTTCAGATTACCCGATTTTTCTGGTTCCGAAAGCCTCTCTGGGTAAGGGTTTCAAAATTGGACTCTTTTGAAAACCTCAAAAGTTCAATTAATGAAAACTCATAATGCCCTTCTAAAACCAGATCCTCTTGTGTCATTCTTTTGAAAACCTCAAAAGTTCAATTAATGAAAACCCAATAGGCTATATTGTTTGTATTACAAGCTTGATTTCTTTTGAAAACCTCAAAAGTTCAATTAATGAAAACCAGTCTGGGTTTTGTTTAGAGCTTTTTTAGCCTCTAAAACTTTTGAAAACCTCAAAAGTTCAATTAATGAAAACGTGACTGATCATAATTACGGAATAAAACTGAGGCTTTTGAAAACCTCAAAAGTTCAATTAATGAAAACAAGAAAAATGTTACCATCATAGCTTTCCACCCCAATCTTTTGAAATCCTCAAAAGTACTCAAAAGTAGAATTAATGAAAACAACAACCACGATACCAATCACAATGAACAGCCACAATGCTTTTGAAAACCTAAAAAGATGAATCAAAGGGGTTGAACTGTTTTTGTTCAACGGGTGTGGTCAAAAGTAGTTGTTTGGGGCTGAATATCTATTTATCAATTGTGGGGTAGCCCTCTGGGCTGCCTAACAATCGCGGGTAAGCCGTAACCATCGAAAATATAAAATTCAACTGTTTGTGACCGCACCCTTGTTCAACCCCTTTGTATTGAAGGCAAAAATAAAGAAAAAATGTTACTTTGAAGCCCACCAAGCCACCGCCCTACATCTCCAAACAAATATTAATATCAAATCTAAAAATGGTTGCTACAGATACATTAGTGAATGATTTCAGCCAATTCGCCGGGTTTCTTCTATTATTTTAAGAATTAATGCTAAAATTTGGGAAAGAAACCCGGTTTCTCAACCCACGGGATAATAGGATTTACCAAAATGGTCAGCGCAGAACAATCTAATGAGAAAAAAAAGCTAGTTGAATCTGCTGAAGAACAAATTGTCCAGCAGTCTAAAAGAATTGAGTTTTATATCACAGAATATAACATTGAAATTTTAGTTTTAAAAATGAGTAATGGAGATTTTGAAATTCCTGCTTATCAACGGGAATTTACATGGGAAGATTCAAGAAAATCTAGATTCCTTGAATCAGTTTTGATGGGACTCCCCATTCCTTTTCTATTCTTTTGGGAAAGTCCCACAACAGGTAAACTGGAAATTGTTGATGGAGTGCAGCGTCTTAAAACGATTGAAGAGTTTATTCTCGATGATTTTGCTTTGGGTGAATTGGAAGAACTGTCTTTATTAAGTGGATTCAAATTTAAAGACCTTTTAGAATCTAGACAAAGAAAGTTTAAAAATCGTTCCATTAGAGCATTTTTACTTAACGAGCATATTGATGAACAATCTCGTTGGGATTTATTTGAGCGTATTAATACCGGAAGTAAAATTGCCAATAAAGCTGAGTAAGTCTAGGTGCTTTAGGGGGTCTTTCTTGACCTTGTTATATCACTTTAACAAGAAAAGTATTTTACCGATTAGTTGATTCTATTGTAGGTTGGGTTGAGGTCACGAAACCCTTCGGCTACGCTCAGGGCAACGCCCAACAAGCCCAGGAAACTTGTGTTGGGTTTCGCTATCGCTTAACCCAACCTACAAATTCTTATAACTCTAAATTAATTTTGAATTTTGAATTGCGCGTAGCGCTATATAGGGTTTTTCAAGCCGGTTAGATAAAATTTCTCCCCCTCTCCCAAGCTTGGGAGAGGGGGTTGGGGGGTGAGGGCTGTAAGAAATGCTATTGTATTGATTTTCTCAAAGATAAATTGCTATAGTGAGATAAATATATAAAATAATTTTGTATATTTCAACTAGCTTGATTTTAGGTAATTATAAAAAAAACATTATTGAATAAGCAACCAAATTGAGATATTTTCTCAATCAAACTCTGTATATTCCTAGCAAATATAACATGAATCACGAGACGCGGCTATTAGGTTCAATTATTCAAGGTTCTCTCAGCGAAGGATTGGAAGTTAGATTAGAAGCAGATATATCTGTAGAAGATATGCGAGTCGGGAAATTCCTGGTAGTCCAAGGAATGCGATCGCGCTTTTTCTGTCTCGTCACGGATGTCTGTCTCGCTACTTCCAGTCCCAGAATCATGGCTCATCCCCCCAGTCGGGAGGAAAAGTTCCTGCGGGAAGTACTGGCTGGTAGTACTACCTACGGCACAATTGAAATTGCCCCGATGTTAATGTTTACTCCCTCACAAATAGGGGGAAAAACTAACTCTTTTGACCTGGAGTTGGATTTTAATAATAATTCCATCCCCGACTTGATGACGGAAACTTTAGGGGAAATTGATTCCGATTTGCAATTATTGCCAGTGAAAACTATTCCCAGCCACTTCAGTCCCGTTTACGAAGCCACAGAAAAGGATTTTCGCACTGTTTTCGGTTGGGAAGACAACCCCCACAAGCGGAATTTTTCCATCGGGCAACCTGTGGATATGGATGTTCCCGTCTGCATCGATTTAGACCGCTTCGTGGAGCGCAGTAACGGCATTTTTGGCAAGTCCGGCACGGGCAAATCTTTCCTCACTCGTCTCTTAATTTCCGGTGTGATTCGCAAGCAAGCAGCGGTGAATCTCATCTTCGACATGCACTCGGAATACGGCTGGGAAGCGGTGAGCGAGGGGAAACAATTTAGTACCGTTAAAGGTTTGTGTCAGCTCTTTCCCGGACAAGTGGAAATTTATACCCTAGACCCGGAGTCTACGGAACGTCGCGGCGTTCCTCACGCTCAACCTCTCTTTCTCAGCTACGACCAAATTGAAATTGAAGACTTGGTTTTGGTGCGCAGGGACTTGGGTCTTTCTGATGCCAGTTTAGATAACGCCAATATTCTCTATTCAGAGTTCGGTAAGTCCTGGATTTTTCAGTTGCTCTCCATGAGTAATGAAGATATTGAGGCATTGTGTAATGAAAAACAGGGTCATAAGGGTTCTATTCAGGCGTTGCAGCGAAAATTAACCAGGCTGAATAATTTGAAATACATGCGCAATGCCTCTCCCCACAATTATATCGATCACATTTTGGAGTCTTTGGATGCTGGGAAACACGTAATCGTGGAGTTTGGTTCCCAGTCCAACATGCTTTCCTACATGCTGGCAACCAATATGATTACTCGGCGGATTCATAGTAACTACGTGAAAAAGTCAGAAAAGTTTTTGAACAGCAAAAATCCTTTGGATCGTCCCCGTCAGTTATCTATCGCTATAGAAGAAGCCCACCGTTTTCTCGACCCCGGTATTGTCAATCAAACTATTTTCGGTACTATTGCCAGGGAAATGCGCAAATACTTCGTCACTTTGCTGGTAGTGGATCAGCGTCCTTCCGGCATTGATAAAGAGGTCATGTCCCAAATCGGCACTCGCATAACTTGCTTGCTCAATGATGAAAAAGATACGGATGCCATTTTTACCGGAGTTGCCGGAGCTGGGGGATTGCGATCGGTTTTGGCGAAATTGGACTCCAAGCAACAAGCTTTAGTTTTGGGTCATGCAGTTCCCATGCCCGTAGTTGTGCGTACTCGTGCCTACGACCAACAATTTTATCGGGAAATTGGGAACATAGCTTGGGAAGAAATGTCTGACGAAGAAATATTTGCTGCGGCGAAGGCGGCAAAGGCGGATTTGGGATTTTGAGGTTGTAGGGGCCCATGCCGTGGGCCCAGTTGTAGCAGAGGGGACAAAGTATTTCAGGACTTACGCAGAAACCGGGTTTCTCTACGAAAAATCTTGATTGGAGCCGTTTGATCCAGGTCAGAAACCCGGTATAAGAGAGTTATTTGCGTAAGTCCTATATTTTTTTTCTATTTTTGGCCAAAAAGTCCGGAATGGAGAATTGTGGATTGGTAGTTCTTAATTGGGGATAACTAGACAGAGAACAAATAAACTACTCTCTTTGAGTCGCAACCCTCTATTGTAAAGCTAATGTGTGGGGATTACCGCATTTTTTTCCCCTTATTCATGAAAATTTCATCTTCGATCCTGGAATTGATGAGTTATTTTGGGAGATGAAAGGGAAATATAAAGAGTAAGAGACACAAAGCCAAAAGACATGTTTTACAGGCTTTTGACCAAATGTGTCAGATTGTAAAATCCCTTTTTTGGTCAGAAAAGAAAAAAATTGAACTTTTTTCTTGACCACAACGTCTAAGCTTGTAGTAAGATGGACTACAGCAACTCAGACTGACTTCGGATCAAAATCCATTCGCCCGATGCAGTAAGATAAAGCCCCCATCTTGACTAAAGAGTTACTAGCTAATGGCTAGAAGACCGAGGAAAATCTCAACGGACTTTTTATTGAAGGAGCCATGACTGTACAGATGCCTACTGCCAAAATCGATAAAAAAACTAAGAAACCAATGTTCTCGGCAGATATGGTGCGTACCTATTTGCATGAAATTGGTCGGGTACCGCTGCTCACCCACGAACAAGAGATTGTTTTGGGCAAGCAGGTACAGAGAATGATGGCCCTGAAGGAGAAGAAAGAGGAACTTTCCCAAAAGCTGGAACGGGAGCCAAATATTCAAGAGTGGGCTGACTGCGTCCGGCTGAGTGAGGAGGAACTTAATCGCGCTTTGCAATTAGGAACCAGGGCAAAGCGGAAGATGATCGAGGCCAACTTGCGCTTGGTGGTGGCCATCGCCAAGAAATACCAAAAGCGCAATATGGAATTCCTGGATCTGATTCAAGAAGGTACTTTAGGGTTAGAAAGGGGCGTAGAAAAGTTCGACCCCACTAAAGGTTTCAAATTTTCTACTTACGCTTACTGGTGGATTCGTCAGGCAATCACCCGGGCGATCGCCCAGCAATCACGTACTATTCGTCTCCCCATTCACATTACGGAAAAACTGAATAAAATCAAGAAGACACAGCGAGAACTGTCCCAGCAACTGGGTCGAAGCGCCACTCCTGGCGAAATTGCTCAGGAGTTGGATTTGACCCCGGCCCAGATTCGAGAGTACTTGAGTATGGCTCGCCAACCCATTTCTCTAGACGTGCGGGTCGGGGACAATCAAGATACGGAACTTTCGGACCTACTCCAAGATGACAGTGTATCTCCCGATAAATATATAACCCAAGCTTTAATGCACCAAGACTTAAGGGATATGTTGGGGGAATTGACTGAGCAGCAACGGTCGGTGTTGATTTTGCGTTTTGGCTTGGAAGATGGAAAAGAGTTGTCCTTGGCGAAAATCGGTCAAAGACTGAATATTAGCCGGGAGCGGGTGCGCCAGTTAGAACATCAAGCTCTCGCTCACCTGCGCAGACATCGAGCTACTTTTCGGGAATATATTGCTAGCTAAAACAGTGACCAATTATCAGTTATTAGTTATAAGTGATTGGTTATTGGTTACTAAATGTTGAAATTAATAAATCGGGTGCATAAAAAAAATGTATTGATGCACCCGGTTTTCTGCGCTCAGATGAAAATTGCTTTTTTCTTGTGCCTCCCTTTGCTAAGATGCGGCTGAATTGATTTCGAGGTACTAGTGAAGATATGAAGCGATCTTGGCTGTATATTCTTCTTTTTTGCTCCCTACCCACTATAGCATTAGCCGCAGACGAACCAGCGGGAAATGCTTTCTTAACGGGTATCGATGCAGTTTTCTCTCAATTATCAAAAGTTGTTTTTGACGTTCTCTTTTTTAGTATCGGCGGTTTTCCCCTCATTGTGCTTTGGCTGCTATTTGCAGCTATTTTTTTTACCATCCAGATGAAGTTTGTCAACTTTCGCATGTTGGGACATGCGGTGGATCTGGTGCGGGGAAAATACGACGACCCCAACGCAGCGGGGGAAGTATCTCATTTCCAAGCCTTGGCAGCCGCTCTCTCCGCAACAGTGGGACTGGGGAATATTGCTGGGGTGGCCATCGCCGTTAGCGTGGGGGGACCCGGTGCGGCAGTGTGGATGACTCTGGGGGGTTTGCTGGGAATGACCAGTAAGTTTGTGGAATGTACCCTAGGGCAAAAGTATCGAGTGGTGAAAGAGGATGGCAGAATTTCCGGCGGACCCATGTATTTCCTTTCTCGGGGTTTGGCAGAAATTGGTTTGGGACAGTTGGGTCAAGTACTGGCAATTTTGTTTTCTATCTTGTGTATTTTTGCTGCTTTTGGCGGTGGCAATATGTTCCAAGCCAACCAATCTTTGGGTGCGGTAGCTGAGGTTATACCTTTCTTAGGAGAGGCTAGTTGGCTGTACGGTCTAATTTTGGCTGTATTGGTAGGGTCGGTGATTATTGGCGGTATCCGCAGAATTGGTAAGGTGGCGGGGGCGATCGTGCCGGTGATGTGTGCCTTATATGTTGTGGCTTCTCTCTGGATTATTTTAACTAATTTTACTGCTATTCCCGGAGCAATTGGCACTATTTTAACCGGGGCTTTCGCTCCAAAAGCAGTAGAAGGAGGTGTTATTGGGGTGATGGTACAGGGTTTGCGTCGCTCTACTTTCTCTAACGAAGCGGGGATTGGTTCGGCGGCCATCGCCCACTCAGCGGCCAGAACGGACGAACCTATTAAAGAAGGTTTTGTGGCTTTGTTGGAACCGTTTATCGATACGGTGATTGTTTGTAATATGACTGCTTTGGTAATTGTCATTACTGGAGCCTATCAAAATACAGAAGAACTTGGAGGTGCGGCCCTTACTTCTCAGGCTTACGGTTCGGTAGTGGAATGGTTTCCCATTCTCTTAGCAATGTCGGTGTTTTTCTTTGCTTTTTCTACCATGATATCTTGGAGTTATTATGGGGAAAAGTCTTGGGATTATCTCTTCACTGCTAAGTTTGGTGAAAATAGCATTATTGTCTATAAAGTGTTATTTTTGATTGCTATTTTCATCGGTTCTGTTTCCAATCCTACTGCGGTGATTGATTTTAGCGATGGCATGCTTTTCTTTATGGCTTTTCCTAATTTGTTGGGAGCCTATTTGCTGTCTAATAAGGTGGTGGCTGATCTAAATGATTATACTCAGCGGTTGAAAGGGGCTGAATAGTTTCCTATTTTATCCGGTGGGATAGGCGAATTGCCTGTCCCACAGCCGATTTAACATTTATTAGTATCTATTCTAATATCAAATCTGAAAATGTTTGCTACAAATGGTGACTATCCCCCTAAATCCCCCTTATCAAAGGGGGACTTTGAGAATAGAGTGTATTAACCATATACAAACGCTCTCGAACTTTTATTGTATTTGTAGCATTATTGTTCATTGTTAATTGTTCATTGCTCATTGCTATAGATTTAGGCGTAGGCAGAAGTGTTGAATTGCTTTACAAAACTTTATATTTTAATTAAATTTAAATCAACTGCGATCGCTAGCGATTGGAGTTAGAAACCGGGTTTCTTACCAAAATCTTGATATAGCTCCCAAAATCAGAACAGAAACCCGGTTTCTGTCTAGCGCTAGAAAGTAGGAGAATTGTTTTGATTTCAGCTTCAAATTACAAGCTATAATAGAGTTAATCGCCAAGAAAATATGAAGCAAAATTATCAGTTGATTCAAAATATGCAGATGGAACTGTGGTGCTAAAAAAACAGAGACCTGCTAGACTGGAAGAACTAATACCGGATTCTCTTGCTGTAGGTTCCCATTCTCGCTTAAGATGGGATACCTATAACCAAAGAATTTATCAAATGCGAGAATTCGATAAATTTGGACAACCAGTGAGAGATATTGATTTCACTAGTCCTACCTATCCTAATGGTAATTTTCGTCCAGATCATCTACCTCCACCTCATCAACATCTTTGGTTGGCCAATCCTACTGGTGGTACACCTATTAGAAGTAAAAAAACAGAACCATTATGACATATCAACAGTTAATTCCTAGAGCCAAAATTAGTCAAAAGTGGGCAGTTAGTCTGAGCTGCTCGGAAACAGAAAAGTTAGAAGCAAGAGTCGCTAACATAGTGACATATTTAGCTAATAATTACAATGGAACTCACCAATGGGTAATTGCAGATATTGAAGCAACGGGAAGTTACGGCTATAGCTTAACACAATTGGGAAATTCAGAGGAAATATTTTTGCTTTCATCTCAGGAACTATTAAATTTTTTGCGCTCGGAAGGTCAAGCGATGGAACTGGAGGCAAGTTTGGTTGCCAATGGTGAAGAATTGTATAAAATTATAATTAGAGATGGTGTCTCTATTGATGTCCTGGGAAGCAACGAACTATTACCAGCGAAAGTGCTGGGAGATTATATTACAAGCGATCGCTCCCTGTTTATGTGGTAATTGGCAATCCATTCAGTAATGAAAAATTATCGAAGCAATTGGTAATCAAAATAGTAGCGAAATACTAACTTATATCAAATCTGAAAATATTTGCTATAAATCGATACGGTGCGGTGCGTTGCGAACGCACCCTACAATCTAGAAAGTAGAATAATTGTTTCGATTTAATCTTCAGTTTAGGAGGAGCTATGTCACAGTCATTTGTATTAGAATATTGGCATGATGATGGTTGGTTAGTTGGGCGTTTGAGAGGGGTTCCTGGTGTCTTCAGTCAGGGAGAAACTCTTGAAGAGCTAAAGGAAAATATACTGGATGCTTATCAATTGATGATAGAAGAGGAAATTAAATCTATGATGCCATGACTAATGATATTCTCAAAGTCCCCCTTTGATAAGGCTTGCCCTGCCCTTCGACTTCGCTCAGGGACCGCGTAGTCGAAGGGGGGATTTAGGGGGATAGTCCCCATAAGGGAGCAAATATTTTTTTAAGTCATATTATAAATTTCCGCTGGTTCGTTACGCTGTCCCTAACACACCCTACGGATAAATTTGGTTTATAATAATAGCTAATGGTTTTGGTGGGCATTGCCCACCCTACAAACTGATAGGAAGCAAGGAAGCATGACTGAAACGCAAACTTTGCCACCCTTAAGAAAAAAAGATGCTTTTGTCTTATCTAACCTGAGTTGGGAACAGTTTGAAGCGATAGATAAAACCTTCAGTTCTATTCCTAATATCAAATTTCGTTATTTAGAAGGTGATTTAGAAATCTTGACTATTAGTCCAGAACATGAATACTTTAAATCTACCATTTCCCTTTTACTAGAAGCGTTTTTTCAGTCCCAAAGGATTCGATTTTATAAATGGGGTGGACCTTCATTTGGGAATAAAACCTTGGGGGCTTTAAGTGAACCGGATGAATCTTATAATTTAAATTCATGGAAGACTTACCCAGATTTGGTTATTGAGGTAGTAATTTCTAGTGGGGGGGTCAATAAACTGGAAGGTTACCGACGAATGGGAGTTTTAGAAGTTTGGTTTTGGGAAGACGGACTGTTACAAATTTATAGTTTGCAAAATAACGAATATAAAAAGGAAAACCAGAGTGTATTATTGCCCGATTTACCTGTGGAAGCATTTTGTCGTTATGTTACCGATCACGATCAATATGATGCTGTTGAAGAATTTCGCCAAATCCTGTATCAGCAAGATTGAGGAAACGGAGAGGGAGGGATTTGAACCCCCGTCACCCTTACAGGTGATGCGGTTTTCAAGACCGCCGCATTCAACCACTCTGCCACCTCTCCAGTAGCTCTACAGCTATACTACATTAATTTTCTCTTTTTGGCAAATGGTTGACAAATTTTACTTCTAAAGGAACTATGGCGATCGCTTTCTATTTAGTTGTCTATACTACCTAAGAAAGAAATTAACCCTACAGGACATTGCCAAAAACAAACAAAGCACAGGCTGGAAGCCTGTCCCACCAACAAACAACAAACAACCAACAACCAACAACCAACAACTATTTGGGTATTATTTGGTTAGTAGGAGCAATAATCGATCGCTTTTGGATTGCTCTAGATAACTCCGTACCTTCCTGGGACCCTGCGGATTATCTCAATGGAGCCATGAACTACTGGTACGCTTTGCAAGACCCCCAGTGGTTTTCGGGGGATTGGTGGCGCAGTTTCTGGCTCCTATCTACCAAAATACCTCCTCTCACTTATATAATTACTGCTCCGTTTTTAAATCTCTTCGGTACCAGTCAAGACTCGGCAACTCTGGTGTTATTGCTGTTTAATGCCCTGTTGTTGGTGTCGGTCTACGGTTTGGGAAGGATCTTGTTTAGTTCGGAAGTAGGATTGTGGGCTGCAGCTATTTGTCAACTATTGCCAGCACTGAGTCGCTATCGCTTAATCTATCTGCTGGACTATCCCGTCACTGCCATAGTGGCTTTCAGTTTCTGGTTGCTGACTCTTTGGTATTTATCTCCTATTTCTAAATCGAAAGAGTCCCATGGGGCTGGTTTCTTTCGTTTATTTCAGAAATATGCTCCCTGGTGGCGTGCGGCAGCGTTTGGTTTGGCTCTCGGTGTTGCTTTGATGGTGAAGCAAACTACTTTGCTGTTTTTATTACTGCCACTGTTGTGGGTATTGATAGTTAATCTCCAACAGCGCAATTGGCTTAAACTGGTACAACTTATTTTTGGTTCTTCTCTATCTTTACTTATCTGGGGTTTTTGGTATCGCACTAACTGGTTGCTGATTTTTACTGCGGGAAAGCGAGCTACTATCGATTCGGCCATTATTGAGGGGGATCCTGCTCTTAATAGTTTGGATGCTTGGACTTACTATGGCAAGGTTCTTCCTTATCTTATCTCTTGGCCTCTGTTGTTAGTGCCGATTGTGGGTTGGCTTTTGTATTGTTTTAGATCCCCCTAACCCCCCTTAATAAGGGGGGAAATGGAAAATCGTTTAATAAGGAAGGAAAGGGGAGAGTTAGGAACTGGTTAGTGGTATTTCTTTTGGGAGGCTATTTTTTCTCTTCTCTCAATCTTAATAAAGACCCTCGTTATATTTTGCCTCTCTTACCTGTATTGTCTTTATTACTAGCAGTAGGATTGCTTTCTTGGAAAGGAAGATGGCGCAATAGAATTCGTTGGGGTACTTTGGGTTTAGCATTCCTGTTAATGTTGCTCAATCTCTTTCCTTTGAAAGGAGAATGGATTACCAATATCCTCAGTCCTTATGGAAGACATTATCCTTATTTGGGAGCTTCATGGCCTCATGAAGAAGTAATTTCTGAAATTATTGCTACTTCTCCTTATGAAAAAACTACTCTAGGAGTTTTACCTTCTACTACTGAAATAAACCAACACAATTTTTCTTTCTACGGTAGTTTAGCGAATTTTCAAGTGTACGGAAGACAAGTGGGAGTGAGGGAACATGAAGTGGAACAGGACGGGCGATCGCTGGATTGGTTTCTCACTAAAACGGGAAATCAAGGTTCAGTTCCTGAACCTCAAGCTACTATGGTAAAAACTATTGAAGAAGGGGAGGATTTTCGCTTGCAAAAAAGTTGGCCTCTTCCCGATGATAGTACTTTGAAATTGTATCATCGCCTTCAACCTACCTTGGAAGTAAAGCCTATAGCTGAAAATCGCGTTTTGGTGCAATTAGATAAGGTTATAGTACCAGAGAAAGTTCCGCCGGGAGAGCCAGTACCGGTTACTTATGAGTGGATTGGTTCCGGGTCTCAATTACAATCTGGTTTGGCAATTTTAACTTGGGCAAATGACGATGGATCTTCTTTCTGGTTGCACGATCGCGGTTATCAATTAACAATGAACAATGAACAATTATCAATTAAGAACAATCCCAAGGACTCTTCTTTTAAAGTGATTGAAAGAACGGCAATGCTACCCGGTAAAGATGTAGCAGCGGGAAACTATCATTTAGAAGGAACTTATCTCAATTGGGAAACTGGAGAAATCTATCCTCTCATCGTACCACCCGTAACTTTAACTATAGACCCGAATGCCCCTATTGTCCCAGCGCCGGAATTAGATTTAATTACTCAATTAAGAACTGCTGCCAAAGGTTTAGCACGAGGAAGAGAGGGATTAGACCCAATTTTTGCCCAAACAGCTAGAATCAACCAATACGATGCTATTCAAGCTTATTTAAAACAAGCGGAATTAACTTTAGCTTATCGCTTGGAACAAGAACAAGATAGAGATAGACTAGATAAGTTAAATTGGGTTTATACTATGGGGTTAGCCCGAGTATTGCAGCAAGATGTAAAAGGGGCAATCTCTACTTTCCAACAAGCAATTGAATTAGAACCCAATAACCTCTATAATTACGCTTATCTTGCTTTTATTTATCTCTATGACTGGCAAGGAAAAGAAGCAGCCAAAGTTCTGAAGCCTGCTCTAGAGATTAATCCAGATATGTTAGAGCTGAAAGCTCTCAGCGGCATAGCAGCTCTAATGCAAGGTAAATTGATTCAAGCGTGGTATTATCTTTCTCAAGTAGATTGGAACAATTTATGAGCGATAGATTAGAACAAAATCTAAATGCAAATTCCAAGAAAAATACAACTAAAACTAATTTAGTTAAATGGAAAAATGATTTAATATTTGTTTTAACCATGTGGGGCAGCAGTCGCCTGGTAATTATTATTGCTATGTTGGCGATCGCTCTCGGTCTACTCCTAGAAAACTATCCTCGTTGGCGATACCCAGCATTAGGATTTTCCTGTCTTCTATTAGGTCTCTTTGCTATTCGTTTTGCTCAACATCTTTGGAAAGAAATAATTGATTAACCACAGATGAACACAGATGAACGCAGATGGATTAGGATGATTAATGGATTGGATGATTTATTACTGGTCACTGGTCGCTGGTCACTGGTCAAGATACAATATAATTGTAACATAGAAAGTCAAAAGTAGTTTTTACAAGCAAGTAAAATGGTAACTACAATTGGGATTAGAGAAAATATCACCAACTTGAACGATCTGCAGTCCAAGTTTAATCTCAGACAAACTGAAGATGACCAATTTTTTCCAGAATGGGAACAAGATTTACCGGAAATCAGCCCTGGAGAAAAAACAGCATTAGAACGGATTAAACAAAGATACAATTATCACCGAGCTGCCGGTCCTTTGTTAGAAGGGACAGTCAATTTAATTGTCGTTTCTCCTCTTTTAGAACTGGCAGGTTTGTTAGATCCTCCTTTTAGAATTCGCTCTCCCCAGTCTGTAGAGATTATAATCGAAGACGGAGAGGAAATTATTAAAGGACTAATCGATATTTTAGTCGTTCAAGAGCAGTTTTGGGTTTTAGTGGTGGAATCAAAACGCACTAGTATTTCAGTTCCCTCAGCTTTTCCCCAAATTCTCGCTTATATGATGGCTAATCCTCATCCAAATAAGCCCACTTTTGGCGTAGCTACCAATGGGGATGGATTTGTTTTTATTAAGCTCAGTCAGAAAGATACGCCTCAATATGATCTATCTAGAGAATTTTCTCTCTTTCCCAAGCGTCATGAATTATATAATGTATTGCGTATTCTCAAGAAAATGGGTCAATTAGTCAGTTAAAACAATGAGCAATGAACAATTAACAATGAACAAGTGGCGAGTTAGTGCAAGAAAAATGCCCCTTTCGCTTTGTACAAAGGTGATGCAGCAGATGCAGCACTTTTGTCTAAAAAATGTAGCATGTAACGACACTTTAGGAGCGAAGCGCTATAGAATAAAAAAAATTTGTTTCAAACTATCCACTCGACCGAATCTTAAAATTGACAACAAGCTAAAAACCAAAAGGGATAAGGCGAGTATAGTTTCTGCCATTTTTCGGGTCAACATTCGTCAATTGTTAATTTTGAATTTTGAATTTTGAATTTTGAATTCGACGGAAGGAGCTATCAACTATCAACTACTATATAGAATTAAAATATTGACCACCAAGGAGAGTAGCAATGTCAATCGCCAAATCCACCCTGGACCATGAGATAAAATTATCTTTCCTCAAGAAAGATAATTTGCCCACAATGTACGACTTACCTAGTGAGGAGGACTCCGGTTTGCCAGATGAACTGCACTTATTACAATCTGAATTCTGCAGCGCAACATTTGTACCCAATGTTGCCAAGAATAAAGTATTTGTTGCCAGCGACTTAAATCTCTATTACGACTGGCAGAATAGCCAATGGTACAAGCGTCCCGATTGGTTTGCTGTA
>JH611126.1 GCA_000252485.1 Prochloron didemni P4-Papua_New_Guinea | reverse complement strand
CCAGCAATTACTGGAACTACCCCGAACCGATCCTTTCCGCAATGACGTTCTCCAAGAGATTGCTCGTTTGCAAATCTTGCTAGAGAAAAACAAAAAAAATGCAACTAATGATGATTTGGAGTTGATTATGACTTTTTCGGAAGCTTATACCCAATGGCGAGAAGATACTTTACAACAAGGACGAGAACAAGGACGGGAACAAGAACGACAGCAAGCACGACGAGAACGACAACTTTTAATAGAAAATCTGCTCAAAGTCAGATTTGGCAATATTGATTCTGCACTAGCTGAGATAATCTCCCCTTTGCTAGAATTACCTTCAGAAGAATCAGCGCGGTTGCTGATTGAATTATCTCGTGACGAACTATTAACTCGCTTTGAGAATAATAGGAATTAAAGATAGATTTCGTACCCCCAAATCTACCAAGAATTTGGGAGCTGGGGGGCTTTTTTGCTATGCTCGTCCCATCTTGGGATTGTATCAAATAGGAAAATTTGAATTTATTTTCCGTTCAGAAGCGGGTAAAAATTATATAATAAATAAAGCAGCAAATATCAATTCAATTGAAATGACTCGACAACCATATGACCAATTTTCCAAGCAGTATTTATCTGTTTTGTTCAAAGCATTTGGTAAAATAGAAATAAGTCAGGAAGTTAGTAGCGAAGTACGCTTTGTAGACTTTTCTTTTTCCCCAGCACCAGAACAGCAC
>JH611125.1 GCA_000252485.1 Prochloron didemni P4-Papua_New_Guinea | reverse complement strand
CCGTTTAAAACTGGAAACCAACGCTTTAAATGAGGAAATAAAGTATATTTACGATGCAGCAGACAATTTAGTAGAGCTAATAGATGGGGAAGGTCATAGCAGGACCTATACCTATGACGGTCGTGGTCGAATTAAAACTGAAGTAGATGCTCTAGATAGGACTACTAGCTATGAATATTTTGATGACGACCAAGTTAAATCGGTTACAGATAGGCTGGGTTATACTACCTCCTATGAATATGATTTTCGCAATCGGTTATTGAAGGAAACCGATGCCAGGGACAAGGTGACGGAATATGAATATGATGCAGCCGGGAATTTGGTTTCCTTGAAAGATAGAAATGAGAATGAAACCAAGTATTCATACGACGCTCTCAATCGTCAGTTCAAGGTGACTGATGCGGAAGGTGGGGAGTTTATTACAAAATATGACCCCCAGACTGGAAATGTGGCTAGGACTATCGATGCAGAAAATAATGCAACAATTTATACCTACGACTTGCGCAATCGAGTAAAAACTGTTACTGGTGCCGAAACTGGGGTTATTGAATATGAATACGACCCAACGGGCAATGTAGTTGAGCTGACGGACGAACGGAATAATACTACTAGTTATACTTATGATGAGCTGAATCGACAGATCCAGATAGAAGATGGGGAAGGGGGTATTACTAAAATCAGCTACGACTTGGTAGGAAATGTGGTTGAGGTCATTGACGCAGAAAGGAATATTACCAAGACTAGTTACGACAAACTAAA
>JH611124.1 GCA_000252485.1 Prochloron didemni P4-Papua_New_Guinea | reverse complement strand
GAGCTGAAACTTTAGAACAACAGGTTGAAAAGGAACGCCAGCAAGCTGAAACTGAACGCCAGCAAGCTGAAACTGAACGCCAGCGAGCTGAAAAGTTAGCCCAGCGTTTGCTAGAAATGGGAATTAACCTGGATGAGGAGAATTTTGGTCCTGATGTGGAGTAAATTAGCCCACATTCCGCACGAGATTGCTTATTTGCTTGCTAGTTTATCCAATCTTTCTCTAATGGAGAGATTAATTAAATAACGGAGCAAGATTAAAAACCAGAATGCGGAGAAGCTAAATGCTACTATGGCCCAATTTTGATGAGAATGAACCCATAAGAGGGTACCAGCAAGGAGAGTAAATCCGCTCAAACAAGCATAAATGAGGCATTTAATTGCTAAATGAATTTTTTGAAGAGCGCGATCGCTCTGGAGGGAACGAACTCGCACTTGCAATTGTCCAGTTTCAATCCGTTCCTCTAACCTTTTAATTAAAACTTCTGCTCTACTGTCCTTCCCCTGAGATACTTGGAAGGGTTGCTGAAATTTATCTTTAAGTTTATCTTTAAGAAAGTCTCTCGCTTGTCCAGCAAAGACTCCAAGTATATTTCCGGAACCTTTGCCAATAGCCAGACTTTTAACAAAAGGTCGAGCTGCAGCTAAAAGATTGTATTGAGGATCTAAAGTGCGAGCAATGCCATCGAGAGTGGTGAGGGATTTGAGAATGAAGGTCATTTGGGGTGGCAAGCGAAAAGGTTGCTGCTCGAACATCAAATAGATTTCGCTGCCAATGCGATCAAAGGCTTGAATATCGATGGGTTTTTCTCGAAACTCTTCTAAGAGAAAGGCAACTAAGCGCTTAACAGGAGTCATATCCCCCACTGGTTCCAGCAATCCCATGTAAATCAGAGTCTCTACTACCTCATCTGTATCTTTTCTGAGAACGGCAAAAAAAGTCTTGACCATTTGGTCGCGAGCGAGAGACTTGACCTCTGCCATAGTGCCGAAATCGTAGAAAATAATTTTGCCATTCTCACTGACTGCCATATTGCCAGGATGAGGGTCGGACTGAAAAAAACCATCTTGTAATAATTGCTTGAGGTAACAGCCAATACCTAGCTGGATAATTTGGGACTTATCAATATTGCGAGCTTCTAAAGATTGGCGATCGTCAATTTTGATTCCGGGAAGGTATTCCAGAGTCAAAACCTTTTTGGTGGTATAGGGCCAATAGACTTTGGGAACGGCAATGCGAGAATCTGTCTGAAAGTTTTCCCGAAAGCGATCGGCATTTTTACCTTCTTGGATGTAATCAATTTCTTGATAGAGGAGTTGAAAGAACTCTTGATGAATTTCTGCTAAACGGTACTTTCTGGTCCAAGGAAGAAAGCGATTGGCAAAATTAACTAGACGATGCAGTACTTGAAAATCTAAGTTAAATAACTTTTCTAATCCGGGACGCTGTACTTTAACTACTACTTCTTCTCCCGTATGCAGTCGGGCTTTGTGTACTTGTCCCAAACTGGCTGCAGCGAGAGGAACTGGCTGAAAATCTCGATAGATGGTATAAATAGAATTGTCCAGTTCAGATTCGATCAGGGCGATGGCTTCCTCTGGGCTAAATGGAGGCACTCCGTCTTGTAATTTCCCTAATTCTTCCAAGTATTCCCAAGGAATTAAATCTGGACGAGTTGATAGTGCCTGTCCCATTTTAATAAAAGTAGGACCTAAATCTATCAGAGTCTTAACTAACCATTTAGCACGAATATTTCTTTGAGTCGAGGATTTTCTGCCAACTAGCTTGTCGGAATATAAATAAAATATTAATTTCAATGCCACGCCGAAAACTTGAAACTGGCGTGCCAGAAGAGAAAACTTTCTAATTCTTAGAACAAACAACAAACTATAATTGAACGAATACTATGATGGAAAACAGCAGCCAAAATTGATAAGCAACAAATAACAAACAACAAACTATGATTAAATGAATACTATGATGGAAAACAGCAGCCAAAATTCATAAACAACAAATAACAAACAACAAACTATGATTAAATGAATACTATGATGGAAAACAGCAGCCACAATTCATAAGCAACAAACAACAAACAACAAACTATGATTAAATGAATACTATGATGGAAAACAGCAGCCACAATTCATAAGCAACAAACAACAAACAACAAACAACCAACTATGATTGATATTGAGGTAGGGTTAGCGTAAAAGAAGTGACAAAATTAGTGGGATGAGCGGATGGATTGCTAGAGACTTGAATAGTGCCATTGATATGTTCCACTAAGGAATTCACTAAAGCTAACCCCAAACCAATGCCTTGAGCTGTTCCATCAGTATCCCCTTTCACTCGACGAAATCTATCAAAAATGTATTCTTGTTCCTCCTTCGATATGCCTTGACCTATATTAATCACAGTAATTATAATAAAGACCTCCTCAGGATTGACTTTTTCGGTAATATCCAAGGTTACTGAACTGTCTGGGGAGGAAAATTTCCCTGCATTAGTCAACAATTCCTGTAAGATTCGCTTGAGAGTACCGCGATCGCTGTACAAATTAAAAGATAAATCTGGAGATTGGGCTGATGAATCTGCTGGATTATAATTTACTAATAGAGTTAATCCCCTATCTTTCCATTTTTGCCCAAAAGATTCTGCTAGCTCCCCGATAATTTCCTGGAGGTTTAGTTTCTCGGGATGGGATGGGAATTGGTTAGATTCTAATTTCTGGAAAGTCAGCAAATCGTTAACCAGATTAATTTCTTGATCGCATTGGGATTCTAAAATTTCTAGATAACGCTGGCGTTGGTTGCTATGGATCGCATTTTTGAGCATGTTGATGGCCATTTTCATCCCTGTCAGAGGACTTTTTAAATTATCGCTGACAGTAGCAAGGAATTGATCCTTGAGTTTATTGGCGAGAAGCAGCTCTTGGATCTGCTGGCGCATTTTTGCCGATAATTTTGCTTGAACATCTAAACTCCACCTTAATTGTGCTGTCCGTTCATCCACTAGGGATTGGACTCTTCTCAAAGCACGATCTTGAATAATAGCAGTACTAGTTTGAATTGCAACCCAATTAACTAATTCTAATTCGTCCGTAGGCCAACAGCGAGAGGTGTAGTGTTGCAAGACAAAGAAACCCAAAACAACAGCAGGGTTGGATTGGCTAGTAGTACTTCCCATCAAAGGTACGAACAGGGAGGAGGGGGGGATGTCGATGTGATTCAAGTTCTTGAAGTTGAAGTTTTGGGACAACTGGGCGATCGCCAGAGGTGAGGGGGCATTTTTCAAGGCGGAGGTAGTTAGAGGAGAATCTTTGAGGGAGAAAGAGTAGTGGAGCAAAGATTGAGAGTCATTGCCTGGTTCTGACCATTCCGCAACTACTTTAGCTGTGGCTTGAACTAGACTGTAGTTTAAGGGCTTTTTCAACAATGGCTCTTTATATTTGAGCATCAAAATTAGACCCCGATCTACCTGAAGGGTTTGAGCTATACTTGTCAGAGCAAGATTGAGAATGGAATCGATATGGGAACTGTGAAGAATGGCCTGACCAAGATCTTTCAGGAGAGTTTGATAACGATTGCTGATGTTTGCTTGTTGCTGCAGTTTAGCAATAGCAATAGCGTTGGCTATGGAGTTGGCATGAGTCTTCAACAGTTGTTTCTCCGAGCTAGTCCAATTGTGTGGGTTGATTTTCCCGATCACGATAGTTCCATTGGCAACTCCCTGTAAGCGAGTAGTGATTTTCAATAATGCCCCCATGGGAAGAATTGGAGCCATCGAGGGTACATTAGATTCAGTTACAGTGGTTGTAACATCGGAGATGGCAATGGGTTCCTCCGCCAGATTGTTAATTATGGGGTGTGAGAGCAATTTCGGTGCAGGATCGAGCTTGAACTTGAGGGAATCATCCCCAAGCCACAAACCTGTTTCAATTCTCTCTGCAGTACTAGTACCAGCAATAATTAAGCAGGCATCAGCAGCTAAAATTTCCCCCAATTCAAGAGCAATTTGGTGGAGGGAAGTGTTGGGATCGGGGCTAGTCAGGAGGGCCTGAATCATTTCTTCTGGTTCAATGGGATTGTTTGGATTCGGTAGTGCATTTTTCAGTGCCTCACTATTGCTCTGTATTGCTCAATCGCCGCAGCAAAAGTTCAAGCCTATTTAATCAATTATGAATTATCAATTATGAATTATCAATCAATCCCATTAGACACCTTGACGCTCCCCACTCTAAAGAGGCTCGGTTACTTCGATAAATTCAATACTGTATCATGAGCCTAGTTGTGATATTCTATTGATAGTCTTAAATATTAGCATTGAGCAAAAGAAAAAACAAAAAGGATTGTGTAAACAATTATGAGTCCTCTATCTAACATTGGAGTAGCGGTAGTAGGTACTGGTTTTGGACAGAAAATTCATATTCCCGGATTTCAGCATCACCCTCGCAGTTCAGTAGTAGCAGTATACAATCGGGACTGGGAAAAGGCAAAGGTGATCGCCAATACTCATAATATTCCCCATTTTGCCAACCAAATTGAAGAAATCCTGTCCTTACCAGAGGTAGATGCAGTTAGCATTTCCACACCGCCATTTTTGCACTACGAAATGGCGAAAGCTGTATTAGCGGCAAAAAAGCATTTGTTATTAGAAAAGCCCATGACTATGAATGGGGCGGAAATTAGGGAACTGTATCATTTAGCTAAAAGCCAAGGAGTAGTTGCCACCGCTGATTTTGAGTTTCGCTTCGTTCCTCCATGGCAATTATTGGCAGAATATCTCCAGATGGGATATGTGGGTCAAAAGCGTTTAATTAAAATAGATTGGCTAGTAACAAGTCGTGCCAATCCAGAACGTCCTTGGAATTGGTACTCTCGCCAGGATATGGGAGGAGGAGCCTTGGGGGCTGTGGGTTCCCACGCTTTCGATTATATCAGCTGGCTATTTGGTCCCATCAAGCGGTTGTGCGCTCACCTGAGTTGTGCCATTGACAGGAGACCAGATCCTCAAGCTGGAGGACAATTAAAGCCTGTAGATGCTGACGATACTTGTTTGCTAATGTTAGAACTGGCTGACGGTACTCCTTGTCAGTTAGCAATTAGTTCTGTCACCTATCAGGGACGGGGTCATTGGCTGGAAATATATGGGGACAAGGGAACGTTAGTTTTAGGTAGCAATAATTTGAAGGATTACGTTCATGGGTTTGATTTAATGGCTGCACCAGCAGGGAAATCCCTGAGCAAAGTAGAAATTCCCAAGCATCTGGCATTTCCTCAAGTATTTACCGACGGACGTTTGGCTCCTTTTATTCGAGTAGTTGACCGCTGGATAGAATCTATTGATACAGGGAAGTCCTTGGTTCCATCTCTGCGGGAAGGGGTATATTCCCAATTGTTAATGGATTTGACTCGTCAATCTCATGAAGGTAAATATTGGGTTGAAGTACCTAAGCTGGAAGATTATCTTGTTAAATAGCAATGAACAATGAACAATTAACAATTAACAATGAACAATTAACAATTAACAATTAACAATTCTAGAAACCGGGTTTCTGCGTAAGTCCTGTACTTTTGACTACTGCCATCAAACTATATCGATAGAGTAAATAACCAACCATGGACAACTATAGCAATGAACAATTAAGAGGTTGATCTGAAATTAGGCTGTTCCGACAGATTCTAGTTTTTTGTACTTTCTCATGGTAATCGGTTGATTGGGGTCTACTTCAATCCAAAGCACAGCGCCACAAGGTAAGGGATGTTTAGGAGAGTAAACCACTCTGGCTTTGGCGGGAATCTCTACTTCATGGCAGCGGCGAGTTTTGGAGCCAATTATCACGGAAATTGGGGGTTCGTTGGTGCCGTTGGCTCTGTTAGAGGCGAAAACCTTTCTGTGGATATGAATTCTGGTTTCAGCGGTGCGCCGCCTTTTGCCCCAAGTGCCTTGGGGACCACGAGAGCCAGGTTTAATTTTGGGCATTCCTTTTGTTAGGGGGATGACCCAACGTCGCCCTTGTTTGTAGGCTCCCACAACTCTTCCCTGCTGTAGGAGTTGGCGCAGTCTCACGGCACTGATATTTAAGAGGAAAGCTGCTTCTGTCGTTCCAATTAGTTCTTGGGTTTGGGTTGCTTGGTTCTGGCTCATGACTTTTACTTTATCGCTATAGTTAAGATCTAAATCCAAAAAACTCCTTTGTCAAGTCTTTTTCGGATTTTTTTAAATTAATTGTTTGGGAGAAGTGGCAAGTGTTAATGGGTGTGGTCAAAAACAGTTGTTTGGAGCTAAATGTTTTATAGCAGTCTCCTGACTCCCTACAGTTACAACCTACATTCCGCACCCCTTTGTGGGACAAAGTGCCACAAAGGGGTGCGGTCAAAAACAGTTGATTAAGAAGGCTGATTCCTTTGTTGCGATATAGTTTTCTTGGGTTAAAGCCTTTTGGTTATTGGACATAGTTCGATTTTGTTTTAACGACATAGTTTTATCTTAAGCAAAAACAGTTGAATTTTAAGTCGCGGCTTACCTGCGATTGCGAGGCAGCCCAGAGGGCTACCCCACAATTGACTTTCTACATAAGTAGTCGTGCAAAATTATTTGTATATAATTTTGACGGACATTGTAGGGTGCGTTCGCAACGCACCGCAACCCATAAATACAGGCGAGGGCAATTCGCGAATATCCAATTAATTTTGCCTAGGTACTTATCGAAAACAACTACTAGGGAAGTGCAAGAATTTTAGGCTTCATCAAGAGCGACAATTCCGGGCAATTCTTTCCCTTCGAGCAACTCCAGACTAGCACCACCGCCAGTAGAAATGTGGCTCATTTTCTCAGCAACACCCACCTTTTCTACAGCAGCCACTGAATCACCACCACCGATAATTGTGGTAGCACCAGTTCCAGTTAGGTCTGCTAAGGAACGGGCGATCGCCTCCGTACCCACAGCAAATTTATCGAACTCGAACACCCCCATGGGACCGTTCCAAATCACCGCTTTACAGTCACTTAAAGCAGCTTGGAAAGCCTTCACGGACTCGGGACCGATATCCAAGCCCATCCAACCATCGGGGATGCTCTCAACGCTGGTAGTCTGAGAATTGGCTTCCTTATCAAACTTATCCGCCACAACTACATCGCTAGGTAATAAGAAGTCAACTCCTTTTTCTGCTGCCTTGGCTTGCAAAGACTTAGCCAAGTCCAGCTTATCGTCTTCCACCAAAGAATTGCCCACGCTCAAGCCCTGAGCCTTATAGAAAGTGAAAATCATGCCGCCGCCAATGAGCAACTTATCGCACTTCTCCAGCAGAGTTTCAATCACCCCAATTTTACTGGATACCTTAGAACCGCCAATAATTGCCGCCAGAGGACGCTGGGGATTTTCAATGGCTTCCTGAAGATAATTGAGTTCCTTCTCAATTAAATAGCCAGCCACACTGGGGCTGAGATAGTGAGTGACTCCCTCGGTGGAAGCGTGAGCGCGATGAGCAGTACCGAAAGCATCATTGACGTATAAATCCGCATTGGCAGCTAATTGCTTGGCAAACTCCGGATCGTTCTTTTCTTCTTCCGAGTGGAAGCGGAGATTTTCCAGCAACGCTACCTGTCCGTTTGCCAATGTGCCAATAGCAGCAGTGACTGAGTCACCCACGCAGTCGTCGCACATAGTTACTTTCTGTCCCAATAATTCTCCGAGACGAGTTGCTACAGGAGTGAGACGAAGATTTTCCTTCACCTGTCCTTTAGGACGACCCATGTGGCTGCAGAGAATGACCTTTGCCCCTTTCTTAATTAAATCTTTAATTGTTGGCAGTGCAGCCCGAATCCGCGTATCGTCAGTAATCTTACCAGCATCATCCAGCGGCACATTAAAATCTACCCTGACCAAAACTCGCTTGCCAGTTAAATCGGCTGCTGCTAAATTTGCTACAGTTTTCTTGGACACGGACTGTTTCCTCCTATTGCTTCTTTGTTTGTTAACTGTTTGCGCCCTTCTTAAGGGCTTGCCCTGCACTTCAACTCCGTGGTCCCTGCACGAAACCGAAAAGTTAATTTTGGCCACCTGGCCGCAGGTTGTTATAAGTTGACTGAAAAAACAATCGTTATTAATGCGATTGTACCGGAGTGAGTACCAGAGAGCTTAAGAAATCATGTTGAAAACTGTTTTATTTCCTGTAGATGGCAGTCCAGATAGCCGTGAGGCTGTTAGTACTGTGGCTAATATCGTTAAAACTTATCAAAGCCGTTTGATTCTTCTTTCGGTGGTGCAAAAACCTTCTGAAGGGGAAAACCCCAATGCGGTCGGGATGAGTTCCCCAGAAGCGGTAGCGAAACTGCTCCAAGGAGCGAAAGCTCTATTTGCTGGAGAAGGCATTGAAGCGGAAGTACTGGAGCGAGAAGGAAAACCTTCCTTTACAATTTGTGACGTAGCGGACGAAATAGATGCCAATTTAATCGTGATGGGTTGTAAAGGCACGGGGTTGACGGAGGAAGGGGCGGCTGAAAGCGTGACCAACCGGGTTATTAATCTTTCTCCCTGTCCGGTTTTAATTGTCCCTTAAGATACAATTGTGATTAAGAAAAGCGATCGCCAAGCCACCGTTTAGCTATATCCAACTTTCTTAAAAGATCTTAAATGGGAAGGTACTTGCTATCTAGCTAATGATTAAACTTATGGCTATTGTGATCCCGCAGCGATCGCTTTCTATCAAAAATTCTCATGACCACTCCTCCGATTCAATGGTATCCCGGACATATTGCCAAAGCAGAACGGCAATTAAAAGAGCAGCTCAAGCGGGTAGATGTAGTGCTGGAAGTGCTAGATGCTAGAGTTCCCAGAGCTTCTCACCATCCCCAAATACTTTCTTGGATTGGTAGCAAACCCCGAATCTTGGTCCTCAACCGCATGGATATGATTCCTACAAACCAACTCCAAGAGTGGTTGACCTGGTTTCAGGAGCGAGGAGAACAGCCTTATTGCACCAATGGAAAAGAAGGAAAGGGTATTAAAGCACTGAAAAAAGCAGCTCAACTAGCAGGAGTCCAAATGAACCTCAGGCGCAAACAGCGGGGGATGCAGCCTCGTCCAGTGCGTGCAGTGGTTATTGGCTTGCCCAATGTAGGCAAATCTGCCTTAATTAATCGCTTGGTGGGGCGCAAAGCTGTTGCTAGTGCTAGGAGAGCGGGAGTCACTCGCCAATTACAATGGGTGCGCATCTCTAAGGAAATACAGCTACTAGATGCTCCGGGAGTAATCCCCTGGAAATTAGAAGATAGGCAAAATGCTATTAAGTTAGCTATTTGCGAAGATATTGGGGAAGCAGCTTACGACAATCAGCGCATAGCAGCAGCTTTAGTAGACCTATTGCTGGAATTAA
Organism: Prochloron didemni P4-Papua_New_Guinea; assembly: GCA_000252485.1. Lineage (GTDB taxonomy): Bacteria > Cyanobacteriota > Cyanobacteriia > Cyanobacteriales > Prochloraceae > Prochloron > Prochloron didemni. The sequence goes on along the minus strand of JH611124.1, from coordinate 24,360 downwards.
ATTGTGACAAAATATTACAATCTCGTTATCAAGTAGCTCCGAAATTGATGACCGGGGAAGAATATATTTATCATCTAGCGACGGTTAGTTATAACGCCGATAAAGAAAGAACTGCACGTCAGCTATTAAACGATTTTCGTACAGGATTGATGGGGGCAATTGCCTTAGAGTTTCCTCCACAATAATCAGCATTTTGGCTTAGTTGTTTTCAGCAAAATTACTGAACATTGCCAAAAATTGAAAGAGGCGCTAGACTACGAAAATATACAGTTTAGATGGAGGGAATCACCCATTACAATCTACGAAAGCAAACTAGATTCCTGAGCGATCTGGTGAATCTTTCCCCTATGTGATCTCCATCACATAGAAAAGAGATCTAATTGATTCGTTTCTCGAGATCTAATTCACGGAAACTTTATCTCAATTTTAAGAAGATTGATAAAAGAGAACAGGAGAAAAAACCATGCTGACAAGCAAAATTTTCCAATGGACTGCTAGCTATACAATTCAAGCCGTAATAACTCTTTCCTTGGCCATCTGTTCCATCCAGTTAATCAGCCAATTACCTTGACAGCTGTAACCTAAGTAATCAAAATTCCGTGTTAAAATAAATTTTGTTCGCTCCCAAAACTTGGTCATCCCTCTGATACAGAGGGTTCCCGATTAATTCTTCAATAGTTCAATTGATGGGAGAAAAAAACTATGCAAATTGCCAAAACATTAAAATGGACAGCAAGCTATACAATGCAAGCAGTTGCCACTCTTTCCCTTGCTATGTTTTTGATTCAAGCAATTAGCCAATTACCGTAATTGTTGATTCGCGCTGTAATGATGAATGCCACTAACAATCTTCAAAGAAAAATAGCCAAATATTTGGCTATAATTAGCGCGAAATTGATGAAATAATCCTTGAGCAGTAGGGTGGTAGATAGTTGAAAATATTAATTCGTATTTTACTAGCTGCTGCAGCTATCACCACTGCTATTCTGGCCTGGCGGTGGCTATGGCAAATAAATTTGCACAAAAAAATAGAGCTAATTTCTCTAGAACCTCCCCCACCTGTGGCCAAGATTGCCAGAAAGACCATGGTATCCATTCAAGGGGAAAAAATAATTTAGGTTCTGGTTTCATCGTATCGAAAAACGGCAATAACTACTACGTCCTCACCACCAAACAAGTAGTTTCTCATATCAATAAATACCATTTGCGGACCCATGATGGGGCAAACTATACTATAGAGGCAGAAGACTATCACAGCAAAATCAGACCAATATCTAATCTAGATTTGGCAGTGGTAGAGTTCGTCAGCAAAAATCAATATACAGTTCCAGAGTTGGGGGATAATTCAGATTTAGCACCTGAAACTAAGATTTATTTGGCTGGTTTTCCGGAAGGAACGAAACCAACTCCTCTACTTCGCTTTACGGAAGGAAAATTAATTGATCAGGTTTCCTCCCATGGACTACTCCAAGAGGATGATAGCTTAATTTACACCAATCCCAGTCTACCGGGCATGGGTGGGGGCCAGTTATTAGACCAACAAGGTCGTTTAATAGGAATTCACAGTACAGCAGAGTTAGAATGTGGTAGCAAAAAATGCCCACCCACAGGCTTAAATTTCGGAATTCCCATTGCCACTTTCTTACGACAAAATTACCAAATTTTCGATTTACGAATAAATACGGCAACCCGAACTGCATGGATTGAGGATTCTTTTCGTTCTTTGTACCCGAACCTCAAGGTATTTAATAGTAAGGGAGAAATAAACTGTCACGGTTCTACGGAAGTTAGCTATCGTTCCCAACAACTCAAATCTCCTGATAGCAAGACTAAAGTTTATTTTGAGGCTATGTTGAAACGCTATGGCTGTAAAGCAGCTAAAACCCGCAGAATGAAAATGGCGATCAAGCAGGATGAGAGGGTTAAGTTTCAACATTTTCCAGCTACAGATAATTACAATTTTAGCAATCCTCTCTCATATTCCGCCGATGGTAGGTATTTAATTGTGGCTCAAAATTGGAGTTCCGGAACTGAGAGATGGAATACTTTTTTGTTTGTGGATGCGAGTAATAACTATGATACTCTAGATATTCAAAGTTGCCAAGGAGCCCAGTTTGGTGGGAGATTCAGAGGATTTAAATCTTCGGAAGATGCGGTTTTTGAATGCCTCGATCCAGAGTCATATTGGGAAATTGTTAATTTACGGAGCAAGAAGATTCAGAAATTGCCGAGCCATGCCAATGTTTATCCACTGGATTATCCCTCCTACGGTTCCATTGGAAAACGTTCCCAAATTCTTCAAGTAGAGGATTTCCCTCGTTATTATGCTTTCGGTGAGTGAAAAAATCACCCCAGATGCAGGCGTTGCACCATTGCGGGATGATAGTCCAATTTCAATTCGCTGAAACTATTGATAAATAAGGAAAAATTTTTGGGCATATATCCAAATCATCCCACAGAGATGCAACGCCGCAAACATTATTCAGATTTCATATAATTTAACCAGTAAATTCCTGGAATTGCACTATCAATTTCGACCCCAATCGCATATACTTCACCATTATCAATAGAGAGCCAATAGCCATTTAAATATTTGCTAATACTAAGCTTGGTTATCGTATTTTATTATTAGATGTGACTGCAACTAATCGGTAACCTCAATAATTTGCTTATCTGGATCTACTCTAAATATAGCCATAGAGTCTTTTCCATGCAGTACATTTGCCAAACAGCAAATTTTGCTGAACATCCCAGAGGGAGTTTGCATTAATGTACGATAGCTAATATGCATATGTCCACACAGTACCAACTGTGGTTGCAAAGCCTCAACTAAAAGTCTTGCATATTCATTGCCAACTTCACGAGATTGAGAAATATAATGATGTTTTCCGAATGCATCAGAAGCTTCAATATCAACAACTCCTTGGGGCCACTCATGTAGTAGTAAAATATCTGCATAGGAATACTCAAGAGCCTTATCAATTTCACTTTCAAGAAATCCTATATATTCGGAGTTAGAGTGATAATGAATTTCTTGTGCAGAGGGACGATTTTTTTTATTAAAAACCTCTTCTTTATAAATACCTGAAACTCCAACAATTTTAAGACCAAGTAACTCAATGGAGTTAACTCTACCTAAGTAATGACAGTTTGGAGAAATTTCTGAGCCATCTGGAATTAGATCCAGAAAACCATAAGGCTCATGATTACCACCAATGAACCAAACGGGATGAGTGAATTTCTTTTTCCTCACATAGAAATCAGGAAAGTCGCCAAGCTTCTTATACTTGCTTGGAGCATCCATTGTTTTCAAATCTTCAACTGAGCGATGCGGTTCAAAGTCACCAACTTGTAGAATAAAATCAATTCTTGTATTGTACTCAGACTCCCATTGGCGAACTAACTTAAACATAGCAAAAATACTACCATGAACATCTCCAATGGCAGCAAAGTAGTGTCTATCGTCGGTAGAATGCGGAATGTGGGTCATATTATTTAATGTTAAACTGCTATTTGCAAACCATTATACCTCACTTTAATTTTATTTTCTGTTTAAGTACGGTTAACAACCCAAGAACTATTCCTTTCCACATGTCTATATATTGTTCTTTTGTTATTTTAAACTTGTAAGAAATCAAATTAGATACATCTAATCCTGGACAATAATTAAGGACTGCGCATACTTCATCTCCATTCACCTTTGCTTTTATTTCTAGTAATCCATCGCCTAGATAGCAGAAGTGTTCAAAACTAGCCTTGTGCTCCTGAAGATTATCTTCTAACGAAAAGTATCCCTCAGCTAAAAACTCCGCGTCATTCTCTACATACAGAGAAATCTTGTCGGTTATTTCTCCAATGGGACCACCTACTAAATCTATATATTGATAGCCATTTCCCTGCAATGTTTTCATTAATTCAGCTGGGTCTATCTCTCTTATTTCTGCAGAGCTAGAATTCTCGTAGCTAATTTGCAGTGTGATTGCTTGTGTCATTTTTTACCTCGTTGGTGCAGGTTTGTTAAATGCAGGATGCTCTGGACCTATAGGAAATGTGTGGATACGCCCATCTCTTTTTAGAATAACGACAGCTCTTTCAGCAGGCTCAGTTAAAAACCTTTCACTAGGACGAAGATTGCTAGGTGGAAACTCATTAAAAGTTCTGATGATCACCCCACTCCCAGATTCAATAGCAACTGAAAAAGCTTCCCCAACACTCATTCTAGAAGTATCTAATGTACTCACAGCAAGCTCACCAGCCTCTCTCGAAAGCCACCGACCCTGTGGAATCATCAACCCAGTTCGAGGATCAGGAATTCTTCCTCGTGAAACCACATCACTCAATGGTCTATCAGGACCATGCGGTCCTGTAGTTACATCTTCTAGAACAGGCTTTGGAACTACATCACTGCCTCCAACAATATTGTTTATACCTTTGCTTTCATCAGTAGATGCAAAAACGCTGTCCCCCCCTTTCTTTACTTCAATCTCATTGGGGAAGCGACCCTTACCAACACCAAGACCATCGGGAGTAGCCAACCGGCGACCACCAAAAGCCCCCGATAAATCGTCCACCAGATTGTCACCAGCCCGCAACAATCGCCCACCAGCCAGCAAAATTTCCCGACCGTTACTGAGAATCTCAGAACCACCCTGCAAAAGGATGCTGGAAAGTATTGCGGACCTTACATTCTGAGACCAAGAATCGCCGTTAGCAAAATTGCGAACTACCTGCTCCCCACCGGCAAAAGCCCCCTCAAAAGCAGTACTAAAACCAATCAACGAAATGTAGGGGCAATAGTAACTCTCTCAGGTGCAGATCTCAGAAAGAAATAATCCTTGCCAAGGCTGGAAATGATTTCTTCTTCCTTCTGCTTATAATCGGAATTTTGCCAATTCAGTGGTGTCTCATCAAGAACAATCAGTAATCCTTGGGAATCTTCATAAACTTCAAATACTGGAACAGAATTTATACATTTTTTGTCAAAAAAAGATTTATATGGTTTTCCAAAATAATTTAACCAGTAAATCCCTGGAATCGCATTATCAATCCTGGCTCCAATCGCATATACTTCACCATTATCTCTAACCATATTTTTACGTTCAAAGTCTTCTGATAAATGAGCGTTTCCATATCGAATTGGGATAGCAGAAGTTAAGCTCTTGACAAATTTTCGAGTCCAATCAAAAGTTGATAATTCTTCAATTTTATTGACATTGTATATCTCAATATAAATTGTGTTACTCATAGGAAGAAAGGTGGAAGTGTTTGATTCTAGGAAAAATACAATCCCTTCATCGTTTCCTAGAAGAGTAGCGTCTCCTGAACCCTGATAAGCAGGGGCAGTTTTTTGAATAATCTCTCTTTGAACAATCTCAAATAAGCTATTTTCACCAACAAATGCTCCTTCTTCTTCGTCGTATTCGTCTGGAGTAACCTTTAGCTCTCTTGACCATGTTGGGAGATGCTCTTTTAGTAAAAGGTGGATTGTCTCAAGAGTTTCCTCAGAGAAAACTGGTTTTTCTGAAAACAAGTGGATTATAAGATGCAGATCTGACATTGTTACTTCCTTTTAAGATAATTTTTTTTCATGGTCTCGGTATTGGTCTTATTTTTAGCTTCTCTTCTTTTATAAGTCTAGCAAACTTACCTCTTGTAGGAGGGGCTAAATCTGTGAAGACCTCAACAACAATATTTTTCATCTTCTCTCTTTTCTGAGGATCTTGAATAGAATCAGCGTTCTTGCGTAATTCTTCCGCATATTTAAGTATGTCTTTAAGCTGATCTCGGGATCTTTTGCTAAGGTCCGCACCAAATTTTCCATTCTTTATGTTTGAACCTTTAACTTCAATTATTGAATTACGCAGCTCAAGAGAACCATCTGGACCATGAATCTTCAAATCTAGGGTTCGGAATCCACCCTTTCCAGTGCCTGGAATTTTCTCCTGATTCGCTCCTGTGTTGCGAGCAACACCAGTAATCTTTGACACTATTTCTTCAGTGGCATCAGCAAAATCTGATTGATCTCCTCTTTTAGTTGTCTTCTGTTTGCCTAAACCACTACCTCCATCTTCGACAATTTCAATCGCAAAACGATCGCCCCCTTTATTTACAGAAACATCAACATTCCTGGGCAAGGGACCATTACCAACACCTTCTAAAGCTAGCTGGCGACCACCAAAAGCCCCCGATAAATCGTCCACCAGATTGTCACCAGCCCGCAACAATCGCCGACCGGCTTGCAAAACTTCCCGACTATTACTCAATAGGAGAAAAGGAGGGGGTATTGCCTCCACTGTTTGGTCCAAGTAGTTATTTTTCTAACATGGATTAAAATATCCACAAAGTTGTTGCCCATCATCAAATGCTATTGCGCTTTTATAAGCTATTGGGAATACAATTAAAGACTCGTCATTCAAAACTTTACGAAATCTTGCCAACTTATCTGCTGCCAGTTTTTTTAGATTTGAGTTGAAGCCGAAATCATGATTTTCATAAAAAAAATCAATGTTATATACGTTGTCTGCATCAATATCATATGATATCCAACCTTTCAGACTTAATCCGTCAACAGTTGTAAATTCAGCTCTTGCAAATAAAACATCGATCTCATCAATTGATTCCGAATTTAGATCAACAGGTATGATTTCATCCTCAGGCTCAAATAAAGAGCCTATATACCAAGTCCATACTGGATACTTCTCAAGCCATTCTAGCGATAAATCTGCAATGTCTATTCGTTCTTTATTTTCCGAATTCACGAAGCACTCTCCTTGCGTCAGCTCTACCAGATTTTGGAACAACAATAATTTTTGTTCCTCCATCAATTGGTTTAAACCTATTTCTAAATTTTTTATCAATAACTGGATCGCTTAAATCGACTCTTTGAATAGGTATATTATCAACTTGTGCGGCTTTAAAAGCACTTAGCCTTCGATTATCCAAAGAAAATAATTTGCCATCAACTTCTACAACTCGAATAGTAGGGATTTCGTCTGCGCTTATGTTGCCTGCTAGTAAATCTCTAATGGTTTCGGTTATTGTACCACCATCACTAAAATTAGGGCTGACTGTATCTTGAGTAAAACGGATATCCTCTGGATTTACTCTTTCTACTTTGTTTGGTCCATCTGGAATTCCTGCCCCTCTTTTTGGTCCATCTACACCTCTACCTCCATCAGTAGATGCAGCAAAACGATCGCCCCCTTTCGGTACATTTGGGACTTCATCAACAGAACGGAGCAAGCGACCATCACCAACACCATCGGGAGTAGCCAGCTGGCGACCGCCAAAAGCCCCCGATAAATCGTCCACCAGATTGTCACCAGCCCGCAACAATCGCCCACCAGCCAGCAAAATTTCCCGACCGTTACTGAGAATCTCAGAACCACCCTGCAAAAGGATGCTGGAAAGTATTGCGGACCTTACATTCTGAGACCAAGAATCGCCGTTAGCAAAATTGCGAACTACCTGCTCGGTACCGGCAAAAGCCCCCTCAAAAGCAGTACTAAAACCAATCCTAGATACCAAACCGCCACCAGTTTTAGCAGCCACCCCAGCCCCTACAAAAGAACCCAGAGTTCCAAAGCCAAAATCCAGCGCTAAAGAACCGTAATCCAACTCACTGGAATCTCCCCCATTAAAAATTAGCTGGGTAGTTAGACCGATGCCAGCATTAATCAAACCAACGTTGATTGCTGCCGTGGCCGTTGTATTGAATGCAGCGCTTCCAGCAGCGTATGCCGATAGGGCAAAACCTCCCAATACCAGAGTACCAGTCGTACTTATAGTGACGATGGTTTCATTGAGATTGTCGTTGACCTCCTCACCATATATATCCTCCCGGAACTCTCGAATATCAAAGCCAACAAAATTACCGGTTTGAGCTACCCCTACAGCTATAGAATCCCCTGTCCTTAATGCTGATTCAAGAGCGGAATTATCAGCAAGAGACCGACCTACAGGCTCGTGGACGTTCCTAACAATAAAACCTGCCACCGAGTAAGCCGCACCTTCTAATTGATTTCCCAAAGTATCTAAGAAACCTTCGGCAATCAAACCAGTGGGGTCCGTATAATTGACAGGCGAATTCCCTACATAGCCATAGAGATTCTTATCCCCTCCATCGAACCCAAGAGGATCCTGCGATAGGAATTGAGCGGGATTGGGGTCGTAATGCCTCTGGCGGTAATACGGGGAAATAGTTTCTGAATCCCACTTTCCCCTTGTTAGCTCCCTAGCTGCAAGCTCCAACTTTACAGTCTCTGAATCGGAGGCATCCTCCTCTTTGTAGCTGTACTGAAGGCGGCGAACGTAGAGGTTGCCACCATCTCCTGCCATGGCCTCTTTTAATTCGCGAACCTCATCTAAGGGCAGGAAATCAACATTTTCATCAGACAAATTAACCTTGGCCCCAGTTAATGGAGCTGAGGTTAATTTTGGGGAACGGTGGTAGGTCGGGCAATTTGTCAGGGTAAGGCGACTCATTGTTGTACTCCCAAACAATTGAGATTTGGCGAAATTTAGCTGAGTCTTACAGTATATAGTCCATTTGGACGATAAAGCCAAGAGAAATTACGTCGGAGAATGAACCCTTTGGGGCTGAAAAGCTCTTTGGGGAGAGCTTTTATAGATAGATATGGAAGACTTGCAAATCTTAGCTCACGAAAAAAGCAGTTTACAAAACTTAATCTATGTGTTAATTTTTATAAAGATATAATTTTTGCTTGGGGAGAATGCTAATCACGATGGACCTAGAAGCAATCAAAAGCTGGTCTCAATTCGGCCATCCCGTTCTGATGTGGGTTGTTCTGGGATTTACTATCTATGCAGGATATCAGGGGGTTCAAATTCGGCGTACCCGCAGTGCAGACAAGGATACTAAAAAAAAATTGTTGAAAAAACAATTTAATCTCAAGCATTATCAACTTGGTTCCATATTGCTGGCTTTGATGGTATTGGGTAATATTGCCGGTATGGGTGTAACCTATATCAACAATGGAAAACTGTTTGTTGGTCCTCATCTCTTGGCTGGGCTAGCTATGACTGGGATGATGGCTATGGCTGCTGCTTTGGTTCCTTGGATGCAAAAGGGAAATGATGCGGCTCGTTACGCTCATATTACCCTCAATACAATTATTGTAGGACTATTTGGCTGGCAGGCAGTGTCGGGAATGGAAATTCTGGAAAGGATTATTAACAAATTGTGAAGTTGAAGTAATCCTACGAGACTATCTAGTTGGATTAATGGTTGTAACTTTCAATGACCAGTTTCATGAACTACGGCTAACCGCTGCGCTGAGGGCCGCCGTTTCTGGGGAGATTTACTGCTGTGGGGTTGCCCCAGATGGTACTACTATTGTGGCAGGAAACCATTCAGGACGGGTACATTTTCTGGACTTGCGCTTTGCGGGGGAATCGGGGGTTGGTGGCTCACAAGTGTAGGTTTTTAACATTTGGGTGTTGGCAAGACAGGGAAGGTTAGAAGATAGGTAGAATTGGAGAAGATTTAATGGCTTTAGGAGGAAGAGGATCGACACCTATAGATCCTGATAGTCCAATGTTTAACTTTGGTTCCCATTTAGGTGAATCGAGTGGTCGTCCTTTCTCTCCAAATGAAATTGGCTTGTCTATTTCTCCGAGCCAACTCTCAACAGATAAGGTTCGTATTACAAATAGAGGTGTTGATAGAGTTGAACAACATCTTGCCAGGTTTGGGCCTGACCTTCAAAATATAGCTCAACTTCAGAGATTGAGAGATATTGCTAATGGAAAGATTCAACCAACTCAAGCTGACTTGAATAACTATACTCACGAGTTGCGAGAATTTCTACGTTACAATCGTCTTGGCTTCAGGAATGGGGTTCCTGTTAGTCCTGATGAAGCTTATAGACTCTGGAATAATGCACACACAGCCACCCTTGAAGATTATTGTCTCAGAGAAGGCTTTGGTGTTCTGTATCATCCATCAACATATCAATAATAGGTGCGGAAAGCTATGGACTACTTAAATCTTAACTCAGCAAGAAGGATTCTCGAAACAGTTGCCGCCAATAATGGAACACTTACTTGGTACAACATCGTAAAAACTGTTGACCAATTTGAGGATGTTGAACGTGTACCTCCATCCTTTTATGTTTTGCAGGATTTAACTCAACATGGCTACTTAGCAATAGATCCGCCTGAAGAGGGTAACCAGGCGAAATACTGGATGACAAAGTTAGGCTTAGACTCTCTAGGCAGGGGTAAAACTAGGGAAAAAGATAGAATTGACTTACTCGCGGGTCAGCGAGGCTGACCTCATGGGGTGACAAGTCACGCTAAAATTCCAAAATCCTGATTCCGTCCGATTTTACTCTAATTACTTTTGAAAACCTCAAAAGTCAAATTAATGGTCAACCCTTTTTGGGTTGATTTTGTACAATTTTCTGCTTTTGGCATCAGGCATGGGAAGATGGAAACGGGAGTGGAAGTCTTTCTGCACTCTCTGGGTTAAGCGAGGGGAAATTTGTCTGATTATTTGGGCTAAAATGCGATCGCCTGTAGTTTGAATCAGACTGAGGGGTAATTTATAAATAAATTTGGGAAATTTCACTTTCACTTCTAAGTGCATTTGCCAGTTAATTTTCGTTTTTGCTTTGATGGGAGATTTGGCATCAACTGCAACTTCTACCAATTCCATTGCCGAATGAAAATTAACTTCGTAACCAGGAGGAGTATAATTGGGAATGGGAATACTCTGTAGTAGGTATTAGACCTTAGTTTGGGGCTGGAGGGCAACAGCAATCTTGGGTTCTAGTTCATAACCAAAAGAATTCAAATGACCGATGGCTAAAATATAAGCATTATTGCCTAGGGGTTCTACGGTCATCGGTGCAGCACAGGAGCAAAACCAATCTTGGTGGTTAGCAAAATAATCTCCAACCTTGTCCGTATCTTCATTCATCTCCATGAATCCCGCAAAATTGGCTTGAAAAATAACCAACTTGTTGGGGTATATTTCCGATTCTGCTGATGTGATTTCCCTATCTTGACCTAGGAAAATTTCCTTAGTAGGGGCTAAAGTTGAAGATTCTATTGCTTGATATTGATACTGCTGCATAATCCACCTTCAAATCTGGTTTTTCTTGCGCCTAAACTTAGCATTCCCATTTCTATTCTTTATTCTGTCATCTAATTGTGTCATCTAGAGTAGCCCTGCCATATTAGAAAGCAGAACTTGTTAACAAATTTTAGCTCAATACAGGAAAGGAGACAAAAATGAAAGTATTTGTAGCTGGGGCAACGGGACAAACAGGAAGGAGAATTGTGGCAGAATTAGTCCAACGCAATCTTTCTGTCCGGGCTTTGGTGAGAAATTTAGAGCAAGGTCAAGAAATTTTGCCTGGGCGATCGGTAGAATTAGTAGTAGGAGATGTGCTGAAACGGTCCAGTCTCCAAGAGGCTATTGCTGACTGCACTGCTTTAATCTGCGCTACTGGCGCTAGTCCTAGTTTTGATTTTGCTGGACCCTATCAAGTGGATTACCAAGGGACGAAAAATCTAGTAGATGCAGCTAAAGCTAAGGGCATAGAGCATTTTGTCTTGGTTTCCTCCCTCTGCGTCTCCCAATTTTTCCATCCCCTCAATCTCTTTTGGCTAGTTTTGTATTGGAAAAAACAAGCGGAACAATATTTGCAAGGAAGCGGTCTGAAATATACAATTGTTCGACCTGGAGGACTGAAAAATGAGGATAATCCCGATCCTATCTTGATGAAAGGGGCAGATAGTTTGTTTGAAGGCAGTATTCCGCGTACCAAAGTAGGAAAGGTTTGCGTAGAGTCTTTATTCCAACCAGGAGCAAGCAATAAAATTGTGGAAATAGTTGCTCAAGCAGAAGCAAAGTCTCTAAACTGGGAGCAGTTGTTTGCTAACGTTGCTTGAAGGAGTTGATAGTTGATAGTGGATAGTGGATAGTTGATAGTTATACAGCAACCGGTTGGTTGCTGGAACTCAATACTAAACACTTTTCAACCTCTTAATTGTTCATTGTTAATTGCCTGCACTGAGCTACGCGAGAGTGTTCATTGGGAATTGCTATAGGTGTACCTCATGACCAAGAAACTCTATAATTAAATCAGGACATAAGGAGCGATCGCCGTGCAAGAGAGGGAAAACAATCAGAACAATTTAGTACTGAAGGCAATATCTATTGTTTTGCTTTCCTTGCTCCTCAGTTGCCAAAGTGGGGAGAGTGGGCGATCGCCTACTTCTGAATTCTTTAATAAGAATAAAGGCACTCAGCCCCTAGTAATGAAAGGGGGCGACCCCTACATTCGGGCCTTGATGCGCACTATTACAGCCAGCGAAGCCAATTTTACTAAACCCTATCACGTTATTTACGGGGGCAAATATGTTAGCAGTCTGGAGCGACATCCAGAGCGCTGCGTACCCATTGTGAGGGGTCCAAACATCGGTAAATGTTCTACTGCAGCTGGCAGATATCAATTTCTCAATACTACTTGGAAGGAAAAAGCTAGAAAGTATCATCCGGAACTGTCCGGTTTTTGGCGTTGGAAATATCATAGCTTCGAGCCACAATATCAAGATAAGGTAGTTCATGATTGGCTCAGTGATGCTGGCGCTTGGAATGCGGATATACCCTCTTTATTGCGTCAGGGGAAGATTGAGAAAGTGTTGCGCTTGCTTTCCGGGACTTGGACTAGTTTGAGTCATGGCATAGAACCTAATCCCATGACTCCCCATTTGCCTAAAATTTATACTCAGATGCTAAAAGAAGAATTGACAGTTGACAGTTGATAGTTGACAGTTGACAGTTGATAGTTGATAGTTGACAGTTGACAGTTGACAGTTGATAGCTACTGAGATAGGGTGCGGTCAAAAACAGTTGAATTTTATAGATTTGTAGGGTGCGGGCGCTAAGAGCGGCGCTTCGCGTGCGCAACGCACCGCACCGCACCGCACCGCACTACGCTATAATAATCACCTGCGATGGATAGAGTAGTGATTTCCAATATTGCCGAAAAATCGAATTGTCTGACGGCGATAATGGCAGCTCTGTAACCTATCGATAGAGTAGTGATTTCCAATATTGCCGAAAAATCGAATTGTCTGATGGCAATAATGGCAGCTCTGTAACCTATCGATAGAGTAGTGATTTCCAATATTGCCGGAAAATTTAATAGACATCTCCAAAAACTAGGGGTGCAATAATGTGGGTATTGGTCCCTTGCCCAGGAATCTTGGAATTGAAGATGTTCCATCTCCAAATGTAAATAAAATTAGTTCAGATGATATTTCTGGTGGAGCAAACACAAACTTGGATGAAATCTTTGGCGATGTTCGACAACCCAATCCATCTACAGGAGGAATCAAGGCATTTGAACAGGAAAACGGGCAAATTATTAGAATCCCAGATCTTCAGGTTATTGAATCTGGACAGGTAGTATCTCCTCTACAGGAGGGCACAAGATATTTGTGGCTTGTTGATAATAATTGAGACTCCCTCTGATCTGATAATTTTGAATAGGAGATTTTTAATGAACCAAGAACTTGAGAATTTTTTCTTCGAGGAAATATACGAGTTGCATGAAGAAGATGTAGAGAAATTTTTCGTGAACTTCTCAAATGATGAGGTTTCTAGATGCTTAGTAGCGCATCTAGGAACAGAAACTGTCAAGGCTGACCTGGAGAAAGCATGGCTCCTTGGAAGAGTATTCGGCAACACCAGTGTTCGCGGAGCTGATACAAAAGTATATCATGCGATGATTGATGGATTTATAGAGATGAAGGCGGCACTCAATTTCCTATCTGGGTACTGGGATGAGGCTAGACCTGAAATCGATACACTATTGAATCTTTGTATTGATATCGAGCAAGCGTTACTAGGTGGATCAAGTTGGAATAAAGATACAGTTCTGGTTGGCATTGAGGCTGTAGCCCTGGGTTACATAAATAATATAGACTTTTTAAAGTTATATCCAACTGCAAATAACTCAATTAGCAAGGAATTAAAATTCTTCAGAGAGAGCATACCAAATGGAAATTTTGACTCGCCAGCGCACCAACTCCTCAGATACTTGGATTAGAGCCTCACAGTGACAGAAGAGTAATCGTAGGTTGGGTTTCGCTATCGCTTAATCCAACACCAACTTGGTGCTTTGTTGGGCGATCCCTGAGCGTAGCCGAAGGGCAGTGACCGCTATATCTTTGAGCTTTTCCTAATTTTTCTGATTGTTGTTTCCATAAAGCTATAACGCGAAGCGCTATAATTAATTGTCTGATAGCTAAAAGCGGAGCAGCTCTGTAACCTATCGATAGAGTAGCGATGGAGAATATTACCGCAAAATCGAATTGTCTGATGGCAATAATGGCAGCTCTGTAACCTATCGATAGAGTAGTGATGGAGAATATTGCCGCAAAATCTAATTGTCTGATGGCAGTAATGGCAGCTCTGTAACCTATCGATAGAGTAGTGATGGAGAATATTGCCGCAAAATCTAATTGTCTGATCTCAATAATTGGATCTCTCTAACCTATATTTAAACTATTATATAGCTAAAACTTCTATTTGTATCTCAAGGAGGTATCATGATGAAATTTCATCTTGTTTTCCTTGCTTCTACTCTGGTCTTGAGTACGGGTTTGCCTTTATCTTTACAGGCACAGACCAGTCAGGATTTGCTCATCAACGATACTGCTGAGGACTATCAGCGGGGTTATGAAGCTGGGAAAGCTGCTGCCAGCAATGGCTCAACTCCCCAACCCGCTGCCACTAACTCCCAAGCGTACCTGGATGGATATGGAGATGGATACACTAGTTCCACCCAAGTTAGGTCGGAACTTACCGTTGAACTCAATCCCGAGAAAGTCTGTACTGACCGAGTAGAAAGATCTACTTCTGATGTTGGGGAAACTAATCCAGAGTTTGAGAGTGGAGTTGGTTTCAATGTAGATTTGAATACAGGACAGACTCATTGTCTAAAATAAAGTCTGAAATCTAACTATTCTTTATCTAATCTTGGCAGTTATTAGTGACACAACACAAACAACAAACAACCAACAACCAACACTCTCGCGTAGCTCAGTGCAAGCAACAAACAACAAATAACAAACCCAATTTTTCTCACTACGGTTACGAAATAATTGCTGAATTAGGACGGAACCGGGAAGGAGGGAGAATAACTTGGTTAGCTATGTCATTGACCGCTGGTACAAGAGTTGTGTTAAAGCAATTTTGCTTTGCTACTATTGGTTCGAGTTGGTCTGGTTTTAATGCTTACGAAAGGGAAATTCAAATACTCCAGGAATTAGATTTTCCTGGAATTCCCCATTATTTGGGTAGTTTTCCCACTGAGGATGGTTTTTGCCTGATTCAGGAATATAAATCTGCTCCCAGTTTGGGCAAGGAAAGAACTTTTGCTTCGGAAGAAATAAAAACTATTGCTCTGGGAGTTTTAACTATTTTAGATTACTTACAAAAACGTATTCCTGCTGTTATTCATCGGGATATTACTCCCGATAATGTTTTAGTAGATAAAGAGTTAAACGTCTATCTAATTGATTTTGGTTTAGCGAGGATTGGGAGTAATTCTATTTCTGGTAGTAGTGCTTTTAAAGGAACTCCTGGTTTTATCCCTCCAGAACAAGTGAGGCGGCCAACCCTAGCTTCAGATTTATATGGCTTGGGGGCAACAATCATTTGCTTGCTAGTGGGGATTAAATCTAGGGAAATTCAAGATTTAACTGCCCCAGATGACCCTTATAAAATTGAATTTAAATCTTTAGCTCCCTCCTTGAGTTTGAGCTTTCTGGGCTGGTTGGAAAAAATGGTGCAGCCGAAGCTGAAAGACCGTTTTGCTAATGCCAGAGAAGCTTTAGAAGCTTTAGAATATATCGATATAATTAGGCAGCCGGAAGTTAAATTCAATAAAAGTTATTTAAATGTAGAAGCAGAAGTATTGGGAGAAAAAATCACTAGAAATATTGGGGTATATAACCTGATGGAGGAGACAATTTTAGAAGGTTCCTGGTCGGTGGCTCCTCATGGTTCTGACCCGCCGCATACTCCTGAAGGCCACGCTTGGATTTCTTTCCGTCCCAGGAAAATTATTGGCAATCAAGCTAAGTGTAAAATAACTATTGATACGGCTAAATTAATGGCGGGAAGAGTATATGAAAGGGAGATTTTATTTGCAAGTAATGGCTTGCCAAGCTGTTCTAAGTTAAAGCTGAAAGTGAGAACTGCAGAACTGTTTATCACTAGGGTTAATCGGTCTTCTTTAAAGATTGGCACAATTGTTTTATTATTAGTACCTAGTACTATCGCTTGGTTAGGTTCTGCTGCGGTAGCCATGGTGATAGTAGGAGCAGCTTCAACCTGGGAAGTGGTGCTGGTGGTAACTTTATCTTGGGCTGTGGCGATCGCCTGGTCTGGGGCGGCTGCGGTGACTTGGACTTTGGCTGTGGCTGAAGCTGGGGCAGCAGGGGTTTATTTGGCGGTAGGTGCTACGGTGGTAGGGGCTATGATGGGGGCTAATACAGTGGGGAGCCAATGGGCGGTGGTAGGAGCGGGAATAGTGGCGGGACTGGGGGCGGTGACGGTGATTCGTTGGTTGGCAAGCAATTTACAATCCAGAGGATTTAGTCCCCAGGTTACTTGGGCTAGTTTATTATTGGCGATCGCCTTTGCTCTTACTGTGGGCATTGGTTTTTCTACAGGATTTTTTCACTCTTATATCTTGTTAGCATTAGGAGTAATAGGTTTGCCTTTGGGGACTATGTTGTTATATCCTCATTGGCAAAAGGCTAGATTAATTGCTCGATATCGTAAATTGGAAAAGCAACATTTAATTAAGCCTTGAAATAATTTGTTGTTTGTTGTTTGTTGTTTGTTGTTTGTTGTTTGTTGTTTGTTGTTTGTTGTTTGTTGTTTGTTGTTTGTTATTTGTTGCTTGCACTGAGCGCTTGCCCTGCACTTCGACTACGCGGTCCCTGAGCGAAGTCGAAGGGCAGTGACCGCGAGTCGAAGGGGATCCGAAGTGTTTGTTGTATCATGTTCTCTAGCATTGTCATGGTAAACAATACGCACAATAATGCTTCCCTGTTCTTTCCCTCCTGTTCCCTATTCCCTATTCCCTATTCCCTATTTTTCTATATATAATAGAAAGCATATAACTAATCCCCGCTAAAATACGAGAATTAAAACCTATGGTGCTATTTGGATTTGGTAAAAAGCTGACTCTTCCCAGTCCCGAGGAAGCCTTACCCGGACGAAGACAGAAAATGTCAGTACCCCCCAATCATTTCGTCAACGGCAATCCCCTGCCACCACCTTATCCGGAAACCATGGAATTGGCCATGTTTGGTATGGGCTGTTTCTGGGGCGCAGAACGGAAATTTTGGCAGGAAAAAGGAGTCTTTATCACTGCTGTAGGTTACGCTGCTGGTATTACCCAAAACCCCACCTATCAAGAAGTCTGTAGTGGTATGACCGGTCACAATGAGGCGGTATTGGTGGTATTTGACCCCAAGACAATATCCTATGAAAGATTGTTGCAAGTGTTTTGGGAAAACCACAATCCCACTCAGGGAATGCGTCAAGGTAACGATAGGGGAACTCAGTACCGCTCTGGTATCTATACTTACTCTGCTGCACAAAGAAAGCTGGCGGAAGCTTCTCGGGATGGCTATCAGGAAGCTCTAACTAATGCTGGCTATGGCAAGATTACTACGGAGATTCTGGATGCTCCGGAATTCTACTATGCTGAGGACTACCACCAGCAGTATTTGGCTAAAAATCCCAATGGTTACTGCGGTTTAGGAGGTACGAATGTGGCTTGTCCCGTAGGTGTTGTGAAGGGATGAGGAGAATGTGTTAAGGGCGTAGGTTACATCTCTGTAGACCACTACAAAAAACTCATTAGCTTTTTGTAGTGGCGCGATCGACCTAAAAATGTGGAATAAATTGAGACAAGAAACAGGGTTTATTGTCTATTAATGACGATGCAATCGGACATGATATAAGTCCTGTTAGAAGCAGCAGGACCAGAAGGCCCTTCTTCCCCAAAATGGCCAAGTGCCGAAATTCCTGCTACCGTAATACCTACTAGACCTATCCCAACTGCAACGAGACCGACAACGGTAGTGGCACTTGCAGCGGTTGCTGCAACAGCGACTGCAATTGTTGTTTCTGATGCCACCGCCCCAGCTGCAACGCTTTGTGCTGCTGCTGCTGCAATTGTAGGTCCAGGAACTCCAGTCGCCAAGGCTGCAATACTGTTTCCGATCGCCACACTTTTAGCAATTATACCATAGCCTACTCCTGCAGCGGATACACTACTAAATGTCAGTGATACCTTATCCATTTGTTATATTCTCCTGCCTAGTTCTTGATTGCTTGTATGAATGCGATTGCGCTAAAGCCTGTTCCGGTCAAAGTGCTCACAATGCCAACAGAACCTATAAAACGTTCTGTCAATCCAATCTCCTCGTATGTTGATAGCTTAGTCAACAGGGTTAATCCTGAAACAACTAGCAAGGTGGAGATTAATGCCAGTTTTCTGGTATCGCTGAATTTTGTGAATTCCATTATTCAAAACCTCCCAAAAGAGTAGCGCTTATACTAATTCTTTAATATGGCCGCGCACTTCCCCACACTTACAATCTAACTCAACAATCAATTCTTGTCAAACCAATTTATAATTAATTCAAAATTAATTCAAAGTCCCCCTTTGGCAAGGGGGATTTAGGGGGATAGAGAGATACTTACGAAAATGCCCCCTGAGTAAAATAATAGAAGAAACCCGGTTTCTTGGCTGACTGGCGATCGCCCCTCTCTTTGTTAAAGAAATCCGGTTTCTAAGAGCGTGTTTGAAAAGTGCAATTAAGCCATAAACATCCTCCATCATCCGCGTTCATCTGTGTTCATCTGCGGTTCATAATCCTCTTCCGCAACAACCTAACAGCATATCGTTGACCCTCAGTCTTACTAACCTCAATCAGTTCTCCCACTTCCCCAACAGGAAAAGAAGGAAAAGCAAGGCTTTCATCCCTCTTTTCATACTCCTCACCCACTAAATGATAAACTTCCAAATTCCCCTCATAATACCGCCAAAGTTCGGGAACTCCCAAAGAAGCATAGATAGAAAACTTATTCAAAGAAGAATTAGTATAATCCGACTCAATCGCCAAATCTGGAGGAGGATCTACAGTTAAATTAATTTTCTTCTTCCCTCTAACTTTAGCTTCATTTTGAATATAAAAGCAACTATCAGGTTCGATCGCCCGCTTCAAATCTTCTCGTTCCAAAGTCAAAGAACCCAGACTTCTCAGTTCTATTTCCAACTCATCCACCATCGCTTCCACAAAACTTTCTAACAGTCGTTTCGGTTCTTCATGTTGTGCTAATGGCATTCTAATTTCTAAGATTCCTTGATTATAAGCAATGCGCCAAGGTCTATTTTCCCCTACATCGGTCATTAAGGCTCGATAAGTTGACCAACTAACTCCTCTTAAAGGGAAAAAAGGAGTTAGATGAGTTTCTTGGCTAACTTGTGTAGATTTTGGAGAACTGGCAACAACCATGATTTTAACCGCAGATGAACACAGATGAACGCAGATGAATACAGATAGTTTAAATGATAACTAGCGATTACTGCTATTTAAATCATATCAACCGCAGTTCTGTCGTAGCTCAGGGACCGCGGTAGCCGAAGGGTTTCGCTATCGCTTAACCCAACCTACAATTGCTAATAACTCACAGGCATCTTGCCTGTGCCACAGATGGATATAGATAAATTAAATAAGAACTAGGAACCATCATTCCTTCCTCAATTACCAAATCCAAGGAAGCAAGCGATGTTCTATCGTAGGTTGGGTTTCCGCAACGAAACCCAACACAAGTTTCCTGGGCTATCCCACGGTTTAAGTTTATTTAAAATCCTAACATATTCAGCGAAGAAACCGGGTTTCTATCATGACTTTACTATTAATACCAAAATTTTGGCAAGAAACCCGGTTTCTAACCCCAGGTACAAAGACGTAAGAATTGAAATAACCACAAACAAAACCTAAGGAAGTAGCCTTCCTCCTCAACCTCAGCGTTCATCGGATCAACTGAGGAAAGCCGACATCTTCCATTAACAAACAACAAACAACAAACAACAAACAACTAAGAAAATGCCCCCTGAGCCATAGCCGCGATCGCCCTATCATTGGCCATAGGTAAATGATAATATTTTCCCCCAGCTTGTTGAGCCAACTCCTTGCCAAACCCAGTAGAAATAAATTTCTTTTCCGTATCTACCACCAAAAACTGCATTTTTAACAGTCTGATTTTCCCCGCAATTTCCAACAATTCCCCCTTAATATCCGGCTTTTCTGCTGAATCCATGGTTTCCCCCAAAGAACGAGCCAAAGGAATATTTCCCCGTCCGTCGGTAATAGCCACAATCGCCACTTGACCGATATCCCCAGACATAGTAGCGTTCATGCCCACATGCACCGCTTGAGTCAAACCGTGAGCCAGAGGAGAGGGTCCACCGCAGGGCAATCGTTCCAACCGCCGCCGGGCCAAGGAAATGGAACGAGTGGGGGGAATCAACACATCTGCCTTTTCCCCCCGAAAGGGAATTAAAGCAATTTGGTCCCGATTCTCATAGGCTTCCGTCAGCAACCGCAACACCGCGCCCTTGGCCGACTCCATGCGATTCAAGGCCATGGAACCGGAAGCATCCACCACAAACACGATTAAAGACCCAGCCTTCCGGGCCAAGCGCTTGGAACGCAAATCCCCCTGTTCCACAATTACCTTGCGCCCAGGATAGCGCCGTCGTCGAGATTGCTGATAGGGAGCAGCCGATCGCAAAGTAGCATCCACCGCAATGCGCCGCACCTTCCCCTTGGGTAACATGGGCTTAACATAGCGCCCGCGATCGTCAGAGAAAATGAGACTGCGGCTGCCAGACTTGCCCTGACGCTGCATCATCTGGGCAAAATAAAGGACGCTGGGGTCCATAATCACCCCTTCCGCATCAAAGACAAATTCCTCCGGCAAGCTAGGAGGTTCCTGTTCTTCTTCTCTATCCTCCTGTTCGTCTTGTTCTTCTTCTTGCTGGTCCTCATCATCTCGGTCTTCATCTTGAGGCTGTTCCTGAGGAGGCGGTGGCGGTGGGGGAGGCGCTTGTTCTGGAGGGGCTTCCACCGTAGTAGAACGAGGCACAATTACCAATTGCACTGCCCGACGCAAATCCTCAGCGGTAATTAAATCCCGTCCTTCCAAAGCAGCCGCAGCCTTAGCCACTCGCAGAGCAAACAGTTCTGCTCGATGTCCTTGCACTCCACCGCGAATGGCCTCTTCCACCAAATATTTAATTTGCTCCTGCTGGATTTTTACTTCTTTGAGCCATTCCCGAGCCAAAATAATATCCGTGCGCAAACTATCCGTATCTTCACCGTATTGAGCGATAAAGTCGCCAGGAGAACGAGTGTAAGCTAACACCTGGTCTACCGCTTGTACTCGTTGGTCTAAAGCCAACACCCCGTCCGCAGAAAGATTGATGGCGATACGGTCTAGTAAATGCTTCCGCAGCATTCCTTCTTCTGGGTTATAAGTACATAAGAGCAAAGGCTGACAGGGATGCTGAAAGCTAATACCTTCCCGTTCTATTTGGTTCCGTCCCTCGCTTAAAACAGATAGTAAGCGTTCCGCAATTTGGTCGTCCAGGAGATTCACTTCATCCACGTAGAGAACTCCCCGATGGGCTTTCGCTAGCAGTCCCGGTTGAAATACCGATTCCCCTCGCTTTACCGACTCCTCCACGTCTACAGAACCCAGCAGTCGGTCTTCCGTCACCCCCAGGGGAATTTGCACGAAAGGAGTAGGAATAACTTCCGTCGGCAGATCCTCCGCCCCATGCCATTCCGCTGCAGTCAAGTCATCCCAAGTTTCTGGGTTGAGAGGGTCGCAATTGCAAAAATTACCTTTAATAACTTCAATAGGAGGAAGAAGAGAATGGATTGCCTTTGCCATCACCGATTTAGCCGTGCCACGACGACCGGCGATCGCCACCCCTCCCAAACCTGGATCTACGGCTGCCAAAAGCAAAGCCAGTTTAATTGCTTCTTGGCCGACAACTGCGGTGAGAGGAAAAATAGAACTAGGCATTTGGGGTAATGGGTGATGGATTATAAGAGGTTGATTGTTATTCTTCGAGATATCCTACCATCTCTTTCTGCTTCTCTCCCCCTTCCCCGGTATGATATACTGACATCTGGGTTTTAGCAGTTGCTAGATTAACTCTCAACTATCAACTATCCACTATCCACTATCAACTATCCACTATCCACTGTCAACTGCTATATGTACGAGCCAGACCCTCAACAAAGGCTTACCCTGACTGATGAAGCCGGGCGATCGCTTGACTGTTACATTGAAAATTCTCGACCAGTAGGAAGGGATACTTACTTACTACTAATGCCCGTAGACTCCACTGTCTTGATTTTGGCCTGGTCCGATCAAACCAATAATGGAGATGTTTCCGCAGCAATCCCGGTAGAAGAAGAAATAGAAATAGAGGAAATTTTTGCCGACGCAAAAGCCGTCTTGGCAGAACTAGACCTGGTCCTCCAGCACACCGCCTTTACTCTGACTGTTTCTGGTGAACTTCCCCCCCTAGAAGAAGAAGATATTCTGACTCTAGAACTGGAGGAAGAAGACTCCAACCTAGAACAAGAAGAACTGCAATTCTTAGCTAATTTCTATCACCATCACCAAAAATACTCTATTTACGCTCCCGTCGCTCCTTTGTTGTTTTTTGCTAAATATAATAGAATGAAACAGTTGGAACTGGTTTACCCGGAAGATGAAAACTTACAGAAAATTCTAGAAGAATTGTTACCAGATGAACTAGAATAGAGATGTGAAGCGAGAACAATAATTAGTAGTTCATTGAAATAACGAAATGAAATCTGTCAAAAATAGCTCCAAATGGTGGTATTACTTGGGATTATTGCCTGTAACCTTCGGTATTTGTGCTTGGCAAACCTGGAGTTGGTGGAGTTGGGCTCTTTCCTCCCCCAACTCTGACAAGCAAGAACTGAATCAAACAGAAAAAACAGTCCAAATTAATATTCCCCTAGGAACCGCAGCGCAACACATTGGCAGAGATTTAGAAGCAGAAGGTTTAATTCGTTCTGCTAAAGCTTGGAAATTATGGGCTAAGTGGTTGGCAACCCAAAACCCAGAAGGAGGTTTTCAAGCGGGAACCTATGAAATTTCTTTTAACGACAGCCTCCCAGAAATTGCTTCCCAAATATGGCAGGGAAGAGTGATGCAAAGAAGTTTCACCATTCCCGAAGGTTGGTCCATCAAGCAAATGGGAAGGTATTTTGAATCTTTAGGCTTTTTTACAGAAGAAGAATTTACTGCCAGTGCCAGACAAATACCTAGAGAAAAGTATCCTTGGCTACCAAAAAATTTGCCTCATTTAGAAGGTTTTTTGTATCCTAATACTTATAAAGTGCCAGTAGGTAATGTAACTCCCCAGCAAGTAATTGCTATGATGTTAAACCAATTTGAGCGAGTTAGTTTACCCATGTATCGCAAAGCCAAACAGCAAACTAACTTGAACTTATTGGAATGGGTTACCTTAGCCAGTATTGTAGAAAAAGAAGCAGCAATAGCCCAAGAACGCGATCGCATTGCCGGAGTATTTACCCAGCGTTTAAAAAAAGGGATGAAACTGCAAACAGACCCCACAGTAGAATACGGTTTAGGCATCAAGCAAACTGCCGATCGCCCCTTAACCTATGCCGAAGTAGCCACAGCTTCCCCTTATAACACTTATATCCATCCGGGATTACCTCCTACACCTATTGCCAGTCCCGGTGCTGCTAGTTTGAAAGCTGCACTTTATCCAGAAAAAACCGATTTGCTCTTTTTTGTTGCTCGCTACGACGGTACTCACATATTCAGCAAAACCTATTCCCAACATTTAGCCGCAACTCGCCAAATTCGTCGTCAATGGCAAGCGAGAAAATAGTGGATAGTGGATAGTGGATAGTGGATAGTTGATAGTTGATAGTGGATAGTGGATAGTTGACAGTTGACAGTTGACAGTTGACAGTTGATAGTTCCTCTCTTCGTAGGGTGCGGCACTGCCCACCACAGGACTTATAGATGGGATTCAGATTCAGTAGGGTGCGTTCGTAACGCACCACACTATTCCTAGTGTCTTCGACCAAATTTTGCGTAAGTCCTGCTCAACTACGCTTCAACTGCTATAACAAAAAGGATAGATAAAAAGGATAGATAAATGGCAGCAAAAATTCAGAAAACAGACGCAGAGTGGCAAAAACAACTGA
>JH611123.1 GCA_000252485.1 Prochloron didemni P4-Papua_New_Guinea | reverse complement strand
AGCTCCTGAGGTCGAATTCAAAATTCAAAATTCAAAATTCAAACATGTTGAATTGACGAATGTCTCCGCAAAAAATGGCAGAAACTCGAAAAGCCTTATTCCTCTTGGGTTTTAGCTTGTTGTCAATTTTCAGATTCGGTCGAGTTAGCTGTCGTCGCATAGAGTTACGTAAGATATAAAAATCTAGCTGTACTGCTGTGTTAACTATGAAATTTAATTACGAGGAAAAAGTTTTGAAAAAATTTAGATTTTTAGGATTTGTTTTTGTCTTTTGTTCAGTTATTTCTTGGACAATTGCTCTTGCTCAGGCAAGTCCTCCCCCCTCACTCTGGCAAACCTATGAACAGTTACTCAAATCAGCAAAGTACGTAGACCTTACCCATACCATTACACCGACTATTCCTGTGTGGGCTGGTTTTGGACAGCCTAGGTTTTCAGCTACCACCAATCCTCAAACGGGTCAAGCATACACTTATGCGGCTGATGGCTTTGAAGCGACCCACTATGATTTGCCTACTGACCAACTGGGTACCCAACTTGATTCCCCAGCTCACTGGAATCCTGACTATCCTGCAATCGATGAGTTACCACCCACCTTCGCCGTCCGTCCATTAGTGGTTATTCCGATTCAGGAGCAGGTGGCTCAAGATCCAAACTATGCCTTACAAGTACAAGACATTCTCGATTGGGAGCGGCAACATTACAGGATTCCGGAGGGCTCGGTGGTGTTTGTTCGCTCTGATTGGTCAAAAGCATGGCCCAATCCTGAACTGGCAACCCTTACCCAATTTCCAGGTGTATCGCTGGATGCTCTGAAATTTTTGCATCTAGAGCGCAAAATTCTGTTTCATGGACACGAACCCCTCGACACAGATAGTACGCCAACCCTTGAGGGAGAAGCTTGGCTGCTCAGAAATGGTTATACTCAAGCCGAGGGAGTGACCAATCTCGATCAAGTGCCCGAAACAGGAGCCTTAGTAACAATTGGCTATCCCAAATTTCAGGGAGGGTTAGGCGGCTATGCTCGGTTTATTGCAATTTGCCCCCCCGATTGGCACTATGGAGTATCAGTTGGTGCATTGCCTGAATCACCCTTGCCTAAAGTCTCCGCTCCATTGCACTGGGATGAACAGCTTGGGGTAAGAGTCCGATAAGTCCTATTGCTACTTATCTCGAGCGCTTCATCAATAGACATCTCCAAAAACTAGGGGTGCAATCTTGATATATAAGGGTTTCAGAGCCTTTTCTGGAGAGTGGATAGTTGATAGTTGATAGTTCCTCTCCTCGTAGGGTGCGGCACTGCCCACCACAGGACTTATAGATGGGATTCAGATTCAGTAGGGTGCGTTCGTAACGCACCACACTATTCCTAGTGTCTTCGACCAAATTTTGCGTAAGTCCTGCTCAACTATGCTTCAACTGCTATAACAAAAAGGATAGATAAAAAGGACAGAT
>JH611122.1 GCA_000252485.1 Prochloron didemni P4-Papua_New_Guinea | reverse complement strand
ATTCCATTTTTATCTTATACAAGTCGTTTAGATTAACCCAAAATATTAGATAATTAAAACATCTATCAACAAGGAGAGTAGCAATGTCAATCGCCAAATCCACCCTTGACCATGAGGTAAAATTATCTTTCTTCAAAAAAGATAATTTGCCCACAATGTACGACTTACCTAGTGAGGAGGAATCCGGTTTGCCCGATGAATTACACTTATTACAATCAGAATTCTGTAGCGCTACATTTTTCCCCAATGTTGCCAAGAATAAAGTATTTGTTGCCAGCGACTTAAATCTCTATTACGACTGGCAGAACAGCCAATGGTACAAGCGTCCCGATTGGTTTGCCGTACTCGGTGTAGATAGACTTTATCAAGGAAAGGACTTGCGCCTAAGCTATGTCATGTGGGAAG
This sequence comes from Prochloron didemni P4-Papua_New_Guinea, assembly GCA_000252485.1. Classification (GTDB taxonomy): domain Bacteria; phylum Cyanobacteriota; class Cyanobacteriia; order Cyanobacteriales; family Prochloraceae; genus Prochloron; species Prochloron didemni. The sequence continues at coordinate 483 of JH611122.1, read as the reverse complement.
AAGAAGTAGCTCCATCTATTGTGATAGAGTTTCTTTCCACCAGTACCAGAAATGAAGACTTAGGACTAAGCAAACGGAAAGGAAAACAACCGACAAAATGGGAAGTGTACGAGCAAATTTTACGCATTCCCTATTATTTCGTCTTTGACGGAGTTACTAACCAACTGCGAGCATATGAGTTAGTAGGAAATCGCTACCGTCTGTTAGAATTAACCGATTCTAAAGTGTGGATACCCAGTTTATCTATTGGTTTGGGACTTTGGCAAGGAGAATATCGCGGTTGTACTCGTCAGTGGTTGCGCTGGTACGATGCACAAGGTAATTGGATTCTAACAGAAGCGGAAAGGGAACGAATGGCTAAGGAAAGGGAGCGAATGGAAAAAGAACTGGCTCTACAAGAAAAAGAAAGGGAGCGAATGGAAAAAGAACTGGCTCTACAAGAAAAAGACCAAGCCCAACAAAGAATAGAGGAGTTATTAGAAT
>JH611121.1 GCA_000252485.1 Prochloron didemni P4-Papua_New_Guinea | reverse complement strand
CTAAGCCAACGGAAAGGAAAACAACCGACAAAATGGGAAGTATACGAGCAAATTTTACGTATTCCCTATTATTTCGTCTTTGACGGAGTTACTAACCAACTGCGAGCATATGAGTTAGTAGGAAATCGCTACAGTCCTTTAGAATTAACCGATTCTAAAGTCTGGATACCCAGTTTATCTATTGGTTTGGGACTTTGGCAAGGAGAATATCGCGGTTGTACTCGTCAGTGGTTGCGCTGGTACGATGCACAAGGTAATTGGATTCTAACAGAAGCTGAAAGGGAACGAATGGAAAAAGAAAGGGAGCGAATGGCTAAGGAATTGGCTCTGCAAGAAAGAGACCAAGCCCAACAAAGAATAGAGGAGCTATTAAAACGTTTGCGACAAGCAGGAATTAATCCCAGCGATGAATAATTAACAATCAGCTATCATACCGGGTTTCTGATATTATTTTGGTATCAATCGCCAAATTTCTCTCTGCGTCTCTGTCACCACTGACAATGGTGGAGCGATCGGGACTTATTGCTAGGCTCTCAACGTCGTCTGAATGACCTTCTAGGGTCTTTTCCAAGCGCCCCGTCCTCAGATTCCAGATTTTGATGGTCTTGTCATAACCACCGCTAATAAACTGCCGTCCATCTGGTGTTATTGCTAGGCTCAAAATAGAGCTAGAATTACCTTTTAGGGTATTTTGCAAGCGCCCCGTTGTCAGATTCCAGATTTTGATGGTATCGCCATTAGTACTAGCTAATAGTTCTCCATCTGGTGTTATTGCTCTACGATGAACACCGCGAGAATGACCTCCGATCGCATAAGCAAGAGAATAATCAGACAATCTGACAGGTTCTTGCCAGCGTTTATAAATATTAATCAGAATAGCCAAAAATTCCTTCTCATCAGAATTGGGTTCTCTATCAATCCAGCGTTTATAAACATTAATAGGAATAGCAAAAAATTCCTTCTCACCAGAATTAGGTTCTCTATCGATATAGGAATTAATTCCCACCAACTGTCCTGCTGGATTCAAAATAGAACCTCCACTCATGCCCGGTAGAGACTTAGCGGTATGGACTAAATGATAGCCCTTCCTCGCACCAGGTTGACTTCCTGCAACTGCCCCTTGATAAAAGCGATAACTGGGTTTGGGGTTATTCCGACTCTTAGCCCGCCAACCAGAAACGGAAATATTCTCTCCTTCTTCTAGCAAAGCTGAATCTCCTAACTTTGCTAGGGGATATTTTTCATTGCTTCTAAAGTAGACCAGAGCTAAATCTATTTCATTGTGGCATTGATGTTGAGAACTAAAAGAATAACCTCGGCCATCATAAGTTTGAATAGTATAATTATCCGTTGTTTTAACTACGTGACAGTTAGTGAGAACTGTATATAAATCTTCTTGCTTATCTACAATCACACCGGAACCGTTACTATCCCCATTGGTAATGTGAACGGTAATTTTCTCAGCTAGATGATTAATTTCTTTCGTAGTTAAATTAGCACCTATCCAGTTCCGTACTAGAGGCACTGTTGCTGCGGCGATTATTAAAGTTACTGTTGCTCCTAAAAAAATAGGGATTCTTGGTCTTTTACTCATCGGAAGAGGGAAGAGAGAAGAGGGATTATATAAAATAGGAAAACTTTTGCTACTA
>JH611120.1 GCA_000252485.1 Prochloron didemni P4-Papua_New_Guinea | reverse complement strand
TAATAAGGGGACGTTTTCTTCTCCCCCCTTTCTTTTCCCCCAGTGGGGGGGACCAAGGGGGGATCAAGGGGGGATAGGGGGGATCCAACTATAAAGCATGGACAAAAAATTTATAAATACTATTGTATTTATTGCCAAGTTACGAGTTATTAAACTCAGATTGTAGTTGTTGGATTTGTTGTAAAGAAAGTCCGGTAAACTGAGCGATTTGGGAAACGGGAATGCCACTGCGAAGCATATTGAGGGCTACTTCCTGTTTACCTTCCTGTTTACCTTCCTGCCTACCTTTTTGTTTGCCTAGCAGTTCGCCTTCCTGTTTACCTTTCTGTTTAACTTCCTTTTCCCACTCTAAATAAGCTTGTGAGAGTGCCATATTAAACTCCCTGTTTGTTTGTTCGAGATCTGGATGGATTCGTTCGACGATTTTCCAGTTGGATAATAATTGGTCCCGATGGAAAACAGGGACCAGATTCCTGACTGCTCTTATGACAGAGATTTATTGAAAAGTTACGAGTTATTTAACTCAGATTGTAGTTGTTGGATTTGTTGTAAAGAAAGTTCGGTAAACTGAGCGATTTGGGAAACGGGAATGCCACCGCGAAGCATATTGAGGGCTACTTCCTGTTTACCTTCCTGTTTACCTTCCTGCCTACCTTCCTGCCTACCTTTTTGTTTGCCTAGCAGTTCGCCTTCCTGTTTACCTTCCTGTTTAACTTCCTTTTCCCACTCTAAATAAGCTTGTGAGAGTGCCATATTAAACTCCCTGTTTGTTTGTTCGAGATCTGGATGGATTCGTTCGACGATTTTCCAACTTGATAATAATTGTAATGCGCCGGAACGCAAGGGATCGTTTTGGGGCAAGGCCAGGACTTCTTGCGCTGCCTTGGCTTGAACTCGTCCTCTTCCCAAAAGCCGAAACCAGAGAGTTTCTGGTTCCACTGGAAGATGGTGAATGACGATAATCCCGGTGTGGAGTCCGGGAGCCAGCCCATAAACTCCTGGGGGCCAATTGTCTTTAGGTTTAGCATTAAATTCGGAAAGATAGTTGTCACTAGCGGTGGGAGTGACAATCCACAGTTGCGGTTCCTCAGACTTTGCCAAGGCACGTTTCGCTCGAGTTGCTCGACGGCGCAATTCCTGGAAGTACCAAGTGCGTTTTAACATGCAGATATTGGTAGCTTCAGCTGTGGGAGCGTTGCGATAGGTTTCCAAGATACACCGACGTTGGATGACTCTACCGAGCAATCCTAAACTAAGGGGATTACCTGTAGGGTTAGGGTTGGGAGTGACCACTACGTCGATAAATAAAGATTCTCCTGGAACTTCTAGAGAAATTTCCACGCGACCGAGATCCTCGGAAATGAGGTGGTCGTAGAGTTGCTTGGAGAGGGAATCGAATGGTTGAGTTGACAATCGTCTATTAGCTAGGTTGGTCAATCCAGATCATATCACTTCGTATCAAGCGAATGCAACAATTAAGAGGTTGATAAGAAAAATGCCCATGCACGCTTTATACAAAGGTGATACAGCCGACGCAGTACTTTTGTATCAAAAATGTAGCATGTAAAGACACTTTAGGAGCGAAGCGCTATATATTATCAATTGTGGGGTAGCCCAGAGGGCTGCCTAACAATCGCGGGTAAGCCTTTGAGAATATAAAATTCAACTGTTTGTGATCGTATTTGGGAAGAGGCAATAGGCAATAGGGATTATATAAAATAGGAAAACTTTTGCTACTATCCCCCTAAATCCCCCTTAATAAGGGGGACTTTCCCACCCCC
>JH611119.1 GCA_000252485.1 Prochloron didemni P4-Papua_New_Guinea | reverse complement strand
CTGTTTCCCCCCCACTGGGGGGGACCAAGGGGGGATCAAGGGGGGATAGGGGGGATCCGCGTTTTTTTCAGATTTCATATTGCTGTTGTTTTTGACCACACCCATTGATTTAGTTTATTTGTTGTAGGTTGGGTTGAGGTAACGAAACCCAACAAGCCACAAAGTTGGTGTTGGGCGGTCCCTGCCCTTCGACTTCGCTCAGGGACCGCGGTAGCCGAAGGGTTTCGCTATCGCTTAACCCAACCTACAATTTTTTATAACACTATTATCTCTGTAGCAACCATTTTCAGATTTGATATTAAATTGCTTATTCAAAATTGAAATAACCGCAGAGACGCAGAGGACACAAAGTCCGAAAGAGAGAATAGATAAATTTCTTGTAAATAGCCTACAGCAAAACGCTATATATTATTTCTCCTCCTCATTCTTCCACTGGCAGTACCTCAATTAATTTGTTGAAATCCGCATATAAATTGCCAGTATCATCGTAAGAGAATACCTGCTCATATCCAATCGCTATTCCTTCCGTATTGCGATTGGGCAAATCAATTAAATTATGCAATACATCATGGGCATCCCTTCCTGGTTGGAGGGTTATTAAGACGTTATTTTCCGGACAAGCAGCTTTTTTGGCGTTGCATCTCTGTGGGATGGTTTGGATATATGCCCAAAATTTTTTCCTTATTTATCAATAGTTTCAGCTTCTGGAAATTAGACTATCATCCCGCAATTGTGCAACGCCAATAAAGCTAACCAAGCTTCAATGGTTGGAGGTCGATGTTGGGGAATGACAGCCATTCCTTGGAGAATAGCATTGTTAACCCTATGGCTAATCTTTCCATTCAACTCTTTTGGCTCTATTAAAGGGTCTGGTTGTCGGTCCAGAATACATCTAGCCCTCTTTGGTGCTTTTTCCGGCACTGTTCCTGTTAGAATAAAGTAGAGAGTTCCCGCCAGAGCATGAACGTCGGTATAAGCATCTTGCTCTCCTTTTATTTCATATTGTTCGATGGGAGTATAGCCATCAGAATTAAACGCAGTGCGAGTAATAGGTCGATTGGGACTGTATTCCCGGGCAATGCCAAAATCGATTAAGATAGCTTTCTGGCGATGGTAATGAATGAGAATATTTTGGGGTTTTACGTCCCGATGGAGCAAATTTTCTTGGTGAACTCTAGTTAAAGCTGACCCAATTTGATTAATATAAGTTAAAGCTTCTTGTTCTTCTACAAGACCCTGACTGGCTAAATCTTGCCCTGGAATATATTCCATGACAATACAAGGCAAGTCTTCTACTTCAATTAATTTATTTACTGCGACAATATGAGGATGACTGCATTTTGCTAGTCTTAGAGCTTCATTGAGAAAGTCTTGCCGCAATCTGTCAAAATTAGTGCAACTGCGAGCGTATTCATTTAATGTTTTAATGGCTACTAAATTGCTTCTTTATCCCTAGCTAGATAGGTAATGCCAAAACCACCTTTACCTAGTCGTTTCACGACCACGTAATTGTCTTTATCTAGCTTCTTCCCCGCTTTCCACTCACTCATCTTTCCTTTAGTCTAGTCAAGACTGAAACTATTGTAGCTTAGTCAGGACTTACGCAAAATTTGGTTGAAGACACTATGGGTAAGTGGTTAGACAAAATTAATTGTGCAAAAAAATGGCTGAAACCCTTACGGGTCAAAGCTGGTTATATCCAATCAATTTTGTCCATGTACTTAGTGTGGTGCAGGCGTAGCACCCTACAAATAGAGTCGCTGCGTAAGTCCTGTTATAGCGCTTCGCGAGTAAAGTGTTGTTACAACTAAATAAAGAGCCTTTGGTATATTTGGGGTCTGAGAAAAATCTGTAAATAGGCGAGCGCGAAGTGCTATAGTTTTCCCTCTCCCGGACAATCTCCCGAGTCCATAGGGCGAGGGTGGAGCCGCAGCCCGAGGATCTGGTAGCCCCACGGACTGTGGGAGAGGGGTTGGGGAGAGGGCCACGAAATGTGTTAGCTTGATACTATAGCAGTAAGCAGTCATGAAAATATAAAGCTCTATCACAGAACTTAGATCTAAGCAAGGGCTAATTGTCCCCCTATGAAAACAGATGGAAACAATTAGCGAAAATGATAAAATTCTTAAGACAGGAAATAATAGAAAAACTATGTTGAAAAAGCTACTAGGCGATCCCAACGCCCGCAAACTGAAAAAATTCCAGCCTTTAGTTACAGAAATAAACCTGCTAGAAGAAGATATCCAGGGGTTGACTGACGCAGAACTGGCTTCACACACCATCGCCTTTAAAGAGCAACTAGACAAAGCAAAAACGGACAGCGAACGAGAAGAGATTTTAGATGATATCTTACCAGAAGCCTTTGCTGTAGTGAGAGAAGCCGCCATTCGGGTTTTGGGCATGCGTCATTACGACGTTCAGTTACTGGGGGGTATAGTTCTACACAAAGGACAAATTGCCGAAATGAAAACCGGGGAAGGAAAAACTCTTGTTGCCACTCTCCCGGCTTATCTCAATGGCTTAACGGGGAAAGGAGTCCATATAGTTACCGTCAACGACTATCTAGCACGTCGAGACGCAGAATGGATGGGACAAGTACACCGTTTCCTGGGATTGAGTGTGGGATTAATTCAATCGGGAATGACTCCCCCGGAGCGAAAGAAAAACTATGGCTGTGATATTACTTATACCACCAATAGCGAACTGGGTTTCGACTATTTGCGGGACAATATGGCCACCAGCATCGCCGAAGTAGTGCAACGACCTTTCAGCTATTGCATAATCGACGAGGTAGACTCCATTCTCATTGACGAAGCGAGAACCCCTTTAATTATTTCCGGACAGGTGGAACGTCCCACAGAAAAATACATGAAGGCGGCGGAAATTGCCCAAAAGCTGGTGAAACAAACCGACGAAGATGAAGGGGACTACGAAGTAGATGAAAAAGCTCGCAACGTGCTGATGACCGATGAAGGGTTTGCGGCTGCGGAAAGTTTACTGGGGGTAAAGGATTTATACGACCCGGAAAATCCCTGGGCTCACTATATCTTTAATGCCATTAAAGCGAAAGAACTGTTCACTAAAGATGTGAACTATATGGTTCGCGACGAAGAAGTGGTAATTGTAGACGAGTTCACTGGACGGGTATTGGCTGGCAGAAGGTGGAGCGATGGTTTGCATCAAGCTATCGAAGCGAAAGAAAATGTAGATATTCAAAACGAAACTCAAACTTTAGCGACGATTACCTATCAGAATTTCTTCCTCCTCTATCCTAAACTGGCGGGGATGACCGGAACGGCTAAGACAGAGGAGACGGAATTTGAAAAAGTCTATAACCTCCAAGTAACCATCATGCCCACCAACAGACCTCTGCGCCGAGAGAAACTACCGGATGTAGTTTATAAAACTGAGCCAGCTAAATGGAAGGCAGTGGCCTCCGAATGTACCCAGATGCACGAACTGGGTCGTCCCGTGTTGGTGGGAACCACCAGCGTGGAAAAATCGGAATTGCTCTCCAGGCTCCTGCAAGAAAGAAAGATCCCCTACAACTTGCTGAACGCTAAACCGGAAAATGTGGAACGGGAATCGGAAATTGTGGCCCAAGCAGGTCGTCAAGGAGCTGTAACTATCGCTACTAATATGGCAGGGCGAGGGACAGATATTATTTTAGGCGGCAATGCCGACTATATGGCCCGGTTGAAGGTGCGAGAATATTTAATGCCGCAAATAGTTATACCTCAACAAGAAGATGCCCTTGTGGCCACCGTGCCAGGAGCTAGCAGTCGGAATACTCCCAAAGGTTTTGGGGCCGGTTTCCAGGAGGGATTCGTGAAAAAGAAGAAAAGTTGGCGGGTATCTCAGGATATTTATCCCACAACATTATCCACAGAAATAGAAGCTAAGTTGAAAGAGGCAGTAAAATTTGCTGTGGATAATTACGGTACTCAGAGCTTGTCGGAATTGGAAGCAGACGAAAAATTGGCGATCGCATCGGAAAAAGCGCCCACAGATGACCCGGTAATTCAAAAACTGCGGGAAGTTTACCAAATTATCCATCAAGAATATGAAAAGTTGACTACCAAAGAACATGACGAAGTAGTAGAATTAGGGGGACTGCACGTAATTGGGACGGAACGCCACGAATCCCGACGAATTGACAATCAGCTCAGGGGTAGGGCAGGAAGACAGGGAGACCCAGGTTCTACTAAGTTTTTCTTGAGTTTGGAAGATAATTTATTGCGGATTTTCGGGGGCGATCGCGTGGCAGGTTTGATGAATGCTTTTCGGGTTTCCGAAGATATGCCCATCGAGTCGAAGATGCTGACTAATTCTTTGGAAGGGGCGCAAAAGAAGGTGGAAACTTTCTACTACGATACCCGCAAGCAGGTGTTTGAGTACGACGAGGTGATGAACAATCAGCGACGAGCCATTTACTCCGAACGCCGTCGAGTACTGGAAGGACTGGAGCTGAAAGAACAAGTCCTGGAATACGCGGAAAAAACCATGGACGAAATTGTTAACGCTTATATCAATCCGGAATTACCCCCAGAAGAATGGGATTTAACCAATCTAACTGGGAAAGTGAAGCAATTTGTCTACCTGCTGGAAGATTTGGAACCAGTCCATATGTTGGACATGACCTTCAGTGAAATTAAAACTTTCTTGCACGAAGAAGTGCGCAAAGCTTACGATCTTAAGGAAGCTGAAGTGGGTCAAATTCAGCCAGGACTGATGCGACAGGCAGAAAGGTTCTTTATTTTACAGCAAATCGATACTCTTTGGCGAGAACATTTGCAGGGAATGGATGCTTTGCGTGAGTCCATTGGTTTGCGGGGCTACGGGCAAAAAGATCCCTTGATTGAGTACAAGCAAGAAGGATACGAAATGTTTTTAGAGATGACTGTGGATATCCGTCGCAATGTAGTTTACTCCTTGTTCCAATTCCAGCCTCAAGGACAAGCACAAGCAGTTGCTTGATGGGGAGATGGAGTTGATTTTTGAGAATCTCCTAATTGAGGCGATCTTGTTTGTTAGCTCGGGAGATTCTTAAGACGATGATTTTTTTGTCTAGAATATTATTCGCGAAGGAAGAAAAAAGCGTAAACAAAAAACTTTGTCGTCTGATTACAAATCATTCCACATTTAAAACAATTCCGATTATCATGGTAACAGGCAATACAGGTCTGATAGACAGAGCAAAAGCTAAGGTGGCTGGATCAACTGACTATATGACCAAGCCTTTTACCCAATCTGAATTACTGAAAATGGTATTTAAGTAGTTAAGTTGAGCAATTGGAACGAATTAGAGGATAGACAACATGGTTAAAGTTTTAGTAGTAGAAGATAATCCTTCCGAAAGAAAGTTAATTGCTAATTATTTGGAGGAAGATGGTTATGCGGTTATTATAGCGGAGAACGGGGAAGAAGCTCTAGACAAAGCAGTATCCCAAAAACCAGATGTAGTAGTTACGGATGTGATTATGCCAGGAATGAATGGCTTTGAGTTGTCCCGCAGCTTAAAAAAAGATCCCACAACTCAGAATTTACCTATTGTAGTCTGCACTTCTAAAAATCAAGAGCTAGATCGTCTTTGGGGTATGAAACAGGGAGTTGATATTTATATTACTAAACCCTATACTCGCTCCGAACTAATTCGGGCTGTGAAGGCTGTTGCTAGTTAGATTCTTCTATCCCAGGTTATATTGTTACTTTAAGCAATCTAAGGGTGGGATGTAACTTTATTGATCTAAAAAAATGGATAAGGAACGGGAAATTAGGCTGCAGTTTCTCGAAGAAGCACAAGAGTACTTGAATACTATCGAATCTGGATTGTTGGGAATCAGCGAAAAGACTATTGGTGGTGACAAGATAGATGAGATATTACGTGCTGCTCACTCTATTAAAGGAGGCGCGGCAATGATGGGGTTTCAGACTCTGAGTCACCAGGCCCACCTAATGGAGGATTTTTTTAAAGTTCTCAAGTGCAAACAGGATCTAGATGGTGATACGGAACGCCTGTTGCTTAGTGCTGTGGATCTCCTGCGTCAGATATTAAGAGTCAATAGTCAGGAAGTTGATGTGGAACAACACTGGCTGGAAACTCAAGTGAATCCAGTTTTTGATCGCCTCCAAGAGATAATTGGTTCTCCGCAGCTAGAAGACAATGTGGCAGCCCTGACAGCGGAAGTGGATCAAGACATGACCAGTCTTCTGTTTGAGTCGGAAGTAGAAGGGTGTCTGCAGCGACTGGAATCTGTATTGGCTGATCCAAAAATGCCTTGCCTGCGGGAAGAATTTACCATTGCTGCCCAAGAACTGGCAGGACTGGGGGAAATGCTAGAGTTGCCAGCTTTCACCAGCCTCTGCAGGTCAATAGTGGAATATTTAGAAGAGGATTTAGAAGAAGAACAAATTGCTCGTTTGGCAATTCAGGAGTTACGGCGATCGCAAGCAATGGTTCTGGTGGGTCAGTTGGATTCTCTGCCAAGTCAGCTAAAGCTGATAGACAATTCGCCAGCAGTCGAGCCAGAGAAAGAAATTCTAGAGCAGGCAAGTAGTATGTTCGATTTAACTTGGCCTGATGATGACAACTTCCTAGATGATAATGACTGGTCAGATAATGCTGTAGATACTTTCTTGGACTCAAATAATTTCCAGGAAGAGGCTTTGGACTTACTCACATCTTTAGAATCAATTCCAGTTATAACAGCTGCAATAGGATCGGAGCAAGTTGTCAGGAATGAGGAACAGACTGAAAAAACAGAAGCCAAGGAAAATAACGATGAAGTAAAAGAGATCGAAGAAATAGAAATAGAAGTTCAGGAACAGGTAGTAACCCCGTCAGTACCATTTAAGCCTATTGCAGTCAAAGCAACTACTACAGAAGCTGCACCTGAAGTTGTAGAAAATACGATTCGAGTTGGGGTACGTAAAATAGAGGAACTAAGCGAACTCTTTGGGGAGCTGACTATCGAACGCAATGGTTTAAATTTGCATTTGAAAAGCCTGCGTAATTTGCTCGCATTGCTGAAAACTAAAGTTCAATTTCTAGAAAAGTATAACTTCCAGTTGCGATCTGCTTACGATAAGATTGCCATTGAAGAAACACCAAGTTTCTCAATTAATCAACTTAAAACTGTTGCCCTCAATATTCTGGGAGACCATAGATGGAGCGCATCCAAGCAAGCTAGAACACTGCAAGAACATCAGCTACTAGGGAGTCAATTCGACCTACTAGAAATGGATCGCTACAACGATCTCCATCTTTTGTCCCAGGAAATAATGGAAACTATTGTGCAAGTACAAGAAGTTACTAGCGATCTTGAAATTAATCTCAACGATGCAGAGGATATTGCCAGGGAATTTGAGCGCACCTCAAAACGGATGCAAACCAATATTACCCAAGTGCGCATGCGTCCTATATCAGATCTGATCGGACGCTTTCCTCGAGCCTTGCGAGATATGAGTTTGGAGTATAATAAACAGGTAGAACTTAAAGTTCAAGGAAGTTCTACTTTAGTAGACCGCACGATTTTGGAGGCACTGAGCGATCCATTACTCCATCTGTTGCGCAATGCTTTCGATCACGGAATTGAAGAGCCCGCTACTCGTAAAGCTTTGGGCAAGCCAGAAACAGGAACCATCGAGATTGCTGCAGCTCATCGGGGGAACCAGACAGTAATTGTCATTAGGGATGATGGCGGCGGCATCGATGTGGAGAAGATTAAAGCTAGGATGATGCAGATGGGATTGGATGCAGATGACCTGACCAAAGCGAACAAGAGTGATTTGCTTAACCTGATTTTTGAGCCTGGGTTTAGCACTGCAGATCGGGTGACGGATTTGTCTGGTCGAGGGGTGGGGATGGATGTGGTTCGCACCAATTTACAAAAGGTTAGAGGTAAGATTCAGGTAGATACAGAGATGGGAGTAGGAACCACATTTACCATTACTCTTCCCTTTACTCTCTCTGTAATGCGGGTACTGCTAGTAGAGAGCGGTGGTTTGATGCTGGCTTTTCCTACTACTACCATCGAAGAAATGATCCAACTTAAACCAGAAATGGTAGTTTTAGCTGCGGGTAAAGAAGTTTTGAATTGGGATGGGTACGCAGTACAGCTGATTCGCTTGGGCCAATGGTTAAAGTTTTCCCGTCCCGTTCAAATGTCCAAACCGCAAGCGACTCCAAAAATAGATTTGCCCACAGTGTTAATCGTAGTTCAAGGGGAAGATTTGGTAGGGATTGAAATAGATCGGTATTGGGAAGAGCAGGAAGTGACTGTTCGCCAAGTAGAGGGGAAAATCCCAATGCCTCCCGGTTTTAGCGGTTGTACAATTTTGGGAGATGGTCGAGTAGTTCCTTTGATAGATGCCATTGCCCTTCTCAGGTGGATTAATAATGATGGGGAAACTGAGAATAATTCTGTTCTTAATAGTGCTTTGCTTACCTCTGATGAGGAGCAAAAGCAAAAATTGACTGCTTGGACTTCCAGTGAAAAACAGTTAGTCATGGTAGTGGATGATTCTATTAATGTTCGTCGATTTTTAGCTCTCACTTTGGAGAAAGCTGGCTATGGAGTGGAACAGGCGAAAGACGGACAAGATGCTTTGGAAAGAGTACAGCGTGGGCTACCTATTAAGGCTGTTATTTGCGATATTGAAATGCCCCGTTTGGACGGTTATGGCTTTTTGGCTCACGTTAAATCTTATCCCGGCGGGAAGAATCTTCCTGTGGTGATGCTCACTTCTCGTAGTGGGGAGAAACATCGTCAATTAGCCATTAATCTGGGAGCAAATGCTTATTTCTCCAAACCTTTTAAAGAGAAGGAATTACTAGAAACTATTGAGTTATTGATTAACCACAGATAAACACAGATGAACGCAGATGGGAAAGGATGATGAAACGTATCTCAGTAGCTATC
>JH611118.1 GCA_000252485.1 Prochloron didemni P4-Papua_New_Guinea | reverse complement strand
GGTAAAATCAACTCCTGCGATACTCCTAAGATGGGAATGTTTTTCAAATGAGGGTTTATTAGAACGATTACGTTTTGCCTTTTTTGGTTCTGGAGGAGGTGAGGTAGTCTCAGATTTAAATTTGCTCAAACATTGCTCAATTTCTTTATATAGTGCTAGTATTTGTTGTTGATAATATTCATAAAAAGATAGAACAGGGGTGTAGAATAAACACCATTTCTTCTCGATAGTTACCAGTTAAAGCCTTGCTGATTTGTTCAGGAGTACTTTTAATTCTTTTATCTGCTAATTCGGCAAGTATTTGTGGATTTCTTTCTCCAGAAACAATTGCTCGAATAATGTTTAGACCTGTTACCCCCGTGATATCACTAATGACTTTGTGTAACTGTAAATTCATTTGAGTGAGAGCTTTTTGCATTCTCTGAATGTGAGTTGAGCTATTTTGAATTAAATTCTCTCTCTGTCTCAAATAGCTTCTCAGTACTGCGATGTCACCCTCTGGAACATTCATATGGAGCGAGTAACCCATAGCTATGTAATTGTTGTAACCATTGACAATCCAAGACATCACTTTTTCGACCAGGGACTGTTTTAACAGTTTTAGAATTGACTAAAAATACCTGAAAATCCCGGGCTTCGATTGTGGAATAGAGGTATCCACTCTACTCCCGTCGATTCCATGGCAACGCTAGTAACACCACATTCACTTAACCAATCCGCCAAAGCGA
>JH611117.1 GCA_000252485.1 Prochloron didemni P4-Papua_New_Guinea | reverse complement strand
CGGTGATCGAACTCTAAGCGCGATCGCTCCAAAGATTCTCTCAAGATTCGTTCGGTTTCTTGACGTTGACGTTCGCTTTCTTGAAAGAGTTTATAGAAGTCTTCTAAAGTGATAGAGTTAGCCATAGATTGCTTAATCAATTACGCTATTTAAGAGCAAGTTTTGGGTTAGTCAGGACTAACTCCGCGACCCGTGTGATTTCGCGAATTTTGCCCAAGTCCTGACTTCATTGCCCTATTATAACAGCAAATCGCTCTGTACGACAAGGCCCCCTGGGGAAGGCTTCTCATTAAATAATTAGGGCTTGCTGAAAAAGTCTATAGTGTTTCGGAGGGAAACAGGGAAACAGGGAAACAGGGAAACAGGGAGTTTTGACGACCCAACGGGAGGCAGTAGCAGTAGGGTGGGCATCGCCCACCTTTCCCCATCAAAATATTGCTGTCAAGTTCTATAGCAGTTCTCTAGCATTAAGATTTTGACTTTTTCGGTAACATAGAATTAATGTGATGGGGAGAGAGGAAACAAATGCGATCGCGAACGATTCGAGAAGGCTCTGTAGGTTTATTTATCTTAGGGGGTTTAGGTCTCTTTGGAAGTCTAGCTGTTTGGCTCCAGGGAGTGGATTTTAGCAGAAAACCCTACACCATCAAGGTTCAGTTTGCTGATGCTAATGCTATGACCAGAGGAGCTAGCGTTCGCTATCGGGGTTTTGCGGTAGGTAAAATTAAAAATATTGTCCCGAAAGCCAATGGAGTGAAGGCGGAGATTGAAATTGATACTTCTGAGTTACGCATTCCCAAAGATATTACTATCGAAGCGAATCAATCGGGACTCATTGGAGAAACTTCCATTGATATTAAACCCAACTCGGAATTACCTCAATCCGCAAAGAATATGAGTGCCATTTCTGAGAACTGCAATTCTGCATTAATTGTTTGCGATGGAGATGAAATTCCCGGAGAAATTGGCATCAGCTTTGAGACTCTACTGCGCAGTACTGCCAAATTAAGCGAACTCTACACCGATCCGAAATTCTTCAAGAATCTCAATTCTACTGCAGCCAATGCCAGTATTGCTGCGGCGGAAATAGCCAAACTTTCTAACGAACTAACTTTACTATCTCAAGCAGTGCGACAAGAAATCAAAGGTTTTTCCACTGCAGCTAATTCTATTACTGTAGCTGCGAAAGAAACTACGGAGCAAATTGGCCTGAGTGCAGCTAAAATTAGTAACACAGTAGATGAATTTGCTGCCACTGCAGTAACAGTGGGGGAACTGACTGGAAATCTTAATGGTTTGGTGAATGAAAATCGAGGTAATATTAAGCGAACGGTGAATAATTTTGAGGATAGTTCCCAACAGCTCAACAATTTGTTAATTAGTTTGGGTTCCAGCACCAATAAAATTAATGCGGCAGCAGATAAGGTTAGTTCCACTCTTACTACAGTAGACTCTACGGTAACTGCAGTGGGTTCTACGGTAAAACAAGCTGGTACAACTATAAATAAAATCAATGCAACTTTGGACGAGGCTAAGATAGAGGAACTGACTCAGAATCTGGCAATTATAACGGCTAATACTGCTACTGCATCGGCTAATTTACGGGAACTATCTCAGAATCTTAACGATCCGGCTAATATAGTTCTTTTGCAACAAACTTTAGATTCTGCTAGAGCTACTTTTGCTAATGCTCAGAAAATTACCGCAGATTTGGACGAATTAACGGGGGATCCTAAATTTCGCAGTAATTTACTTAATTTAGTCAATGGATTGAGCAGCTTAGTATCTTCTATGGAAGAATTGGAAAGAGAAATTGAAACTGCTTCTCATAATGAACAATTAACAATAAACAATTGACAATGAACAATTGACAATGAACAATAAACAATGAACAATTAACAATGAACAATATCGGAATTTACTTAATTCTAGTTGTAAACACTTGACCCAGCATTTTTCTAATTTGCGCAATTCTGGATTTAACAATAAATTTCTTTCAATACACTTTATACAAAACATATTAAGTTAACTAATTAAACTTAATATGTTTTGTTTGCTAGGCTATGAATTAACACAGACTGACAGCTGGTTCTAAAGTTGCCACCGTTGATTTATATTTGTTATCGGTTGTTGTTGCTTTTTGTCTCTGGGGGATGGTTTCCCGATCTGCTTTGGAGCGATCAGGAACTGAGACAGGAGCAATCTTTAGCTCACCAAAACTAACCTGATTGACCCGAAGGTCCTCACAAGGGATCGTGTCTGAGACTATGGCAGTGGCCATCATGCCGCAGTGAATTTCCAATAAAGCAGTTGATAAAGCTTTAAAGACTAATCTTTGTCCGGGAAACACTACTCGCTCGAAGTACCAGTTCGGTATGTTGGTAATGCGGGCAATTTGAATTTGGCTAGTGGCATTGACGTAGCAGCACTCAAAACTATCTGTGTTATCTGATGGGATTGGATCTAGGATTTGAGCCATGATAATTAAGGATTTTTTAAATGGGATTGATAATTTTCACGAATATTTATAAACTAACACTAGACCCTGGCAATTGATTGTAACCCTAAATACCAATTGCCAGGAATCCACCAAAAAATTATTTGTTCTAGTAGAAGCAGGGTCTCAATGATGCCAAGTCGGCTAAAATGATAATTAGATAGATTTGTATCCCTTATCAATCTAATAATCTTCTTAAATACTTTTTTAGCATCGACTTGAAATGAAACACCGTATACTCTACGTTCGTCTCCCATGTAACCCCATTTTTCCCATTGGCGTTGTCTATTTATCCGACCACGTGCATAAGCTTTTCCCAGACATAGAGCAAAAAATCTTCGACCTGGGAACTGTACCGCCTTTGGACTATGGCAAGGCTTTAACTAATTGTATCGATATCTTCCAACCCACATTGCTAGTGTTTTCCTGGCGGGATATTCAAATTTACGCTCCAGTAGGGGGTAGAGGGGGCAACCCGCTGCAAAATGCTTTTGAAGTCTACTATGCCAAAAATCCCTTGATTAGAATGCGGGGGGCTTTGGGAGGTTTGAAGGTGATGACGGCTTACTACGGGGAACTCTGGCGCAACCAGGGATTAATTCGTCAGGGACTGCAACGAGCGAAAAAGTACTGCCAATCCGCGAGAATAATTGTGGGTGGGGGTGCGGTGAGCGTGTTTTACGAGCAACTGAAAACTAAGCTGCCTCGAGGGGCGATCGTTTCTGTGGGGGAAGGGGAAACTCTACTGACTAAGTTGCTCCAAGGTGAGGATTTTCTGGACGAGCGTTGTTATATTGTGGGGGAGACCGCACCGCGAGAGCGGATGATTCACGAATGGCCCACTGCCATTGAAAAAAGCGCTTGCAATTACGATTATATTGCCAGCATCTGGCCGGAATTTGACTACTATCTCCAAGACAACGACTTTTATATCGGCGTTCAAACTAAGCGGGGTTGCCCTCACAATTGCTGCTACTGTGTCTATACAGTAGTGGAAGGGAAACAGGTACGGATTAATCCAGCGGCGGAAGTTGTGGCAGAGATGGGTCAACTTTACGACAGAGGGATTCGCAATTTTTGGTTTACCGACGCTCAATTTATTCCCGCTCGCAAATTTATTCCCGATACCATTGAATTATTGCAGGCTGTGGTTGAATCGGGAATGACTGATATTCACTGGGCTGCCTATATTCGCGCCGATAATCTGACTCCTCAATTGTGCGACTTGATGGTGCGGACGGGGATGAATTATTTTGAAATTGGCATTACTAGCGGTTCCCAAGAATTGGTGCGGAAAATGCGCATGGGTTATAACTTGCGTACCGTGCTGCAAAATTGTCGGGATTTGAAGGCTGCTGGTTTTGAGGATTTGGTTTCAGTGAATTATTCTTTTAATGTGATTGATGAAAGTTACGAAACTATTCGTCAAACTATTGCCTATCATCGGGAATTAGAAAGTATTTTTGGCGCTGATAAGGTAGAACCTGCTATTTTCTTTATCGGTTTGCAACCTCATACCCATTTAGAAGATTATGCTTTGGCTAAGAATATTCTGAAAAAGGGATATAATCCGATGAGTTTGATGCCTTGGACTGCCAAGAAATTGCTCTGGAATCCTGAACCTCTCGGTTCTTTCTTCGGGGAAGTTTGCCTTCAGGCTTGGCGGGAAAATCCCTACGATTTTGGTCGGGTTGTGATGAATATTTTGGAGGAAAGGTTGGGTCGTGGGTCGTTGAAAGAAGCTTTAACTGCGCCGATGAAAGATAAGAATAATAAGGAGTTGGTGGGAGTTTGAGTTGACAGTTGATAGTGGACAGTTGATAGTTATACAGCAACCTGTCGGTTGCTGGACCTCAATAGTAAACACCTTCATAGGCCGGATACATAGATGTACCTCATGAGTCCAAGAAACCCTATATATAAAATCTAAACAATAATGCTACAGACTGTGGGATAGCCCCGTGGGATAGGCGAATTGGCTGTCCTACCAAAGTAAAAGTGTAGAGGGTGCGGCACTGCCCACCAGATGCTATTTGTTGCTTGAATTAATATCAAACATGGTTTCAGGTTTAAACTAATTATATCTATTGCGATTTTCTTTGCTCACAGCGGTTCGATCCCCCCTTGATCCCCCCTTCACAAGGGGGGCAAGAGCTGGAGAATCTAAACTAGCTTTAATTTCCTCAATCTTCAGACGGTGGCATATGGGATGGACATATTTATTAGATTGATTTCTTGTGTTAGTATAAGGCTTGTGGTGGGCAGTGCCGCACCCTACTAGATATTTTTGGCCCTGCTGCTTGAACAAGAAGTCAGAAAAGTCCCCCTTTGATAAGGCTTGCCCTGCCCTTCGGCTACCCTTCGACTACCCTTCGACTTCGCTCAGGGCAAGCGCTCAGGGCAAGCGCTCAGGGACCGCGAAGTCGAAGGGGGGATTTAGGGGGATAAAACAATTTGTTCTCAATATTTTAAGATTTGATAGTCCCTATTGCTATATAATGGCGAAGTATCAATAGCTCAAGCTAGTAAGTCAATCAGGAAACCTTCGTGTCACAGGCATCGTTTTGGCGCAAGCAACTCAATAATCTCCTAGAAAGCTCTTACAAAACTAAGTTCCAGAGTCGAATTTTTCAATCGGTTTTCCCCTACCGTTTTTTACTGCTTGGTTTGGGGGCGATCGCCTGTTTATTCTTGTGGAACTGGAAGCTGGTTTTAGCCACGGTTGCTGGAGTGGGTCTGATGCTGCTAGTATATTTGCTGCAAGGCTGGAACTGGCAAGTTTACTGGTGGAGTTGGCGGCGATTTTTCACTGGCTCTAACCGAAAGTTAACTATTGCAGTAGGTAGTGGGGGTATTGCTGCTTTTACTACTTACCTAGCAGCTTCTCTTTGGGCTAATTCTTCTAATCGCTGGCTGGCTACTAGTAATATTTTACAAGGTTTTGGTACTTTAATAACTCTGGTTCTTTTACTCTGGCATGTCCTGACTCATCAAACTCGTCGAGATGACATTCAGTTTGAAGATTTGACTACAGATTTAACTGCTAAGGAACCTTTGAAGCAACTAATTGCTGTGCGTCAACTTACTCAATTAGTGAGTAATAATCGTTTGAGTAAAGGAGAACGTGATCGGTTATTAGAATATTTTCGCCTCATGCTTTCTCAAGAGCAAGAACCAGTCATTCGCAATGCAATTCTTCACAGTCTGCAAATGTGGGAGACTCAAGAATTAAAAGAGAAGGAAGATCGACCTTTGAAAATGCCTATTTCTTTGAAAACCTCTCTCAAGAAAAGCAAGTATTACACTAACCAGTAACCATCTCTATGTCCAAACAACAAACTATGATTGAATGAATACTATGATTGAAAATATAGCAATTCCCAATGAACACTTCGGCTACGCGGTCCCTGCCCTTCGGCGACCCTCAGGGGCCGCGAAGTCGAAGGGCAGTGCAGGCAATAAACAATGAACACGGCAGTGCAGGCAATTAAGAGGTTGATATAGAAAAATGTGTCTTTCGCTTTATACAAAGGTGATGCAGCAGATGCAGCAAGTTTGTATACAAAATGTAGCATATAAAGACACTTTAGGAGCGAAGCGCTATAGCAGCCAAAATTCATAAACAACAAACAACAAACTATGATTAAATGAATACTATGATTGAAAATAGCAGTCAAAATTCATAAACAACAAACAACAAACTATGATTAAATGAATACTATGATTGAAAATAGCAGTCAAAATTCATAATCAACAAACAACAAATAACAAACAACCAACAACCAACAACCAACAACCAACAACAAATAACCAACAACAAATAACCAACAACAAATAACTAATCTTCTTGAAAAAAGATTACTTCTGGTTCAACATCTATATTATCCATCCCTTCATCTAAAGCTTCCATTACTTCTACAATTTTTTCTGAGGCAGGACTTATCATTGTCTCATCCTCATCTTGGCTACTTTGTTGAGATGCAGTCATATTTCTATTGCGCTCTTTTTCCTCTATGAGAACCATGTTGCTATTATATCGTTCTTTTTGGGGAATTAGAATTAGTTATTTGCTATTTTCTTGATTTGTACTGGGGATATTTCCGGCCAACAGGCATCCATTGATAAACCGGCTTGACTCAATTGGGTGTGGTAAAGTTGAGCTAATTGTTCTTCCCCACACCACACAATTGCGCTTCCTTCTTGGTGAACTTTCCAGGCAAGTTGCCAAGCGCGATCACTATTCATACCGGGAATATATTTCATCAAGCATTGACAAACATAGTTGAAGGTATTGACATTGTCATTGATCAAGGTCACTAAATAGTTGTGATTTTGATTATTTTTTTTCACTAGCTTTCCTACCGGTTGCTCCTGGGTCTGCTCTGTATAGCTTAAGCTTTGAGCTAGTTGGTAATTGAGCTGGTAAGTTTGTTGATAATCGGAGAGTACCCCGGAATGGTCTCCCTGCAAATAGCGAATTAGACTGCGACCTGCATAGGCTTCTGCTAAGTCTGGGTCTAGTTGGATGGCGGAGGTATAATCGGCGATCGCCCCTTGTTCATCTCCCAGACTCGCCCGGAGGTTGCCCCGTTCTAAATAGCCTCTGGCATTACTAGGCTCAGACAGCAGCAGTTGATTCTCTTGTTCCATACCCCAGCTGAGGAAATGCTCTTGTAAGAGACGGTGCATGAAGATATAGCCTCCACCCACTTTTTGCAATAAGTTTCGTTCTGCAGCGTAGTTTAAGAAGCGAGCGTAGTCCCAAGGAATATCTCCCTTACTCCACAGTAACCAACGCAGTACTAAGTGTTGAATGCAGGCTTTTCCTCCTTTCACTAAAGCTAGTACCAGTCCTACTACCCCACCACTGAGAAGGGAAAGACTGGCAAGATAGGGTAAGGGGATAATTCCCTCTAACCCTGCGCCGCCAATAGAACTGAGAATGGCTCCTAGGGAGCCGAAAAAGGTGGCATTTTTGGCTGATTCCCAAATGCCTTGGTTGGGAAAGCTAGTGGTTTCTGGTTCTGTGGCGAGTAATCCACTGATAATAGTGCCACTGAGCAGTAAGACCGTACCCCAAGAAGGCCCAGCGGTGAGCAAGCCGCTGGCACCGAAGAGCAAAGCCCAGGGAAGCCATCCTTTGGCACTGCGCCAAGACCATTGCAGACCCTGAACCGGTTCGATTCGCTCTATTTTAGTAATGGCGGCGCTGAAGAGTCCGGCGGCCAGGAGAGTAAATACCCCCACGTTGGCGCTGCCTCCTAGGGTGAAGATGAGGGCAAATATGGCGGACCAACTCAAACCGTTAATGGTTTGCACTGCCCCACTATAGAGCTTATAGTCTGAGTTGGGGCGTTTTCTGCGCCTTTGCCAAGGCATTTTCAAGCCATCTGTGGGGTTTAAGAGTAGGGAGTTAGGTTGGAGCCGTTCGATTAAAAATACTTTCTCTGAAGAGCCCGACATCCTCAAAGCTAACTGTTTCAACCAGTGGAGGGATTGTTTCTGGGAATAAGGAACATGGGAGTCTTTGCGGGCAAACATTCGTTGAATGTAACCGTTGAAAAGATGCTTCCGTCGTTGGCTGGTGGAACTGGGCTGCTGGTTCGGATGTTCTGGTACTCCTTCTTCTGCCGCCAAGGCAATGATATGGAGCATTAAGGGAGTGGCAGCTAATTCTTGCAGGGCTTGATCTTCTGCCAGCATTTGAGCTGTGGCTTCCAGGTTCCCTGCTGCTAAATAGTCTCGAACTGCTGCTGGAGTTAAAGGTTCTAAGTAAATTGCCTTTTGCAGTCGCAAGCGAGAAAAGAGCATTTGGTAGTCTTGGAGGCGACTGGCAACTACTATTTCCGTTCTGCCCCATTGTTGACAAAATTGGTTAATCTCCTCAACACAGGAATTTCGCCATTCTTCTTCTACTTCATCCAAACCATCTAACAATAGTAGGAGTTGCTGTGCTTGGAGCCAACCTTGAGCAATGGATTTATTAATTTGATATTGAATATGGAGTTCTTCTATTAACCAGTCCGCAATGCTTTCCCTTGTGCCAGACCAAGAGGAAAGATTGAAGATGACGGGAATAGGGTGGTTTTGGTCTGCCATCGCTTGTTGCAGCAGTTCTTCAGCAAGTTGGAGCAAGATGGTGGTTTTACCAGAACCCGGTTCTCCGAGAACCAGGAGCGATCGCCCTTCTCCCAGTTCCGCGAAGATATCTTTTACCTGAGTGCCAGGAGGAATGCTTTGTCTGGCTTGAGTTACAGTTTCCCAACCTACTCCCGAAGGAGATTCTAGCGCGTCCAGGCGTTCGGTGAAATCTAGTGAAATTTGGGGTTTGTCCTGCAATGACTTTTCCAGTACCCCTTTGAGCCAATAGTTTTGCACCTTATTGAGCAATATTTGGCGGTTGCGGTAACTTTCACGGACAGAAAAAAATTCTCGCGGTGTTATTTTCCCCTTCCCAGTGCGCGTTTGTTTCATCGGCCATCTCTTTGAAAGTCTTATTCTTCCAGCCTATCTCAAGATTTGGGAAAAGACTTGCGTATCATAACGGGATTTGCGGGCTATCTGCGTAGTCAACAAAGGCTATACTGCTTCAACTTCTCAAATTATAGCGTTTCTCCTCAGAATGAGGTACAGTAAGCTTTATCCGAAGGGCGATCGGACTAGTCTAACTAGACTTTCACCTCAATTGCGGCATAAAGGTTACGAATTTGTTACTCTTTCTGAGGGGGGACTTTGAGAAGTAGGGTGGGCAATGCCCACCACAACATCCATCGCTGTCGTCAAAAGTTGTCAATATCATCTGCGTTTATCTGCGTTCATCTGTGTTTCAAGATTATTACCAGGAGCTTTAATTAGCAATGGGGATTTACATTTTATCTGCGATCGCGTTCCTTTTTAGTTAGATTTTAATTAGATATTATTCAATTTCTCTTGAGTTGAGGATATAAAATTTGGTTGTGGTGGGCGATGCCCACCCTACAATTCTAGAATCCACCACCGTCACATTCCTTTAGGACGATAGAATTGATTGAGTTAGATCAACCAACCGGTTATTGTATAACTATCAATTGTTAATTGTTAATTGTTAATTGTTAATTGTTATGATATCCCCACGACTCAAACCGAGAACAATAACCAAAATCAAACAACCCAAGAACGTAAGACCAAGAATGAAAAGAACGAAAACTTCTCCAGGAGAAAGAGGGCGATCGCTAGGATCTAAATAAGCAGAATTAGAACCAGAAGATGTATCTTGATCTAAAGGTGCTTGAATAACATTAATCCGAGAAAAGCCCATTTTAGCATCATATAACTGGCGGCGTTCTGGGTTGCTAAGTGTAGCGTAAGCCTCATTAATAAGCTGAAATTTTTCCTTAGCAACTTGTTGGGGGAATGTTGTTGTATCTGGATGATAGCGTTTGCTTAATTCTCGATAATTGCGCCTAATTTCAATTTCCGAAGCCCAAGGAGTTACACCTAGTCTAGCATAGTAGGTATTAGCCAACCTGGTTTGAGCTGTTCTGTTGTTGTTTGGAGATGTTCCCACGGTTCGCGAATGATGACAAAACTTGTTTTAAGAATTTGGTATAATATCTAGTTTAATATGAATTACGAAAATATTTGCTACGAATATCCCCCTAAATCCCCCTTCAAAAGGGGGACTTTCCAGGCTCTTGTAGGGGTAGGTTTCTTAACTAAATACCAAGCTAAGGTTTGCGGAAATGAAGAATACCCCAGCGGATATTCCCCTGGTTCCCTGCATCAATCCAATGTTGTAGTCCTACCTTCATTTGGTCAATATAATCTTGACCGCAGGTTAGAACTACTTCTTCGTACTTCCGATTCACAACAGCCAGTATGTGACTGTAGTGATTGACCAATTGGTGGGAAAGGTCGAGCCATTGAATCTCTTCCCAACCCAATGTTGCTGCAGTTTCTTGATAGAACTCCACCGAACCCAGACTATCTAAGTGTATGCGGTTTAACACTGGTTGCAGTTGTTTCTGAGAACAGTCCCGACGCTGCATAATATCGGTGAAAATAAATTCTCCTCCCGACTGCAGCACTCGATTGACTTCTTGCAATACCGATTGGCGATCGCCGCTATGCAAAATTGCATCCTGAGACCACACCACCTGGAAAGAACTATCTTCTAAAGGAATAGCTTCAAAATTACCGTCAACTACCTTAATGAGGGACTGCAACCCAAGTTCAAGATTTAACAAGCGATTGCGCTGATCTAAAACTGACTCTCTGACAACAATAGCTAAAACCATTATATACCAAGGTTTTCAGCATGACAGAGAAAGTCAAAATTTTACTGTTTTGTTTCTTCTAAATAGGGTAAAAACAAATATCTTTCGGATGGAAGAAGCCGCCTTGGACGCCTAGTTTGTCTATCAACAAATAAGCCTTTTTGAGTTCCCTCTGCGACCAGTTGCTGTTGGTTGTTATAGAAACAAAATTTTATGATAGCAGAAGCCTTTCGCAATTCAGACAGCCAGAGTTCTACTTGAACGTGATCGCCTAGATACAAGGGTAACTTATAGGTAATACTGGTATGAACCAAAACTGGGACAATACCTTGTTTAAAAATCTCATAAGTTGGCATTCCAACCGCTTCAAGCAGTTTAAATCTCCCTATTTCCATCCATTGGATATAAACAGCGTTGTTAACATTGCCAATAAAATCAATTTGATAGGAATAAATATCCAAGTTTAAAACAATTTTGTGCATTGTTTACAAATTAATCAAAGTCTGGTTATTACAAGTCAGTGTCTAGTTTGCAGACGATTCTTAGAGTGGCAATAAATTCTCTACTCTGCCAAAGGCGATCGCTCAGAATAATTATTCATGGTTAAAATTCGCAAATCATTAATTAATTGCTTCCTAGATGAGAAATTTGTAATTGTTCGTTATTTTCTCATCTTTCTCGGTATCTTCCTAGCAATATCCTTGTTTCTGATTCCTTTCTTTCCTCCTGGTTGGTTTACCAATACAACCTTTCCTCAAGGAAAAATATCAATATGATGTTGCCCTAGGTTCTATTTGGCCCTACGATACTCATATTAGCTCCTCTCAATTTGCCAGTTGGTTTATTCTCGCTAATGCTTATCCTGGAGCAATAATTGTTTTGCATGATGTGGGAGAAATAGGAGCAACAACTATTGCTAGAAACTGAGAGTTTTTTAGTAGGGTGGGCATTGCCCACCACAGCATCAGGAGCTGTAGTCAAAAGCAGTATCAATAGTCCCCTGACGGACTGCAGTTACAATATGACGGCACAGTTTCCGACCCTTACAAGATAACTTCTTGACTAGTATAGTTGTCAAGCGATATTCGTAAATCTTTCTTATCAACCTCTTAATTGTTAATTGTTAATTGTTAATTGTTAATTGTTATGATATCCCCACGACTCAAACCGAGAACAATAACCAAAATCAAACAACCCAAGAACGTAAGACCAAGAATGAAAAGAACGAAAACTTCTCCAGGAGAAAGAGGGCGATCGCTAGGATCTAAATAAGCAGAATGAGAACCAGAAGATGTATCTTGATCTAAAGGTGCTTGAATAACATTAATCCGAGAG
>JH611116.1 GCA_000252485.1 Prochloron didemni P4-Papua_New_Guinea | reverse complement strand
GAAAGAGTTCTAATAAATTATCTGAAGCAGTTGGAGTTAAAATCCACAATTGAGGAAGCTTGGCATCATCCAAAGAGGTTTTTTTGCGTTTTGCTTCTCTTTCTAATTCCCCATGAACTGCAAACAGTTTCATGGTACAACTCCTAATTTGGTTGGCGGTTACTGGATTGCGGAAGGGTTCAAATAAGGCTGGCGTTAGGGTCAATTTCCCTAATAAACCCAGATTTTTCCTCTCCTCTGACCCTGAGTCGGACGGGGTAAATAGAAGGTCAATTTGACGTACTTCTGGCCTAATTTCTTTACTGGTTTCTACAATGCCAAGAGGAGAAAGCAATTCCCTGAGGTATTGTTTAGCGAATTGGTCATGAATTAATCGTGTCACGGGATACCATTTTTTAAACAACACCACTATTTTATCATATCTAGTTCCGTTGAATGCTGATAAATAGGGTTTTTTGAAAAAGTCTATTAGTACTCTGACAGTTTTGTCCGGTCTTCAATGTCCAGAGAGCGATCGCCAATTCCCCATTGCCCATTACTCCTTTCAGAAGAATGGGCAAAAACAAATAAAACTCGTCATGCTGCCATCGCTTATTCTTCCTTTTCTTCAATCTGAAACCGTGCCAATAATTCGGAGCGGTCTAGTTGCAGAAGTGGGGAAACTAATTCTTCTGAGGGAAGGGAGGCGATGGTTTCTACCATTGCTGCCAGTTCCCGATCCACTTCACCAAAACGTGTCCGCAGCAGGTTGTTAATCCAA
>JH611115.1 GCA_000252485.1 Prochloron didemni P4-Papua_New_Guinea | reverse complement strand
CAGGATAATGCTTTGGGGATGTTCTTGAAAATTCTTCACGAATGTACCATCTGATTCTGGTAGTTGGGTGTGGTCCGGAAACGGAGTTCGTTGTTTGTTTGTTGTTTGTTGTTGGTTGTTTGTTTTTTGTTGTTTGTTTTTTGTTATTGGGGAATTGCTCATTGTACTCATTGAAAATTGTTTATTGTTAATTGTTCATTGTTCATTGTTTATGGATTAATTTCGTTGCCACAATTTTTGCAGTTCCCCAATTTCTTCTTTCTTTGGTGCTGGTTTAATGGAAACCTTGGGTTTTATTTCTGCACCGGGAATATTTTCATTCCAAGGACTTTTGGGAACGGATTTTAAATCTATTTTATCCTTTACTGGTCGAAAACCGTACTGAATGAATATTTCTTGTTGCTCTTTTTGCAGGAGAAAATCTATAAATTTACTCCCAGCTTGAGCTTCTTTTTTGCTCACATCTCGTCCCACAATGGCAGCAGTTGCTACAGTTTCTACAGTGGGGTTTAAGTAATAAATTTGATAGGGCTTGCCTTGATTTGCTCCTGCTTGTTGCCAGCGATAAAGAGCGATGCTTTCATATACTGTGGCTACGTCAGCATCGTTGGGACCGCGAGCAATAAATTCTTGGAGTAAAATATCGGTGGACCGGGGAGGTTGATAGAGATGATTCTTAACTGTTTTGACTAAAGATGCTATCTTAGCATCGGCTAGATTTTTGCTTTTAGAATCGGCCCACAAACTCAAGGTTAACTGACCACTGTTGGAACGGTTGGGGTCGGTCATCACAAAGTCAAAACTGCCCCAATTGTTTTTTCCACCTATTTTGTCCCAGTTGCTTAATTCTATGGCTTTTTCCACTTTTTCCCAAGAAAAATTACCTTGAGGAAAGAGTGTATTACCCCGTTCCGGCCAAGCTATTCCTACTAAAAATGTTTTAGCAATGGGTTGAGGGGTTTGGGAGAAAGGTTGAGTTTGATTTTGGGCTTGCCAGCGCTGGCTCAATTCTGTTAAAATTTCTCCAGAAGCGGGAATGAGAACGGTGGGTTTAAAGTCGTTCTTGTCGTCAATATAGTTATTGACTAAGTCTTGAGAACCTTGAATTTTGATTTCAATTTCAAGGTTGGGATTTTGCTCTTCAAACAGGTCTTCGATTAATTCTA
This sequence comes from Prochloron didemni P4-Papua_New_Guinea, assembly GCA_000252485.1. Lineage (GTDB taxonomy): Bacteria > Cyanobacteriota > Cyanobacteriia > Cyanobacteriales > Prochloraceae > Prochloron > Prochloron didemni. The sequence continues at coordinate 2,129 of JH611115.1, read as the reverse complement.
ATGGTTCAGCTAATTCGCTCCCACTGACTACAAAGATGGTTTGATTTACTCCTGGTAGGGGAACATAGGCTAAACCGAAAGAGAAGAGGGCGATCGCCCCGGAAACAATTGCTTTATTTTGCTTGTTCATGACTTTCTTTTACCTTCTAAAATCTGGTGTAGTGCTTCCATTTGCCTGAATATTAGTGGATTCGGTGCTAGATAAAGGAACACAAGCCCAATGTTCTCTAAAACCTCCTGGCGCCATAGTAACACACAATCGCTCTATGCGACAAGGCCCCCTGGGGAAGGCTTCTCATTTTTTGCTATGATTTCGTGATTATCATGATGACTATGATTCTGTGGAATTGAAAAGTCATAGTACTCATTGAATCAAAAAAATCATAGTCTTTTTTATTTGGGGCAGTTCGACGACCCTCTCTGCAAGGGGTGGAAGGGGAATCTGGAGCTATAGCAATGAGCAATGAACAATTAACAATGAACACTTCGGCTACGCTCAGTGCAGGCAATTAAGAGGTTGATAAGAAAAATGCCCCTTTCGCTTTGTACAAAGGTGATGCAGCTATTGTATTACTTTTGTACAAAAACGTAGTGTGTAACGGCACCAGCGCGAAGCGCTATATCAACTATGGGTATGGTCAAAACCAGTTGGGTAGAAGATCTAGTTTTTTCAGAATATTGTAACTGCCGTCCGTCAGGAGACTATTGATACTGCTTTTGACTACAGCTCCTGATGCTGTGGTGGGCAATGCCCACCCTACGAAAAAACTGTAAACTATCAACTATCCACTATCCACTATCAACTATCCACTATCAACTATCCACTATCCACTATTCTTTCTTGAAGTTTTTCAACAACCAGGTAAGATTAATACCCGTAATCAACCCGATTACAGCTACACTAGCGAAAATTATAATTAGGTCAATAAATAGGCGGAATGATAATTTAAAGTTGATTATGTTTAATATTCTATCAGCACCCATATTTGCAAGGCCAGCAACAAGCACAACCTGTGCGGAGGTCAAACTAATTATATTAGCAATTATCCAGCCAGTAGCTTTTTTCAAGAACTTCATTAAAACAATCTTTTGGGCAATCCCAAGAAAAATTCCTGGCATAGCTGCGCTCAAAATAAAAGCAAGCTCAAAGCTTGTTAGGCTTACCAAACCAACTAGGAAACCGCCTAAAGTTCCACCGAAGACGCTGACTGGTAGCCACAAAATCGGTTGTTTAGCTTGCCCAATCAAAGCAAGTGTTTGGCCAAAACCAATTGAAGCTCCAATTATCAAACCTACTAAGGTAAAAGATATCAGAGTAGTTAAATTACCAAGTGAACCACCATCCATTGAGAAGCCAGCAAAAAACATAACTGTCAGAATGAACGGACTTCCTAAGGTAAAACTGACAGTAGTTGCTACCGTCCATCTCAGTAGAAAAAGCCATTCTTTTTTCCTAAATCTCATATACTTGCTCATTAGTTCTTACCTCCTAATAAAATTGGCCCAACTAGAGGCAGAGTAATCCCGCTCCTACTTGGGCCAAATGGTTCTAAATCAAAGAAATAAAGTCGGACTCTGTCAACAAACCAGAATCAACACCAGTTAGAGTTAGAGAATCAAGCCCAAGGCTAACAACGCTATCACTACCAATTTGAGTAAAAGTCAACTCTTCAAACTCCACTGCCAAGCCAATCTTATCCACATCTAGAGTAAAATCAGAGATAACATCTGCGGACTGACCCAGGACAAAAACATCCCTACCCAAACCACCAGTAATCGAGTCATCCCCTTCAGTACCGAAGAAAATCTCGTCACTGTCAGTACCGTTAACGAGTGCCGTTCCAGTTATTGGGTCGTAACCGTATCCTGACAGAACACCATCGGCAATAGCCAAGAAATTGACTACTTCTGTAGTATGCCAGGTTTCACTATCTCGGCTAGTATCCTCCTCTACGAATACCTGCAGCCCCTCATCTGTGAGGTTTTGATAGCGCAGTCCTGCGGAGTCAGGACCATCATAGCTAGCTAATTGTGCTAGGAAGTTGGGTTCCTGGGCAAAGTTGTTATCGAAGTCCAGGTCATACCAATGATGGTCCACCTCATCTGGTGTAGAACCCACAGTATAGTCC
>JH611114.1 GCA_000252485.1 Prochloron didemni P4-Papua_New_Guinea | reverse complement strand
GCAGATTCTGGACCCTCAGATACCCTTTTGCTAAGGCGCTCCGCAGCAGGGTGGTCTTTCCTAGGTGCTGCAAACTTGAGCGGTCCTCTGGACGCAAGTGGATCCTATGTCTTGATTTCTTATGGGCAGAAGACGGGAATGCCAACTAATTCACCGGATCCAGAACATCTACTCGTTCGAATTGACAAGGACGAAATGGTAGTGGAGTCAGAAATCCGATGGCAATGGGGCTATCAGTTTCCCATCAGAACCAATGGGGTGATTGACTCAGATAACCTCATCCTTAGTGCAGAAGGGCGAGTTGTTCAGTTACCCATAGCAAGTGTGAGTAAATCTTCCCTCAGGCGAACTATTCAGTTACCCATAGCAAGTCTGAGAAAACATTACCACATTAGAGATTGTAATTTATTTTAACAATCATTAGCTTGACTTGTTAATTCCTTCAAGCTAAACAAGGGGTGTCTCAGTTGGGAGTTGAATTAGAAGCTTGCCAATAACCACTTATTGTAATATTTAGTTATCTTGTGTTAGGCTGTTGAATGGGGTTAGTTGGCACTGACTGTTTGAATGAGGGTCAACCTATGAAAAAATTGCTGATTGTATTAATTTTCTTGGGCGGATGCTTTGGGG
>JH611113.1 GCA_000252485.1 Prochloron didemni P4-Papua_New_Guinea | reverse complement strand
GGTTCAGGAGACAATACCCTCGTTGTTAAATTAACCGCAGATGGACCAGTTGACCAATTTCTAGAAGGACTGCCAAAAAAGGAATTGCAACTCAAGCCAGGTAAAAGTGAAACCATTAAAGTGGAGGTTTTGGATATGCTAGCTGATATTCCCATGCATGTAGCGGACCAACTCTACGCAGCTCAAATTACAGTACAGGCTTACCAACAAGGAGACCCCAGCAATCTTCTAGTAGATAAGAAGTTTAACGTAGCTCGCTTCCTATCGGTGGTGGATCCGGAAGGACCGAGTAATGTGGCTCTTTTTGTGAAAACCCTAGGGGATGGTCCGGGAGGTTTCGTTCGTAAAAAGGAATTGGAATATCATCTACCCACCAAGATAACAACCACCTTCAGCAATTTGGACGGTCCATTTTACTCAGAAGAGTTAACCAACGGGGTCAGCGGTAGCGGTACAGCCACCTTGACTTTCGACCCATGGAATGAGGGGAATAGTGAGGGCCGCATGGGGATTAAACTTGGGGATAGACCTTTGCAGATCAAACCGATATATGACGGTGAGTTTATCTATGTAAGTACTGACTATATTTTCCTTAAAGGTACCATCGTTGCCCCCACCACTATTGGCGTTAGCAAGGCAGCATTTGAGACTTTACTGAGGGATTATCTCACAGACCCCCTCAACTTTGATGGGATAAGGATTGATGGGCAATTTCAGGAAGCTTCAGACCTGTTTAAGAAGGAGTTTTCCGGTGTACTACCGAATCAAAACCCAACAAACCAGCAGCTAGATGAAGCTATATCCAACGCTGGAGAGCGGCTGGTTTCTTTTGTGAGGCAACACTTTGAACCAGTTAACGAGACGGGAAATGCTATTAGGGTTAACGATGAAGGAGGTCAGCTCAAAGTTAACTGGGGCTTCAATTCTTCAACTATACCTTTTGGTGAGACTGTTGGTGATTTTCCAGGTATAGGGGCGTTAACCAATGATAGCTTGTCTAAGGCATCGAGAGAGTACATTTTTGCTGAAGAATTAAACATAAGACCTGGCAGCACATCATCAGACCGTCCTATTGTATACTTCAATGCAATAGCTTCAAAAAAGAGTTTTTTTAATGGCCCTATCTCTTTTACCGAAAACGCAGCCCGAATTGCTTCCCATGAATTAGGCCACGAACTGGGTCTTGGTGAAGCATATTGGTACGTAAAGGGGAAAACAATTCGTACTTATCCCTATGATATCCAGAGTGCAGGAATAATACAAGTAGAAATAAATCGCAGTTTTTCCCAGGAGCATGTTTTGGTTTTGCAGGCGGCTACTGGAGTGGCACCTAATGAGGTAGGGATTTATCATCAGCCCATAACCACCAAACGGGTAAGAATAACTATAAAATCTCCATTCAAAACACTTTCAACCCTTGAATTATATCGACGCAATCACAGTTTACCCTACGACATTGGTCACAGCGTGGAGATAAGATCCCCGGAAACACCTTTGTTAAATTTATCTGCTTATCTCGATAAATCTTGGAACTTTGAGGAAGTTGCAGGTGACGGTATCGGGGGAGATCTAGTGGTGGAATCTTTAGGCTTAAAAAATCTTGGTTTGGAACCCCTAGTGATTGAAAGCGTTACCTTAGCCAACAGCAACAATAACTTCTTAATTTTGAACGATTTAGCTGGTACCATCCTAGAGCAGTCTGACTTTGACGGTCCTGAAGGGGAGGTGGAACTAAAGGTGCTGTTCGATCCCTTAGATGTTGGAGATTTTACCGAGACTCTCATAATTCACACCAACGATCCAGAATCCCCCCATATCATAGAATTGCAAGGTCGCGCACTGGAGCCTCGCTCTGAGATTGCCGTAAAATGGAAGTCCAACAATAATTTTGGCGGTATAGGGTTAGGAGAGAAGCCAAGCACCAAGGAAGACTTTGTCACCATTACCAATAACGGCATCTTACCCCTGTCTATTACGGATATTGGCATGAATGAATGGGGTGCAGGTCAGTTTACCGTCTCCGGACTGCCAGAAGACTTCGGCCCGGATCGCCCTCTTCTTCTGGACCGAGGGGAATCCTTGAAGTTGGATGTCCATTTCGATGCCAACGAATTAGGACTGCAACGGGGACAGTTGCAAATTGTTTCTAACGATCCCGACCAGCCCTTAATTACTAAATCCTTGGTGGGAACGGGATTGCCAGATCTGGATAATAACCCCTTCCCGGATAAAGTCCGTCCTTCACTAATACAGAGCAATGGTTCTGTTTATCATTTTTATGTAAAGAATCAACCACATAATTATATAGTGGTAGAAACTGGGAATTCCAATATCCCCCAACGCACTCGCAGCAATGCTGAGGGGCACTACAGATTCATCCTCCCAGCCAGTACCCCTTACAAGGTAACCTTGTTTGACCCCCTTACTCAACTGGTAGGCAGCACTCAGGGAACCACAGCCCCTTCCGGTGAACAGACATGGTTGGACAACAATCCTATATTTGAAGCCAGTGAGTCTCCAGACACAGACGGGGACGGCTTACCAGATGATATAGAATTTACCATCGGCACCTCGGACAGTAACCCAGATACCGATGGTGACGGCATCGACGACTTCCAGGAAATGAAACTAGGACTGGATCCCCTCAGCGGTCTAGTGGCTACCACAGGCATTATGGCCAGCCTTCCCCTACAAGGC